>NC_014306.1:300009-600019 GCF_000196615.1 Erwinia billingiae Eb661
GAGCGTCTGTCTTTAGGCGATCTGGATACCCTGATGCCTCAGGACATGATCAACGCCAAGCCAATTTCTGCAGCAGTGAAAGAGTTCTTTGGTTCCAGCCAGCTGTCCCAGTTTATGGACCAGAACAACCCACTGTCTGAGATTACGCACAAACGTCGTATCTCTGCACTTGGCCCGGGCGGTCTGACGCGTGAGCGTGCAGGCTTTGAAGTTCGAGACGTTCACCCGACGCACTACGGTCGCGTGTGCCCAATCGAAACGCCTGAAGGTCCAAACATCGGTCTGATCAACTCCTTGTCCGTGTACGCACAGACCAATGAGTACGGTTTCCTGGAAACCCCATACCGTCGCGTTCGCGAAGGCGTGGTGACCGACGAAATTCATTACCTCTCTGCAATTGAAGAGGGTAACTACGTTATCGCTCAGGCTAACACCAACCTCGACGACGAAGGTCACTTCGTAGACGATCTGGTTACTTGCCGTAGTAAAGGCGAATCGAGCTTGTTCAGCCGCGATCAGGTTGACTACATGGACGTATCCACCCAGCAGATCGTTTCTGTTGGTGCGTCACTGATCCCGTTCCTGGAGCACGATGACGCCAACCGCGCATTGATGGGTGCAAACATGCAACGTCAGGCGGTTCCAACTCTGCGTGCTGATAAGCCGCTGGTTGGTACCGGTATGGAACGCGCGGTAGCGGTTGACTCCGGTGTTACAGCCGTAGCAAAACGTGGTGGTACTGTTCAGTACGTGGATGCATCCCGTATCGTTATCAAAGTTAACGAAGACGAAATGTACCCAGGCGAAGCCGGTATCGACATTTACAACCTGACCAAATACACCCGTTCTAACCAGAACACCTGCATCAACCAGATGCCTTGCGTGAACCTGGGTGAGCCAATTGAACGTGGTGATGTGCTGGCTGATGGTCCTTCAACGGATCTCGGCGAACTGGCACTGGGTCAGAACATGCGCGTCGCGTTCATGCCTTGGAACGGCTACAACTTCGAAGACTCCATCTTAGTCTCCGAGCGTGTGGTACAGGAAGATCGCTTCACCACCATCCACATTCAGGAACTGGCATGTGTGTCTCGTGACACCAAGTTGGGGCCGGAAGAGATCACCGCTGACATCCCTAACGTGGGTGAAGCTGCGCTCTCCAAGCTGGATGAATCCGGTATCGTTTATATCGGTGCTGAAGTGACCGGCGGCGACATTCTGGTTGGTAAGGTAACGCCGAAAGGTGAAACCCAGCTGACGCCAGAAGAGAAGCTGTTACGTGCAATCTTCGGTGAGAAAGCGTCTGACGTTAAAGACTCTTCTCTGCGCGTACCAAACGGCGTATCAGGCACCATTATTGATGTGCAGGTCTTCACCCGCGATGGCGTGGAAAAAGACAAGCGCGCGCTGGAAATCGAAGAGATGCAGCTGAAGCAGGCGAAGAAAGACCTGTCTGAAGAATTGCAGATCCTCGAAGCTGGCCTGTTTAGCCGTATTAGCTACCTGCTGGTTGCCGGTGGCGTTGAAGCGGAAAAACTGGAAAAGCTGCCTCGCGAGCGCTGGTTGGAACTCGGCCTGACCGACGAAGACAAGCAAAACCAGCTGGAACAGCTGGCAGAGCAGTACGACGAGCTGAAGCACGAGTTTGAGAAGAAACTCGAAGCGAAGCGCCGCAAAATCACTCAGGGCGATGACCTGGCACCTGGCGTGCTGAAAATCGTTAAAGTGTATCTGGCCGTTAAACGTCAGATCCAGCCTGGTGACAAGATGGCTGGTCGTCACGGGAACAAAGGTGTTATCTCCAAGATCAACCCGATCGAAGATATGCCATACGATGAGAACGGTACGCCGGTCGACATCGTACTGAACCCGCTGGGCGTACCATCACGTATGAACATTGGACAGATTCTTGAAACCCACCTGGGTATGGCTGCGAAAGGTATTGGCGAGAAGATCAACGCCATGCTTAAGAAGCAGGAAGAAGTGTCTAAGCTGCGTGAGTTTATTCAGCGTGCGTACGATCTGGGCTCCGATTTACGTCAGAAAGTCGATCTGAACACCTTCACCGACGACGAAGTGCTGCGTCTGGCAGAAAACCTGAAGAAGGGGATGCCAATCGCAACACCAGTGTTTGACGGCGCGAAAGAAAGCGAAATCAAAGAGCTGTTACAGCTCGGCGGCCTGCCTTCTTCTGGTCAGATCACGCTGTTTGATGGTCGTACTGGCGAGCAGTTCGAGCGTCAGGTTACCGTTGGCTACATGTACATGCTGAAACTCAACCACTTAGTGGATGACAAGATGCATGCACGTTCTACCGGCTCTTACAGCCTCGTTACTCAGCAGCCGCTGGGTGGTAAGGCGCAGTTCGGTGGACAGCGATTCGGTGAGATGGAAGTGTGGGCACTGGAAGCATACGGTGCCGCTTATACCCTGCAGGAAATGCTGACCGTGAAGTCTGATGACGTTAATGGCCGTACCAAGATGTATAAAAACATCGTGGACGGTAACCATCAGATGGAACCGGGCATGCCGGAATCCTTCAACGTACTGTTGAAAGAGATCCGCTCGCTGGGTATTAACATCGAGCTGGAAGACGAGTAATCCCTGTGACTATCAGGCTGTAGCCCATGTGGATGCAGCCTGAGAGAGAACGGGAAAAGCACTCGAATTTGTACTGGTTACAGCACGTCCGCCTGGACGTGCTGAGAAGTCTCACTCCGACGGGAGCTAATCCGTGAAAGACTTACTAAAGTTTCTGAAAGCGCAAACTAAGACCGAAGAGTTTAGTGCGATCAAAATTGCTCTGGCCTCGCCAGACATGATCCGTTCATGGTCTTTTGGTGAAGTTAAAAAGCCAGAAACCATCAACTACCGTACGTTCAAACCAGAACGTGACGGGCTTTTCTGTGCGCGTATTTTCGGGCCGGTAAAAGACTATGAGTGCCTGTGCGGTAAGTACAAGCGCCTGAAACACCGTGGTGTGATCTGTGAGAAGTGTGGCGTTGAAGTTACACAGACCAAGGTTCGCCGTGAGCGCATGGGCCACATTGAGTTGGCATCACCTACTGCGCACATCTGGTTCCTGAAATCGCTGCCTTCGCGCATCGGTTTGCTGCTGGATATGCCACTGCGTGACATCGAGCGCGTGCTGTACTTCGAATCATACGTTGTGGTTGAAGGCGGCATGACCAACCTCGAGCGTCGTCAGATCCTGACTGAAGAGCAGTATCTGGATGCGCTGGAAGAGTTCGGTGACGAATTCGACGCGAAGATGGGTGCGGAAGCTATTCAGGCCCTGTTGAAAAACATGGATCTGGAGCAGGAATGCGAGACGCTGCGTGAAGAGCTGACCGAAACCAACTCCGAAACCAAACGCAAAAAACTGACCAAGCGTATCAAGCTGCTGGAAGCGTTCGTTCAGTCTGGTAACAAGCCAGAGTGGATGATCCTGACCGTGCTGCCTGTACTGCCACCGGATCTGCGTCCGCTGGTACCGCTGGACGGCGGTCGTTTCGCTACGTCGGATCTGAACGATCTGTATCGTCGCGTGATCAACCGTAACAACCGTCTGAAACGCCTGCTGGATCTGGCTGCGCCAGATATCATCGTACGTAACGAAAAACGTATGTTGCAGGAAGCGGTCGATGCGCTGTTGGATAACGGCCGTCGCGGTCGTGCGATCACCGGTTCTAACAAGCGTCCTCTGAAATCTTTGGCCGATATGATCAAAGGTAAGCAGGGTCGTTTCCGTCAGAACTTGCTGGGTAAACGTGTCGACTACTCTGGTCGTTCGGTTATCACCGTCGGTCCATACCTGCGTCTGCACCAGTGTGGTCTGCCGAAGAAAATGGCACTGGAGCTGTTCAAACCGTTTATCTACGGCAAGCTGGAACTGCGTGGTCTTGCTACCACCATTAAAGCTGCCAAGAAAATGGTTGAGCGTGAAGAAGCTATCGTTTGGGATATCCTCGACGAAGTGATCCGCGAACACCCGGTCCTGCTGAACCGTGCACCAACTCTGCACCGTCTGGGCATCCAGGCATTTGAGCCAGTACTGATCGAAGGTAAAGCTATCCAGCTGCACCCGTTGGTTTGTGCGGCTTATAACGCCGACTTCGATGGTGACCAGATGGCTGTTCACGTACCGCTGACGCTGGAAGCCCAGCTGGAAGCGCGTGCGTTGATGATGTCTACCAACAACATCCTGTCTCCAGCGAACGGTGAGCCAATCATCGTTCCTTCTCAGGACGTTGTATTGGGTCTGTACTACATGACCCGCGACTGTGTTAACGCCAAAGGCGAAGGCATGGTGCTGACTGGCCCGAAAGAAGCTGAGCGTGTTTACCGCGCCGGTCTGGCCTCTCTGCACGCTCGTGTGAAAGTCCGTATCACCGAGCACGAAAAGAACGAGCAGGATGAGTGGGTTGCTAAAACCAGCATCATTGATACCACCATTGGTCGCGCCATTCTCTGGATGATCGTGCCTAAAGGTTTGCCGTACTCTATCGTCAACCAGGCGCTGGGCAAAAAAGCGATCTCCAAGATGCTGAACACCTGTTACCGCATCCTGGGCTTGAAGCCGACCGTTATCTTTGCGGACCAGACCATGTACACCGGTTTTGCCTATGCAGCGCGCTCAGGTGCGTCAGTAGGTATCGACGACATGGTCATCCCAGAGAAGAAAGTGGAAATCATCACCGAAGCGGAAGCAGAAGTGGCTGAGATCCAGCAGCAGTTCCAGTCTGGTCTGGTTACCGCTGGCGAACGCTATAACAAAGTGATCGATATCTGGGCTGCGGCCAACGAACGCGTTGCTAAAGCGATGATGGAAAACCTGTCTACCGAAGTGGTTATCAACCGTGACGGTGAAGAAGAGCGTCAGGTTTCCTTCAACAGCATCTTTATGATGGCTGACTCCGGTGCGCGTGGTTCTGCAGCACAGATTCGTCAGCTGGCCGGTATGCGTGGTCTGATGGCTAAGCCAGATGGCTCAATCATCGAGACGCCAATTACCGCGAACTTCCGTGAAGGTCTGAACGTACTCCAGTACTTCATCTCCACGCACGGTGCACGTAAAGGTCTTGCGGATACCGCACTGAAAACAGCTAACTCCGGTTACCTGACCCGTCGTCTGGTTGACGTGGCACAGGATCTGGTTGTCACTGAAGACGATTGTGGTACCCACGAAGGCATCATGATGACCCCGGTTATCGAGGGTGGTGATGTTAAAGAGCCACTGCGTGAGCGTGTTCTGGGTCGTGTGACGGCTGAAGATGTGATCAAGCCGGGTACTGCTGACATTCTGCTGCCACGCAACACCCTGCTGCACGAACAGCAGTGTGACCTGTTGGAAGAGCACTCTGTTGACAGCCTGAAAGTCCGTTCGGTAGTAGGTTGCGAAACTGACTTCGGTGTGTGTGCACACTGTTATGGACGCGATCTGGCACGTGGTCACATCATCAACAAAGGTGAGGCCATCGGCGTTATCGCAGCACAGTCCATCGGTGAGCCGGGTACCCAGCTGACGATGCGTACGTTCCACATCGGTGGTGCGGCATCTCGTGCGGCTGCTGAATCCAGCATCCAGGTGAAGAACAAAGGTACGCTGAAACTGATCAATGCCAAGTCGGTAACCAACTCCGCTGGCAAGCTGGTGATCACCTCGCGTAACGTTGAACTGAAAATGATCGACGAATTTGGTCGTACCAAAGAGAGCTATAAAGTTCCTTACGGTTCAACCATGGCGAAAGGCGACGGCGAGCAGGTTGCAGCGGGCGAGACCGTAGCAAACTGGGATCCGCACACCATGCCAGTGATCACCGAAGTGAGCGGTTTCATTCGCTTCACTGACATGATCGACGGCCAGACCATTACCCGTCAGACAGATGACCTTACCGGTCTTTCTTCTCTGGTGATCCTGGACAGTGCTGAACGTACTGCCGGTGGTAAAGATCTGCGTCCAGCGCTGAAAATTGTTGATGCGAACGGCAACGATGTGATGATCCCAGGCTCCGATATGCCTGCTCAGTACTTCCTGCCGGGTAAAGCAATTGTGCAGCTGGAAGATGGTATCAAGATCAGTTCTGGTGACACCCTGGCACGTGTACCGCAGGAATCTGGCGGTACCAAGGACATCACCGGTGGTCTGCCACGCGTTGCTGACCTGTTCGAAGCCCGTCGTCCGAAAGAGCCGGCAATCCTGGCTGAAATCAGCGGCATCATTTCCTTCGGTAAAGAAACCAAAGGGAAACGTCGTCTGGTTATCACCCCGATTGATGGCAGCGATCATTACGAAGAGATGATCCCGAAATGGCGTCAGCTGAACGTGTTCGAAGGTGAACGTGTTGAACGTGGTGATGTTGTTTCCGATGGCCCTGAGTCTCCACATGACATTCTGCGTCTGCGTGGCGTGCATGCGGTGACCCGTTACATCACTAACGAAGTGCAGGAAGTTTACCGTCTGCAAGGCGTTAAGATTAACGATAAGCACATCGAAGTCATCGTGCGTCAGATGTTGCGTAAAGCAACCATCGCAAGTGCAGGAAGTGCAGACTTCCTGGACGGTGAGCAGGTTGAGTTCTCACGCGTTAAAATTGCTAACCGTGAGCTCGAAGCCAACGGCAAAATCGCAGCGACCTTCGCACGCGATCTGCTGGGTATCACCAAAGCGTCTCTGGCGACCGAGTCCTTCATCTCTGCGGCCTCGTTCCAGGAAACGACGCGCGTACTGACCGAAGCAGCCGTTGCGGGCAAACGCGACGAACTGCGCGGCCTGAAAGAGAACGTCATCGTGGGCCGTCTGATCCCAGCCGGTACCGGTTACGCTTATCATCAGGATCGTATGCGCCGTAAAGCAGCTGGCGAAACGCCGGTTGTTCCTCAGGTGACTGCGGACGAAGCTTCTGCCAGCCTGGCAGAGTTGCTGAACGCGAGCATGGGCGGCAAAGACGATTAATCGTCTCTGACCCTCAAGCCACTAAAAACCGCTCTCCGGAGCGGTTTTTTTATGCCTGCGATTTACGGACAAAAAAATGGGTGGCCGGATTTCTCCAGCCACCCTAAATACGGGCCGTGTCAGCCCAACACCACATCATTTATAGCGACGAACATCCTCACAGGTCATGCCAATATCTTTCAGCTGGCTTGCGCTAAGCCGTGAGAGAATTTTGCGGGTCTCTACCCGGCTCCGCCAGGCTTTCCACAGACGGTAAGGCAATTTGTAGATCAGATGAAACGGTGAATCTGCGAAAGGCTTTGCAGCCCGATTTTCATTGAATTCCATGATGCTCTCCTCAACGGGGTATGGGGCTATTTTGCGCGGAAGCGGAATTTCAATACAGATGCAAAAAACACCTTTATTTAACATACAGATTGGCAGATAGTGAGTCTGAATGGTCAGATGCAGAGCGATCTGTACTGGTTTCTGGCTTGTATACCGTGTGGAGAAGATACGATGACGCGTTATCAACATCTGGCAGATTTGCTGGCAGGGCGGATTGAACAAGGGCTTTACCGCAGTGGTGAGCGCCTGCCCTCGGTCAGGATCCTCAGTACTGAACATGGCGTAAGCATCAGTACCGTTCAGCAGGCGTATCATTTGCTGGAAGAGAGGCAGTTGATCACGCCGCAGCCTCGCTCAGGCTATTTTGTCACTCCGCGCAAAGCCGAACCGCCCGTTCCTCCGCTAACCCGTCCGGCTCAGCGTCCGGTAGAAATTACGCAGTGGGATGCGGTGCTGGATTTGTTAAACGCCCGTCAGGAAAAAGATGTGTTGCAGTTAGGCAGCGGCATGCCTGACCTGAACCAGCCAACGCTCAAGCCGCTGTGGAAGATCATGAGTCGGATCGGCCATCAGCAGGATGTGCGGATGCTGAACTACGACAATATTTATGGGCTGCCGGAATTACGTGAACAGATTGCCCGTCTGGCCATTGATGGCGGTTGTCATCTGACGGCGGATGAGATTGTGGTCACCACCGGTTGTCACGAAGCCTTGTCGGTATCGATTCGCGCTGTCTGCCAGCCGGGCGATATTGTGGCGGTAGAATCCCCGACCTTCCACGGCACCATGCAGTCCCTGCGGGGCTTTGGCATTAAAGCCATTGAGATCCCCACCGATTCAGAAACCGGGATCAGCCTTGAAGCCCTTGAGCTGGCGTTTGAGCAGTGGCCGATTAAAG
Organism: Erwinia billingiae Eb661; assembly: GCF_000196615.1. NCBI lineage: Bacteria > Pseudomonadati > Pseudomonadota > Gammaproteobacteria > Enterobacterales > Erwiniaceae > Erwinia > Erwinia billingiae. Next base: position 308,190 of record NC_014306.1, read on the forward strand.
CGGTGGTGGTGGTACCCAACTGCAATAACCCGCTGGGCTTTATCATGCCCGAACCACGTAAGCGTGCCTTGCTGGCTCTGGCGCAGCGTTTTGACGTGGCCATTGTCGAAGATGACGTCTACGGCGAACTGGCGTATGAATATCCCCGCCCGCCAACCATCAAGTCGTTCGATGATGAAGGCCGGGTTTTGCTGTGCAGTTCCTTCTCCAAAACCGTCGCCCCTGGTCTGCGGGTGGGCTGGGTTGTGCCGGGACGATATCTCGATCGTGTACTGCATATGAAATACATCGTGACCGGTTCAACAGCCACGCAAACCCAGATGGCCGCGGCGGAATTTGTTCGCCAGGGCTACTATCCGGCGCATCTGCGACGGATGCGTCAGCAGTACCAGCGTAATCTGGAAATATTTACCCACTGGGTTCGCCATTACTTCCCTTGCGGCATTTGCGTCACCCGGCCGCAGGGCGGTTTTTTGATGTGGATAGAATTGCCGGAAGCATTCGACTCCGTCAGGCTTAACAAGGAGTTGCGCGAGGCCAAACTGCAAATCGCGGTGGGATCGCTGTTCTCCGCCTCTGGAAAATACCGCAACTGTCTGCGCCTAAGCTATGCCCAACCGTTTACCGACAGAACCGGCATAGCGCTGGAAATCCTTGGTGCTGCGGTGGAGCGGGCAATGGAGCGCTGTGGTATCAAGGTGCACCATCCGGTCACCTCCACCGATGAGGAAGAAGGCAGGGTCAGCGAGAGGGGTTGATACTGACCCTGGTTAACTCCCCTGTTGGAGTCAACGAGAGGGAGTTTACCGTCCTCACTGAACTGTGCCAGTGAGGACGTGACGCGATGCGAAGCGGATTCCAGCGTTTTTGAGGTCCGTTACATCCGCTGGCATTTTACTTCGCGGCTCTTCCCAGATAGCCATCCCAGTCCTTCCAGACCGGCTGCATTCCTGACTGAATCAACGCTTTCGCGACCTGCTGCGGGTGACGGTTATCATGTGGGGAGAACTGTTCCAGCTCCGTCTGCCCGTCGGCATAGCCGCCGGGCTGCGTTTTCGAAAAGGCGCTGACAGTATTAATCGCCAGCGGCACCACCTTATCGCGGAACTGGGGTGATTCCCGGGTTGAGAGCGACTGCTCAACTTCCGGTGCAAACAGCCGGAAAGCGCAAATAACCTGAACCAGCTGCGCTTCATCCATGATCGACGCCGGCTGAATGCCGCCCGCGCAAGGCCGGAGTCGGGGAAAGGCCACCGAATATCGGCTTTGCCAGTAGGTTTTCTGCAGCCATAACAGGTGTTCAGCCATCATATAGCAGTCGGTGCGCCAACTGTCTGACAGGCCGATCAAAGCGCCCAGGCCAATCTTATCCACGCCGGCACGGCCCAACCGGTCTGGCGTTTCCAGCCGGAAGAAGAAATCCTGCTTGTTGCCTTTAAGGTGATGCTGGCTGTAGACCGAAGGATGATAGGTTTCCTGATAGACCAGTACGCCATCCAGCCCTAATGTTTTCAGTTCGGCATACTCCGCTTCACTCATTGGCTGCACTTCCATCATTAAGGAACTGAAGTGCTGACGAATGGCGGGAACATGTTCACGGAAGTAAGCCATGCCGACTTTTGCCTGATGCTCGCCGGTGACCAGCAACAGGTTATCAAACCCCATCTTGCGGATAGCCTGACATTCCCGGGCAATCTCATCAGCATCTAACGTCTTACGCCTGATGCGGTTACTCATCGAGAAGCCGCAATAGGTGCAGTCGTTGGCACAGAGATTGGACAGATACAGCGGCACAAAGAGATTAACCGCATGGCCGAAGCGTTGCCGGGTTAAGCGCTGGGCCTTTTGCGCCAGCGGCTCCAGATAGGCCTGAGCAGCGGGCGAGAGCAGGGCCATCAGCTCTTCCCGCCCGACGTTGACCGCATTCAGCGCTCGCTCAACATCCGCGGCCGTTTTGCTGTGGATCCTCAGGCGAATATCATCCCAATCGAGCGTTTCCCACTGTGAGACGAAGCTTTTCATTGCGGCTCTCCTGCCTGCAAAAAGTGGGTCAGCGGGCTGGTGGCCACGGCCTGATGGTGGCGACTGCCCAACCCGCTGCGGTAAGCCAGTGCGCCAGCTTCAACAGCAAGTCTGAACGCCCTCGCCATTTGCACCGGGTCTTGCGCGGAGGCCATTGCGGTATTCACCAGCACCGCGTCAGCACCCATTTCCAGCGCTTCACTGGCGTGGCTGGGCGCGCCAATGCCGGCATCTATCACCACCGGCACATTAGACTGCTCGATTATGATCGCCAGCAGATCGCGTGTTTTCAGCCCTTGATTACTGCCGATCGGCGCACCCAACGGCATCACGGCCGCACAGCCCACTTCTTCTAACCGCTTGCACAGCACCGGATCGGCGTGGCAGTACGGCAATACGGTAAAGCCTTCCCGCACCAGGATCTCCGCTGCTTTCAGCGTTTCGATGGCATCGGGCAGCAGATAGCGAACGTCCGGGTGGATTTCCAGCTTTAGCCAATGGGTGCCCAGGGCTTCGCGTGCCAGACGGGCAGCAAAAATGGCTTCCTCTGCGGTTTTAGCGCCGGACGTGTTTGGCAGCAGCTGCACGCCCAGTTCCTGAAGAGGCCGCAGGATCCCGTCATCGCCACCGCGTAAATCAATCCGCTTCATCGCCATGGTGACCAGCTGGCTGCCGGACTCGCGCAACGCCGCAAGCATCATTTGTGGACTGGAGAATTTGCCCGTACCGGTAAATAAACGAGACGAAAAGGTTTTATCAGCAATTTGCAGCATGTCAGCCTCCGGCAATGGCCTGGAAAATCACCAGATCATCGCCTTCCTGTAATAAGTAAGAGGACCAGCGATCGCGGGGAATAATCTGCTGGTTAACGGCCAGCGCGGTGCCTGGCTGGTGGCGGGAAAGCTGCTCCAGCAGCCCGGCCAGCGTCAGCGAGCCGGCAAGCGTCAGGCTTTCATCGTTAACCACGATTTTCATCACTGACCCCGCATACCGGACAATCCACACTGCGTTGCAGCGACAGCGTTCGCCAGGTTTGTTGTCTGCCGTCAAACAGCCGAAGTTTGCCGTCAAGACAGGACGGCTGGCCTGCCAGCATCTTTAAGGCTTCCAGCGCCTGTAAGGTACCCATTACGCCCACCACAGGACCCAGCACGCCTGCGGTACGGCAATTTCGCTGGGGTTCGTCTTCGTCTGGCCATAAGCAGCGATAGCAACCGTGTTCAAAAGGAGGCGTAAGCACCAGCAGCTGGCCACCAAAGCCAACGGCGCTGGCACTGACTAACCGCTTACCCTGTTCCACGCAGGCGGCATTGACCGCATGGCGGGTTTCCATGTTGTCGCTGCAATCCAGCACCAGGTCGACCTGCTGCACGACTTCCCTGAGTGATTCAGCCATCATCCGCTGCGCCAGAGCAATAAACTCCACCTGCGGGTTTAGCGACTGTAGGTGCTTCTTCGCCACGGCGACTTTGGACTGACCGGTTTCATTCGTGCGAAACAGCACCTGGCGCTGAAGATTACTGATATGCACGCTATCGTCATCGGCCAGCACCAGCTTGCCAACGCCTGCGGCAGCGAGGTACAGCGCCGCAGGTGAACCCAATCCGCCGAGGCCGATAATCAGTACGCTGCCTGCCTGCAATTTCTGCTGGCCATCGAGGCCAAACTCCTCCAGCAGGAGCTGACGGCTGTAGCGTAAAAAGTCGTTGTCACTGAACATGGGCTTCGTCCCCGTTTCCAGCCAGATCGAGCAGCTGCGCGGTAGCTGCCTGCCAGTCAGGCGCCAGCGTGATGGCGCTGACCACCGCAATGCTTCCCACGCCGGTTGCCAAGACCTGCGGTGCCCGTTCCAGACTGATGCCGCCAATCGCCACCGTGGAAATCCCTTTCAGGCGGGAAATATGGCGCTGCAACTCCTGCAATCCCTGCGGCGAAGAGGGCATATTTTTGGTCTGGGTCGGAAAGACGTGCCCGAGGGCGATATAGGACGGCTTCTCAGCCAGAGCCCGATCGAGCTCGGCATCGTCATGGGTTGAAAGCCCCAGCCGTAATCCGGCGCGATGGATCGCATCCAGATCGGCGACATCCAAATCTTCCTGGCCCAGATGCACGCCATAGGCCTGATATTTAATCGCCAGCTGCCAGTAGTCATTGATAAACAGGCGTGCCTGATAACGCTTGCCCAGTTCGATAGCCGCCGCGATATCGTTTTCGACCGCCGCTTCAGGCAGATCCTTGATTCGTAACTGAATCGTACGCACGCCCGCTTCAAGCAGGCGCGCGATCCATGCCACCGTTTCCACGACCGGATAGAGTCCAAGCTGGGCCGACGTTGGCGGGAAGGCTGAGCGGCTCATGCTTTTTCCTCCTGCGACAGCGCATCGGCGGGGTGATAAAGTTCCCCGCCGCGGGTACGGAAAGCCTCTGACATTTCGGCCATACCAACCTCAATCGGTTTGGCTTCCGCCTCCTGTCTGGCGGCATAGTCCCGCACTTCCTGAGTAATTTTCATCGAACAGAATTTCGGGCCGCACATTGAACAGAAGTGGGCGACCTTGCCCGATTCCTGCGGCAGCGTTTCATCGTGATAGGCGCGCGCGGTATGAGGATCGAGTGCCAGATTAAACTGATCTTCCCAGCGGAATTCGAAGCGGGCTTTGGACATGGCGTTATCGCGGATCTGCGCGCCGGGATGCCCTTTTGCCAGGTCGGCGGCATGCGCGGCAATCTTGTAGGTAATCAGACCCTGCTTAACATCTTCCTTGTTGGGCAAGCCCAGATGCTCTTTCGGCGTGACGTAACAGAGCATTGCGCAGCCAAACCAGCCAATCATCGCCGCGCCAATACCGGAGGTGAAATGGTCGTAGCCAGGCGCGATATCGGTGGTTAGCGGGCCGAGCGTATAGAACGGCGCTTCGTGGCAGTGATTGAGTTGCTCGGTCATATTGCGGCGGATCATCTGCATCGGCACATGTCCTGGTCCTTCGATCATCACCTGCACGTCATACTCCCAGGCAATTTTGGTCAGCTCGCCCAGCGTATGCAGCTCGGCAAACTGCGCTTCATCGTTGGCATCCTGAATCGATCCTGGACGAAGTCCGTCGCCCAGCGACAGCGAAACGTCGTAGGCGGCGCACAGCTCGCAGATCTCGCGGAAGTGTTCGTAGAGGAAGCTCTCTTTGTGGTGAGACAGGCACCACTTGGCCATGATCGATCCCCCCCGGGAGACGATCCCCGTCAGGCGTTTTGCGGTCATCGGCACATAGCGCAGCAACACACCGGCATGGATGGTGAAGTAATCGACGCCCTGTTCAGCCTGTTCCAGCAAGGTATCGCGGAACACTTCCCAGTTGAGATCCTCTGCCAAACCGTTCACTTTTTCCAGCGCCTGATAAATGGGAACCGTACCAATCGGAACGGGACTGTTACGCAGGATCCATTCGCGCGTCTCATGAATATTGCGCCCGGTAGAAAGGTCCATCACCGTATCGGCGCCCCAGCGGGCGGACCACACCAGCTTCTCCACTTCCTCTTCAATCGACGAGCTGACCGCGGAGTTACCGATATTGGCGTTAATCTTCACCAGGAAATTGCGGCCGATAATCATCGGTTCGGATTCAGGATGGTTAATATTTGCAGGGATGATGGCGCGGCCGGCCGCCACTTCCTGCCGGACGAACTCTGCCGTGATATTTTCCGGCAGGCTGGCACCAAAGCTGTTGCCGGGATGCTGTTGCAACAGCACGTCACCCCGAATACGTTCGCGGCCCATATCTTCACGCAGGGCGATAAATTCCATCTCTGGCGTAATCACGCCCAGCCGCGCGTAATGCATTTGCGTCACGCAGCGGCCAGCCAGTGCCTTGCGTGGGCGGGGAAGATGGTCAAAACGCAAATGATCGAGGCCTTCATCCGCCAGGCGCTGTTGGGTGTACACCGAACTGAGCTGCTCAATGTGCTGAGTATCACCACGCTGTTCAATCCAGTCATTGCGTAGCCTGGCAAGTCCGCGATGCACATCAATTTTTGCGTCCGGATCGCCATAAGGTCCGGCCGTGTCATACACCGGTACCGGTTCGTTATCTTCAAACTGCGGATTGTCTTTGCTGCCACCGACCATCGTCGGACTGAGCTGGATTTCACGCATCGGCACGCGAATATCCTCGCGCGAACCGTTCAGCCAGATGCGTTTAGAATTGGGGAAAGCGGTGCCCTGAAGGGAGTCGATAAACTGCTGGGCTTCTGCGCGCTGTTCGCGGCGGGTCGGTCTTTTATCACGGGTAGACATAGCTCGTTCCTGAAAAAAGGGAATTTGCTTGCCTGGAGTTCGGAGGAGTAAGCGCAGGGTGTGAAAATGGTCGGATCCACACCGTCACTGAAGATTTACTCTTGTTCCCTTCGCAGGTACTAACCTGATCAGGTTCCGCGGATCCCGAATTAACGGTCTCAGCCCCTAAGGGCACTCCGACAAGAAGAATTTTGCTGGCAGACAGCACCAGCAAAACAATCGTGGCAGGACTGGCCTCGCCACATAGTGCCCTTTCAGCATAAAGGGGCTTTTTTGAAACTACAAGGGGTTTACAATCTGATAACGTTTACGCCGGACGGGCAAGCGCACTCTCATTAGCTGCCTCAGGCTTATCCGCCGTTTTTTCCAGCGCCAGCTGAATAAAGCGGTCTTCAAGCGTGAAACGCGCTTCCAGCGCTTCGCCCACTGTGGACAAAGCATTCTGGAATTCGAGACAGTTATCGTGATCGATGGCCTTCTCGAGATGGGTATCATACACCTGCATGATCATCTCGGTGTTTGCCTGCAGGGAAGGGTAGATCAGCGCGGCTTTAGCCAACTGTTCGCTGCCTTCCATCTCCTGAATAAAGCGTTGATAAACGGTGAAATGCCCGGTGGAAAGGTAATCCACCAATCCCTGACAGAAGCTGTCCAGCGCGTTTTCATCGAGCGTAGTGAGCGATTCCTTGTTAGGCTTGATGCCAACCAGACGATAATAGGCAATCAACAACTGCCTGCGGGAGCGTAGACAAAAGTCTACCAGGTCGCTACATCCGCCGACGCGCGCGGTCAGAACTTCTAACTGGTTAAGCATGAGTGACTCCATGAGTGTAATTATTACTATTTCGCCCCAATCCAGTAATTCAGAAAGTCTGTAAAGCTGAGGATGAGCAATTTTATGCAACGTGAGATTTCAAGCGTAGACGTTGGCTGGTGGGTTGTCAGTCATGAACATAAACTTTGGTTACCGAAAGGTCAATTACCGTTCGGTAGCGCGCAAGAATTAAGCCTGACAGGATCGAACGGATCACAAATCGGCGAGTGGCAGGGCGATCCCGTCTGGCTGATCTGTGAGAACCGTCAAGAGGGCATGGGATCCTTGCGTCAGATCCTCGATCTGGACGTGGGCCTGTTCCAGCTGGCGGGTAAAGGGATCCAGCTGGCGGAGTTCTATCGCTCGCATAAGTGGTGCGGCTACTGCGGCCATGAAATGCACCACAGCAAAACCGAACTTGCCTGCCTCTGCCGCCATTGTCGACAGCGCTATTACCCGCAAATCGCGCCCTGCATCATTGTGGCGATCCGCCGTGGGGAAGAGATCCTGCTGGCCCAGCATACCAAACACCGTAACGGCATCTATACGGTGCTGGCCGGTTTTGTTGAAGTCGGCGAAACGCTGGAACAAACCGTCGCGCGTGAAGTGATGGAAGAGAGCGGGCTGAAGGTGAAAAACTTGCGTTACGTCTCCTCTCAACCCTGGCCGTTCCCCCAGTCGTTGATGATGGCTTTTATGGCCGATTACGACAGCGGCGAGATTGTTATCGATCCCAAAGAGCTACTGGATGCGGGTTGGTATCGCTTTGATGCCTTACCGCAGCTTCCTCCTCCAGGAACGGTCGCCCGTCGCCTGATTGAGGATACCGTGGTGCTTTGCCGCGAAGAGGCTGAGTAAGTACCCAGGCCGGCAAATTCACCCTTTGCCGGCTTTTGCTGAACCCGCTCGGGTGTTTAATCATCGTATTTCATTTTTTTAAATAAACTACTGTGCTTAATCGTGCAGCATCACGTATTTTATTGTTCTGATTTTGTCTGCCAGACTGCATTAATATTAATGTCATGTTAATAACATCAGGGAATGATGCCATGGAAAGGTTCAGGAAAGAACATTACTTATGGGGCCTGTGGCTCTTATGGATTTTTTCTCTTTGTTGTTACCTCTTCCCGCAATATAAATTCTTTGATTGTTGCCTGAGGGTGACGATCGGCTGTTATTTAATATTCGTTTTATTAACTCTCGCTAAAAGGATGGATCCCAATATGTTTAACTTCAATAAGAAAGAAACAGACTCGCCAGTGAACGGCTCAGTCGATACCGCCTCGCTGCTGGCACCGAAGGCCGCGCTGGAGCTGGCTGATGAGAGCGCGACGGCGAAAGAAACCCGTATTTCATCAGGCAGTAAATTAACGGGTGAAATAATTAATGAAGCTAATATTTCGATAAATGGTCAGATCGTTGGCGATATTGTCAGTAAGAAAACGGTACAGATCGGTCAAGAGGGGAAAGTGAATGGCAAGGTATCTTCTTTGAAAGTTGTCGTAAATGGTTCGCTAAAAGGATGCTGTTACGCGAAGTCAGTCACGATTCTTTCCCGTGGCCGAATTGAAGGGGATGTTTATGCCGAGGATTTCTCTATTGAGAAAGGCGGCGTATTTATTGGCAATTCTCATGTGCTTGATGAAAACAGGCTGCCAGATAAAGCCTCGACCGCGGCGAGGACAAAGCCAGAAATATCTGAGTTAATGCCGCCAGCGCCGGGAAAAAATATCAATAAAGAGCGGGGTGATAAAGCCGCTAAATAAGGGTTTGATATGCGCATTAAGCCACCCAACCGGGCGCGAGGTTCACCGCCCGGTGGGTGAGCCCATTCTGTCTTCCGCTCTCAGCCGCCCGGCGATCGCTCAATTTTTGTGACGCTGTGGCAGCGCCATTTCCAATAAATGTTACACTACGCGCATGCATGTGTGCTTAGAGAGCTTTTAAAAATGAGTGAACTGAAGAACGATCGTTATTTGCGCGCCCTGTTGCGCCAGCCGGTAGATGTAACGCCAGTGTGGATGATGCGCCAGGCCGGGCGTTATTTGCCTGAGTACAAAGCGACTCGCGCGGTAGCCGGTGATTTTATGTCGCTGTGCAAAAATGCCGAACTGGCGTGTGAAGTGACGCTGCAACCGCTGCGTCGCTATAACCTGGACGCGGCGATCCTGTTCTCCGATATCCTGACCATTCCAGATGCGATGGGCTTAGGCCTCTATTTTGAAACGGGTGAGGGTCCGCGTTTCTCTTCACCGGTCACCTGTCGTGCAGACGTTGAAAAGCTGCCAATCCCCGATCCTGAACAAGAACTGGGTTATGTGATGAATGCCGTGCGCACCATCCGTAAGAATCTGAACGGTGAGGTTCCGCTGATTGGTTTCACCGGCAGCCCGTGGACGTTGGCGACCTATATGGTGGAAGGCGGCAGCAGCAAGGCCTTCACCAAACTGAAAAAGATGATGTATGCCGAGCCGGCCACCCTGCATCTGATGCTGGATAAGCTGGCTGACAGCGTCACCCTGTACCTCAATGCGCAAATCCGCGCCGGTGCGCAGTCGGTGATGATCTTTGATACCTGGGGCGGCGTGTTGACGGGTCGTGACTACCTTGAGTTCTCCCTTCACTACATGCACAAAATCATTGATGGCCTGCAGCGTGAAAACGACGGACGTCGCGTACCGGTTACTATGTTCACCAAGGGTGGCGGACAGTGGCTGGAAGCCATGGCGGCGACCGGCTGTGATGCGCTGGGGCTGGACTGGACGACCGATATTGGCGATGCACGCCGCCGTGTAGGCGATAAGGTCGCGCTGCAGGGCAATATGGATCCTTCCATGCTGTATGCCGCGCCTGCCCGTATCGAGCAGGAAGTAGCAACTATCCTTGCAGGCTACGGTAATGGCAGCGGTCACGTGTTCAATCTGGGTCACGGCATCCATCAGGATGTGCCGCCAGAGCACGCAGGCGTGTTTGTCGAGGCAGTCCACACGTTGTCTCGCCCATACCATCAGGACTAAGCATGGATATTCAGGCATTAAAACAGGAACAGCTTGCGCGTGCCGCTGAGGTGATACGTGAAGATGATTTTGAGGTAATGCCGCCCCGTTACATTGGCGGTGCCGATGTCGGGTTTGAGCAGGGCGGTGAGATAACCCGCGCCGCCCTGGTTATTCTGGAATATCCTTCGCTCCAGTTAGTGGAGCATCGTGTTGCGCGCATCGCCACCACCATGCCCTATATCCCCGGTTATCTCTCCTTCCGTGAATATCCCGCGTTGGTGGCCGCCTGGCAGCAGCTGGAGCATCGCCCTGACCTGTTAATGGTCGATGGGCAGGGCATTGCCCATCCGCGTCGCCTGGGCGTTGCCAGCCACTTTGGCCTGCTGGTGGATGTGCCGACGCTGGGCGTAGCAAAAAGTCGGCTGTGTGGCACCTTCGAACCGCTCGCCGATGAGCCGGGCGCCAGCCAGCCATTAATGGACAAAGGCGAGCAGATCGGTTTTGTCCTGCGCAGTAAAATCCGCTGTAATCCGCTTTTTATCTCGCCTGGCCATCGCATGAGCCCGGCTACCGCATTGAGCCTGGTGGAGAGCTGCCTGAAAGGTTATCGCCTGCCTGAACCCACGCGCTGGGCAGATGCCGTCGCTTCCCAACGGCCCGCTTTCCTGCGCTGGCAACAGAGGGGTTAACGGTGTGAGCCGTCACCTTTTCGGTTACACTGCAGGCCGCGCACTTATCTTTAAGAGATCCGAACATGTTACGTAATCCCATTCATCTGCGGCTTGAGAAACTGGAAAGCTGGCAGCACGTTACTTTTATGGCCTGCCTGTGTGAACGCATGTACCCCAACTACTGGGCGTTTTGCCAGCAGACAGGCTTTGGCGACAGTCAGATTTACCGCCGTATTCTCGATTTGATTTGGGAAACGCTGGTGATTAAAGACGCCAAAGTGAATTTTGACTCGCAGCTGGAAAAGTTTGAAGAAGCGATCCCGGCCGCAGAGGATTACGATCTGTACGGCGTCTACCCGGCTATCGATGCCTGCGTGGCATTAAGCGAATTACTGCATTCGCGTCTGAGCGGTGAAACTCTGGCGCATGCCATTGCGGTAAGTGAAGCGTCGATCACCAGCGTCGCGATGCTGGAAATGACCCAGGCCGAACGCGAAATGACCGATGAAGAGCTAAAAGAGAATCCTGCTGTTGAAGAGGAATGGGATATCCAGTGGGAGATTTTTCGCCTGCTCAGCGCCTGCGAAGAGAGGGATCTTGACCTCATCAAAGGACTGCGATCTGACCTCAAAGAAGCCGGGATCAGTAACATCGGTATAAATTTTCAGCAGTAAGGCGATAAAACGTGACTTCAGGCCTGATTTGTAGCGCCTAAAGGCTTCACATTCGCCCCCTGTCTGGTCTACATTTGGGGGGCTGAAAAATGTGGCTATCGGTGCGTGTATGCAGGAGAGTGCCAGAAACTGGTTTTTCCCTCGCACTCGATACTTAGCAAGCGATAAATACACTGTAAGGATAACTTATGAACAAGACTCAACTGATTGATGTAATTGCGGACAAAGCGGACCTGTCTAAGACCCAGGCTAAAGCTGCACTGGAATCCACCCTGGCGGCGATTACTGAGTCTCTGAAAGAAGGTGATGCTGTACAACTGGTTGGTTTTGGTACCTTTAAAGTTAACCACCGGGCTGAGCGTACTGGCCGCAACCCGCAGACTGGTAAAGAAATCAAAATTGCTGCTGCTAACGTACCGGCATTTGTTTCTGGTAAAGCACTGAAAGACGCTGTTAAGTCATAATTTGACAGTGAAGAGTTTAAACAGGGGGGCGTCGAGCCCCTTTTGTTGACGCTCTCCGTTGAGATCCCTCTGCTTTCGCCAACCAGGCTGCGGCAAACCCTTCTGCAATGTGTGATAATCACACCATGATACGAAACCCAATAACGACTTCTGCACTGTTCCTGATGCTGCTGACGCTGGCAGGATGCAGTTCAACCCCGAAAGTTCCTGACTTTACCGCCAGTGGTTATCTGGCCGATCGCGGAACCGTGAGGATTTGGCGTAAAGACAGCCATCAGCATTCCAGCCATCTGGTCACCATCTATACCCCTTTCAATGAAACCACGAGCGAGACCACGGATTATCAGTGGCAGGCAGACAAGCTGGTGTCGATTGAAAGGAAGACTAAAGGTGACCATCCTGAAAGCGTCACGCTGCGTTTTGATCAGGACGGAAATCTGAGCTTTATGCAACGCCAGCTGGACGGACGACGAGAAGCGCTCTCAGCAGATGCGATAGCGTTGTATCAGTTTGATGCAGGGCGGATGTTGAAAATCAGTGACGACCTGATAGATGGGCGGGTATGGCTGAAGCAGGGGCACTGGTCACCTTCAGGCACCGTGACGCTATGCCAGGGCGGTGAGGAAAAACCGACCTTTGATAGCTTCTTTATGCATTACATCACTCAGCATCAGCGCGAGTCAGGTAAACCGGTGAGTATTTCATGGCTGGAAGCGCCAAAAGGGACGCAGCTGATTCTGGTTTCTGCGGAAGATCAGTGCCTGTCGGAACCGAAAGAAGCGGACTTTTAATAACGGGGCAATCAGCTTGCCCCGTCAGCATGACTTAACTACTTACGACCAATCGCACGATAGCCGATATCGCTGCGGCAGAAGCTGCCGTTCCAGGAGATATGCTTAGCCAGTTCATAAGCGTGTTTCTGAGCCGCGGCAACATCTTCGCCCAGCGCGGTCACGCACAGCACACGTCCGCCGTTGGTGACCACCAAATCGTCCTGCATCTTGGTCCCCGCATGGAAGACTTTGCCATTCGGCGTCTCTTCCAGCGGTAAGCCGTGGATCTGATCGCCGGTAGCGTAATCGCCAGGATAGCCGCCAGCAGCCAGCACCACGCCCAGAGAAGGACGAGGATCCCACACCGAGTCTTTGGTATTCAGCTTGCCGTCCACGGCAGCCAGGCACAGATCCACCAGATCCGACTGCAGACGCAGCATGATCGGTTGAGTTTCCGGATCGCCAAAGCGGCAGTTAAATTCGATCACTTTCGGCTGACCGCTCTGATCGATCATCAGGCCAGCGTAGAGGAAGCCGGTATAAACGTTGCCTTCGGCGGCCATGCCACGCACGGTTGGCCAGATCACTTCATCCATCACGCGCTGGTGGATTTCATCGGTCACGACCGGAGCCGGAGAGTAAGCACCCATGCCGCCGGTATTAGGACCGGTATCCGCATTGCCGACACGTTTGTGATCCTGGCTGGTGGCCATCGGCAGCACGTTCTCGCCGTCGACCATCACGATGAAGCTGGCTTCCTCGCCGTCAAGGAACTCTTCTACCACGATGCGGTGTCCGGCATCGCCAAAGGCGTTTCCTGCCAGCATATCCTGAATCGCGTCTTCTGCTTCCTGCAGGGTCATCGCCACGATCACGCCTTTACCGGCGGCCAGACCGTCGGCCTTGATCACGATTGGCGCACCTTTACTTCGGGTGTAAGCCAGAGCGGGCTCCACTTCAGTAAAGTTCTGGTACTCAGCGCTTGGGATCTTGTGGCGAGCCAGGAAATCTTTGGTGAAGGCTTTTGAACCTTCAAGCTGGGCAGCAGCCTGCGTTGGGCCAAAAATCTTCAGGCCAGCAGCACGGAAAGCATCAACCACGCCCATCACTAACGGCGTTTCCGGACCGACGATGGTCAGGCCGATATTTTCACTCTGGGCGAAGCTCAGCAGCGCGGGAATATCGGTGGCGCTGATGTCGACGTTCTGCAAAGCAGGTTCAAGTGCCGTTCCGGCGTTGCCCGGGGCAACAAACACGGTTTCTGCCAGTGGCGACTGCGACGCTTTCCAGGCCAGCGCATGTTCGCGTCCGCCATTACCAATCACTAAAATTTTCATTGTTCAGTCTGCTCCGTAATTAATGGCGGAAATGGCGCATGTCGGTGAAGATCATCGCCAGGCCGTGTTCGTCGGCGGCGGCAATCACTTCGTCATCACGAATCGAGCCACCAGGCTGGATAACACAGCTCACGCCAGCAGCCGCTGCGGCATCGATACCATCGCGGAACGGGAAGAACGCATCAGACGCCATGGCCGAACCTTTCACTTCCAGTCCTTCATCGCTGGCTTTGATACCGGCAATTTTCGCTGAGTAGACGCGGCTCATCTGGCCTGCACCTATGCCGATGGTCATATTGTCACGGGCATACACGATGGCATTGGACTTAACGAACTTGGCCACTTTCCAGCAGAACAGCGCGTCACGCAGTTCCTGCTCGGTTGGCTGGCGCTTGCTGACGACACGCAGCTGGCTTTCATTCACCATGCCGAGATCGCGATCCTGCACCAGCAGGCCACCGTTGACGCGTTTGAAATCCAGCGCGGTCTGACGCTCCTGCCACTGACCGCAGGTCAGCACGCGAACGTTCTGTTTCGCGGCGGTAATCTTCAGGGCGGCTTCGCTGGCAGATGGCGCGATGATCACTTCGACGAACTGACGGCTGATGATCGCCTGAGCAGTGGCTTCGTCCAGCTCGCGGTTGAACGCAATGATGCCGCCAAACGCGGAGGTTGGATCGGTTTTGTAAGCACGCTCGTAGGCATCGAGGATTGAACCACCAACAGCCACGCCACACGGGTTCGCATGCTTGACGATCACGCAGGCTGCCTCGGTGAACTCTTTCACACATTCCAGCGCGGCATCAGTATCTGCGATGTTGTTATAAGAGAGGGCTTTGCCCTGAAGCTGTTGCGCGGTGGCCACGGATGCCTCTGTGACATTCTCTTCTATATAGAAGGCCGCATCCTGATGGCTGTTTTCGCCGTAGCGCATATCCTGCTTCTTAATGAAGTTCAGGTTCAGCGTGCGGGGGAAGCGGCCAGCCGGTTCGCTGGTTTCACCATGGTACGCCGGCACCATGCTGCCAAAATAGTTGGCAATCATGCTGTCGTAGGCGGCGGTGTGTTCGAAGGCTTTAATTGCCAGGTCGAAACGGGTGGCCAGCGTCAGAGAGTTCTGGTTGGCATCCATCTCGGCAACGATTGCCTGGTAGTCGCTGCTCTTAACGACAATCGCCACGTCTTTGTGGTTCTTCGCCGCTGAGCGCACCATGGTTGGCCCGCCGATATCGATATTCTCAACCGCATCTTCCAGCGAGCAACCTTCACGGGCAACGGTCTGGGCAAACGGATAAAGGTTAACGACTACCATGTCGATAGGAGAGATGCTGTGCTCCTGCATGATGGCATCATCCTGTCCGCGGCGTCCTAAGATGCCGCCATGCACTTTCGGGTGCAGGGTTTTGACGCGTCCATCCATCATTTCCGGGAAACCGGTGTAGTCGGACACTTCAGTAACAGGCAGGCCCGCGTCTGCCAGCAGGCGAGCAGTACCGCCAGTGGAGAGGAGCTCGACGCCGCGCTGAGTCAGCGCCTGAGCAAATTCGAGAATGCCGGCTTTGTCAGACACGCTCAGAAGCGCGCGGCGTACAGGACGAGGTTGTTGCATGAGGTTTATCCCTTGGCTTTGGTTCGCATCGATAAGATCGTTACCTCAAGCTTAGCCATTTTCTTCCTCTATATAGAAGAAGAGTGAATTCAGCCTCAGGTAACGCCCTTAACAGCGGCAGTTTTTTTCGGGGGCATTGTAGCGAAAACGTTTGCGTGGTGCTTGTCTAATTTAACGGGCGCTGACGAATGTGGATAAGATTGTGCATAACTGCGTATAAACAGCCCTTTTGCTGTGGATTGCAGCGAACGGTCTGTTTTTCGCAATTTAGGGGTTGTCAGGGTGCGAGAACTCCCTATAATGCGACTCCATCAACACGGCACAACGACTTACGAGTCATCGGGTTGAGAGGTTCAGGAAGCTGAATCGCCGGAGAAAAACTTCCCAAAAAGAAGTTGACTCTGAAGGAGGAAAGCGTAATATACGCCACCTCGCAGTAAGGCGCCAAGGCACTTACCGCAACGCTCTTTAACAATTTATCAGACAATCTGTGTGGGCACTCGCAGGATTGATATCAGCGCCGCAAGGCGCAAAAAAATATCAAGCCTTAAGAGTGAACACATAATGAAATTCATTATGACGTTTTACACTTGAGCATCGCTGAACTTGTTTCAGCAAATCGAACTTTTAATTGAAGAGTTTGATCATGGCTCAGATTGAACGCTGGCGGCAGGCCTAACACATGCAAGTCGAACGGTAGCACAGAGAGCTTGCTCTCGGGTGACGAGTGGCGGACGGGTGAGTAATGTCTGGGAAACTGCCTGATGGAGGGGGATAACTACTGGAAACGGTAGCTAATACCGCATAACGTCTTCGGACCAAAGTGGGGGACCTTCGGGCCTCACACCATCGGATGTGCCCAGATGGGATTAGCTAGTAGGTGGGGTAATGGCTCACCTAGGCGACGATCCCTAGCTGGTCTGAGAGGATGACCAGCCACACTGGAACTGAGACACGGTCCAGACTCCTACGGGAGGCAGCAGTGGGGAATATTGCACAATGGGCGCAAGCCTGATGCAGCCATGCCGCGTGTATGAAGAAGGCCTTCGGGTTGTAAAGTACTTTCAGCGGGGAGGAAGGCGATAAGGTTAATAACCTTATCGATTGACGTTACCCGCAGAAGAAGCACCGGCTAACTCCGTGCCAGCAGCCGCGGTAATACGGAGGGTGCAAGCGTTAATCGGAATTACTGGGCGTAAAGCGCACGCAGGCGGTCTGTCAAGTCAGATGTGAAATCCCCGGGCTTAACCTGGGAACTGCATTTGAAACTGGCAGGCTAGAGTCTTGTAGAGGGGGGTAGAATTCCAGGTGTAGCGGTGAAATGCGTAGAGATCTGGAGGAATACCGGTGGCGAAGGCGGCCCCCTGGACAAAGACTGACGCTCAGGTGCGAAAGCGTGGGGAGCAAACAGGATTAGATACCCTGGTAGTCCACGCCGTAAACGATGTCGACTTGGAGGTTGTGCCCTTGAGGCGTGGCTTCCGGAGCTAACGCGTTAAGTCGACCGCCTGGGGAGTACGGCCGCAAGGTTAAAACTCAAATGAATTGACGGGGGCCCGCACAAGCGGTGGAGCATGTGGTTTAATTCGATGCAACGCGAAGAACCTTACCTGGCCTTGACATCCACGGAATTCGGCAGAGATGCCTTAGTGCCTTCGGGAACCGTGAGACAGGTGCTGCATGGCTGTCGTCAGCTCGTGTTGTGAAATGTTGGGTTAAGTCCCGCAACGAGCGCAACCCTTATCCTTTGTTGCCAGCGAGTAATGTCGGGAACTCAAAGGAGACTGCCGGTGACAAACCGGAGGAAGGTGGGGATGACGTCAAGTCATCATGGCCCTTACGGCCAGGGCTACACACGTGCTACAATGGCGCATACAAAGAGAAGCGAACTCGCGAGAGCAAGCGGACCTCACAAAGTGCGTCGTAGTCCGGATCGGAGTCTGCAACTCGACTCCGTGAAGTCGGAATCGCTAGTAATCGTAGATCAGAATGCTACGGTGAATACGTTCCCGGGCCTTGTACACACCGCCCGTCACACCATGGGAGTGGGTTGCAAAAGAAGTAGGTAGCTTAACCTTCGGGAGGGCGCTTACCACTTTGTGATTCATGACTGGGGTGAAGTCGTAACAAGGTAACCGTAGGGGAACCTGCGGTTGGATCACCTCCTTACCTGAAGATACCTTCCCGCGTAGTGTCCACAACAGATTGTCTGATAGAAAACGTAATGAGCAACAGTAACAGAGTCCCCATCGTCTAGAGGCCCAGGACACTGCCCTTTCACGGCTGTAACAGGGGTTCGAATCCCCTTGGGGACGCCATCTCCTGATAATGAGTGAAAGACATTATCAACCCGTATCTCAAAACTGATTCTCTCCGCAAGGACGAGTCACGTTTGAGATATTTGCTCTTTAACAATCCGGAACAAGCTGAAAATTGAAACGACATGTCGTTTTCATTCTCCGTAATAAGAATGAAATCAACGATATGTTCGAGTCTCTCAAATGCTTACAACAGCAATGTGTCTTTCGGGACGCTTGTGGGTTGTGAGGTTAAGTGACTAAGCGTACACGGTGGATGCCTAGGCAGTCAGAGGCGATGAAGGGCGTGCTAATCTGCGATAAGCGTCGGTAAGGTGATATGAACCGTAATAACCGACGATACCCGAATGGGGAAACCCGGTGCACTTTGGTGCATCATTGCAACATGAATACATAGTGTTGCAAGGCGAACCTGGGGAACTGAAACATCTAAGTACCCAGAGGAAAAGAAATCAACCGAGATTCCCCCAGTAGCGGCGAGCGAACGGGGAACAGCCCAGAACCTGAATCAGTTTGTGCATTAGTGGAAGCGTCTGGAAAGTCGCAGGGTACAGGGTGATACTCCCGTACACAAAAATGCACTTGCTGTGAGTTCGATGAGTAGGGCGGGACACGTGACATCCTGTCTGAATATGGGGGGACCATCCTCCAAGGCTAAATACTCCTGACTGACCGATAGTGAACCAGTACCGTGAGGGAAAGGCGAAAAGAACCCCGGCGAGGGGAGTGAAACAGAACCTGAAACCGTGTACGTACAAGCAGTGGGAGCACCTTCGTGGTGTGACTGCGTACCTTTTGTATAATGGGTCAGCGACTTATATTCTGTAGCAAGGTTAACCGTATAGGGGAGCCGAAGGGAAACCGAGTCTTAACTGGGCGTTAAGTTGCAGGGTATAGACCCGAAACCCGGTGATCTAGCCATGGGCAGGTTGAAGGTTGGGTAACACTAACTGGAGGACCGAACCGACTAATGTTGAAAAATTAGCGGATGACTTGTGGCTGGGGGTGAAAGGCCAATCAAACCGGGAGATAGCTGGTTCTCCCCGAAAGCTATTTAGGTAGCGCCTCGTGAACTCATCTTCGGGGGTAGAGCACTGTTTCGGCTAGGGGGCCATCCCGGCTTACCAACCCGATGCAAACTGCGAATACCGAAGAATGTTATCACGGGAGACACACGGCGGGTGCTAACGTCCGTCGTGAAGAGGGAAACAACCCAGACCGCCAGCTAAGGTCCCAAAGTCATGGTTAAGTGGGAAACGATGTGGGAAGGCACAGACAGCCAGGATGTTGGCTTAGAAGCAGCCATCATTTAAAGAAAGCGTAATAGCTCACTGGTCGAGTCGGCCTGCGCGGAAGATGTAACGGGGCTAAACCATGCACCGAAGCTGCGGCAGCGACGCTTATGCGTTGTTGGGTAGGGGAGCGTTCTGTAAGCCGTCGAAGGTGGCCTGTGAGGGCTGCTGGAGGTATCAGAAGTGCGAATGCTGACATAAGTAACGATAAAGCGGGTGAAAAGCCCGCTCGCCGGAAGACCAAGGGTTCCTGTCCAACGTTAATCGGGGCAGGGTGAGTCGACCCCTAAGGCGAGGCCGAAAGGCGTAGTCGATGGGAAACAGGTTAATATTCCTGTACTCGGTGTTACTGCGAAGGGGGGACGGAGAAGGCTATGTTAGCCGGGCGACGGTTGTCCCGGTTTAAGCATGTAGGCGGAGAGTTTAGGTAAATCCGGACTCTTTTTAACGCTGAGGTGTGATGACGAGGCACTACGGTGCTGAAGTAACAAATGCCCTGCTTCCAGGAAAAGCCTCTAAGCATCAGGTAACACGGAATCGTACCCCAAACCGACACAGGTGGTCAGGTAGAGAATACCAAGGCGCTTGAGAGAACTCGGGTGAAGGAACTAGGCAAAATGGTGCCGTAACTTCGGGAGAAGGCACGCTGGCGCGTAGGTGAAGGGACTTGCTCCCGGAGCTGAAGCCAGTCGAAGATACCAGCTGGCTGCAACTGTTTATTAAAAACACAGCACTGTGCAAACACGAAAGTGGACGTATACGGTGTGACGCCTGCCCGGTGCCGGAAGGTTAATTGATGGGGTTATCCGCAAGGAGAAGCTCTTGATCGAAGCCCCGGTAAACGGCGGCCGTAACTATAACGGTCCTAAGGTAGCGAAATTCCTTGTCGGGTAAGTTCCGACCTGCACGAATGGCGTAATGATGGCCAGGCTGTCTCCACCCGAGACTCAGTGAAATTGAACTCGCTGTGAAGATGCAGTGTACCCGCGGCAAGACGGAAAGACCCCGTGAACCTTTACTATAGCTTGACACTGAATATTGAACCTTGATGTGTAGGATAGGTGGGAGGCTTTGAAGCGTGGACGCCAGTCTGCGTGGAGCCAACCTTGAAATACCACCCTTTAACGTTTGATGTTCTAACCTGGCGCCGTGATCCGGCGTGGGGACAGTGTCTGGTGGGTAGTTTGACTGGGGCGGTCTCCTCCTAAAGAGTAACGGAGGAGCACGAAGGTTAGCTAATCACGGTCGGACATCGTGAGGTTAGTGCAATGGCATAAGCTAGCTTGACTGCGAGAGTGACGGCTCGAGCAGGTGCGAAAGCAGGTCATAGTGATCCGGTGGTTCTGAATGGAAGGGCCATCGCTCAACGGATAAAAGGTACTCCGGGGATAACAGGCTGATACCGCCCAAGAGTTCATATCGACGGCGGTGTTTGGCACCTCGATGTCGGCTCATCACATCCTGGGGCTGAAGTAGGTCCCAAGGGTACGGCTGTTCGCCGTTTAAAGTGGTACGCGAGCTGGGTTTAGAACGTCGTGAGACAGTTCGGTCCCTATCTGCCGTGGGCGCTGGAAGATTGAGAGGGGTTGCTCCTAGTACGAGAGGACCGGAGTGAACGCACCACTGGTGTTCGGGTTGTCATGCCAATGGCATTGCCCGGTAGCTAAGTGCGGAAAAGATAAGCGCTGAAAGCATCTAAGCGCGAAACTTGCCTCGAGATGAATCTTCCCTGGGCCTTTAAGGCCCCTGAAGGGACGTTGAAGACTACGACGTTGATAGGCCGGGTGTGTAAGCGCAGCGATGCGTTGAGCTAACCGGTACTAATGACCCGTGAGGCTTAACCTTACAACACCAGAAGCGTTCTGGTGGTGTCTGAGAGACACGAACGATATTTTCAGCTTGAACCGGATAAATTTGCGCGGCCCTATGGCGGCGTGAATAACAGAATTTGCCTGGCGGCTTTAGCGCGGTGGTCCCACCTGACCCCATGCCGAACTCAGAAGTGAAACGCCGTAGCGCCGATGGTAGTGTGGGGTCTCCCCATGCGAGAGTAGGGAACTGCCAGGCATCAATTAAGCAGACAAGCCTCATGCGAAAGCATGGGGCTTTTTTGTGTGCGTAAAAAGCAAAAACCCACAGCAGACCCGCCTCAAAACAGCTCCTGAACCCCCCAAAATACCCAAAAACCAGACAAAAAAGACGCCGTGCTGCCGCACGACGCCTCATTCAGTTCAGTTTTTACCCTATCCCAACTTAATTAATCGGACTATTTCGCCTCCGTGCGCGTCACTTTCATCTCAATATCGCCAAAATAGTGCTGCTTGATCGTCTGCCAGGTGCCATCGGCCATGATCTTCGCCAGCCCTTGATTCAACATTTGCTGCGTTTTCTCATCCCCTTTGCGCACTCCGTAAGCAGAACCAATGCTGTAAAGCAGATCGTCACGCACTTCCGGGCCGCTCAAGGCAAAGTCTTTGCCTTCAGGCTTGTGAAGGAAACCAAATGTAATGGCCACCGCCGGGCTTAAAGCCCCATCGAGCCGTCCCGCAGCCAAATCCTGATAAATCACATCCTGATCCGGATAGGTTTTGATCTCCACACCGTGGGGTGCCCAATACTTATTGGCGTACATTTCCTGAATGGAACCCTGCTGAACAGCAATCGATTTACCCTGCAGCGACTCTGCAGTGGGCTGCAAATTAGTGCCTTTACGTGCTACTAACTGAGAAGGGACATGATAAATAAAGTCACTGAAATCAATGGATTTCTTACGTTTAATGGTCGCACCAAGCGGTGAAATGAAGTCCACTTTTTTCGCCATCAGCGAAGGTATCTCTGCATCAAAGCTGCTGACGACATAGTCACATTTCACCGCAATCGCTTTACACACTGCGTTAGTAATATCGATCTCAAAGCCGGCAGGTTTGCCGTTCACATCGCGATATTGAAACGGCGGATAAGCCAGATCGGCCGCGACGCGTAAGGTACCCTCGGCCGCGATGGCGGAAGAGCAGCACAGGGCGAGCGTGGCCAGCATCAGAGCACGGGATACGTTGATCATTGCTTCTCTCCATCCAGTAATTTTTGGGTATGCCACTGAGTAAATTCGTTTTTAACCGCTGCAAGCTGGGCTTCATCGTGGCAAAGGTCATACGCCGTCATTGCCAGCGCTTTCGCCGCCGTTAACATGGCGCGGAGCCCGACAGCCGATCCGGCCGCAGCGGCAAACTCAGGCGTATGCGGGGTGACGTCACCAATGCGCAGATAAGGGTGGATTGCCGCCGTGACCTGGCTGACGTTGCCAATATCAGAAGAGCCTACGCCGCCACTTTTGGGTGGGTCGTAGCTTTCCACGCCAAGCAGCGCCAGGTTATCGGTAAAGTTGGCCGCCAGCGCCAGATTATTATTCCGCTCGGCGTAAATCAGCCCCTCTTCGATCTCTACCCGTGCTCCGGTCATTTCAGCGGCGCCATTCACTGCGGCATACACTTTTCGACGCACTTCACTCAGGCCACCCACCGTCGCCGCTCGCAGGATAAACTTGGCTTCAGCATAAGCGGGAACGATATTTGCCGCGCTGCCGCCGTGAGTAATTATCCCATGCACACGGACATCATCGGTAAAGAACTGGCGCAACGCGTTGATTGCGTTGAAGGTATGGATCACCGCATCAAGCGCACTGATCCCTTGCTGCGGCGCGGAAGCCGCGTGGGCCGGTTTACCAAAGAATTTAAACGTAGAGTCATGACAGGCAAGGGCGCCGCGCAATACCATGTTGCGCTCCCTGGGATGGAACATCATCGCCGCATCGACATCATCAAAGACGCCTTTCTCAACCATGATGATCTTGCCGCCGCCATCTTCCTCGGCAGGTGTGCCAATCACTTCTATGCAGCCATTGAACTCAACGTTCGCGGCCTTCAGAGCCAGCGCGGCAGCAACCGAGGCGGTGCCAATCAGGTTATGACCGCAGGCATGACCAAGTTCGGGCAGCGCGTCATACTCCGCCAGAAAAGCGATAGTCGGGCCGCCGGTGCCCTGTTTCCAGCTGGCGCGAAAAGCCGTTTCCAGCCCGCCGGTGCCGGTTTCAATGCTGAAGCCAGCCTCGCGCAACGGCTTGATCAATTCAGCCGCAGAGCGATGTTCTGCAAAGCTCAGTTCAGGGTGCTGATGCAGGCTCAGCGCCAAATCGTTCATTGCCGGGCTGAGTTGTTCAGCCGCATAAATAATTTTATCTTTCTGCGCGCTGTTGGTGCGTTCAGACATAGTGATTCCCCAATTAGGTGCAGTTAAATACAGAAAAACCAGTGCGTTATAATGGTATAGGCTTTTTTATGCGCAATTCCCAATTGTAGTTTTTTATGGCTTGCATCACTCTGCCAAAAATTATTTTATGGTTGCAGGGCACAAGGCGAATGGGCATGCAATGAACGAAAAAGACTGGTTAATCATCCGTACTGTCTGGCAGTACAAAAACATTACGCGCGCTGCGGAAGAGCTGTTTACCTCACAGCCTGCGCTCAGTTACCGGCTGCGGCAGATCGAGCGCAAGCTGGCTATTCAGCTGTTTGAAACCGGCGGTAAAGGCCTTAACTTCACGGCGCAGGGGCGTTATCTGGCGCAGCATGCTGAAACGGTGCTTGATGAACTTCAGCTCTTACGCGCTACCTTGCAAAGCCTGAACGGACCGCAGCAGGGCGAACTCAAGATTGGCGTATCGAGCAATTTCGCCGCCTACCGGTTACCCGATTTGCTCGCCGAATTTAGCCAACAGCATCCGGGGATTAGCGTCAATCTGGTCAGCGGGCTCAGTGAGGAGATGTTTCTGAAGCTGCAGCGCGGCGACGTGCATCTGGCGGTGGTCAAAGACGACTATGGCTGGAAGGAAGGCAAGAGGCTGATCGATGAGGATGACTATTACCTGATTAGCCGGCAGCCGATCGACCTGGCGCTGCTGCCCCATTTGCCGCAGATAAAGATCAGCCACGGTGGCCATATCACTAAACTTATCGAACGTTGGTGGAATGCCAATTACTCGCTGGCACCGCGCGTGGCGATGCACGTTGATAAACTGGAAGTCTGTCTGGCGATGGTTGAGCGGGGGTTGGGTTATGCCATCGTCTCCAGCTATCAACCGCTGGCACCCACGCTTTGCCGCACGCCGATAGCGGTTGGCGGGGAGTCGGTTAAGAGCCGTACCTGGCTGCTCTATCGACATGCCAGCACCGACGCGGCGGTGACGCTGCCCTTTGTCGAAATGTTTGGCGACCGGAGATGAAACATTTTCAACTAAAGCATGAAGCCTCGACATTCAGCGGGCATCACGTTATCTTCGGGTGTCTGGATGTCTAAACGTATGAATGGATAAATGAGGAAGCAAGGTTATGCCAATCAGGGTACCCGATGAACTACCAGCAGTGAATTTTCTGCGTAACGAGAATGTCTTTGTGATGACCTCTACCCGGGCCAGCACGCAGGAAATCCGTCCGTTGAAAGTGCTGGTACTGAATCTGATGCCGAAAAAGATTGAGACTGAGAATCAGTTTCTCCGCCTGCTTTCCAACTCGCCGCTACAAATTGATATCCAGCTGCTGCGCATCGACAGCCGTGAAACCCGCAACACGCCAATGGAGCACCTGAATAACTTCTACTGCAACTTTGAAGACATTCAGCATGACAACTACGATGGCCTGATTGTCACCGGCGCGCCGTTGGGGCTGGTTGATTTTAATGATGTGGCCTACTGGCCGCAGATCCAGCGCGTGCTTCACTGGGCGAAAGAGCACGTGACCTCGACGCTGTTTGTCTGTTGGGCGGTTCAGGCGGCATTGAACATCCTTTATGGCATTCCAAAGCAAACGCGTGAAACCAAGCTGTCAGGCGTTTACGACCACCAGATCCTGCATCCTCATGCATTATTAACCCGTGGCTTTGACGATAACTTCCTGGCGCCACATTCGCGCTATGCGGATTTCCCTTCGCAATTGCTGCGGGATTACACCGATCTGGAAATTTTTGCTGAATCGGAACAAACCGGCGCCTATCTGTTTGCCAGTAAAGACAAGCGGCTGGCGTTTGTCACCGGGCATCCTGAGTATGATGCACTGACCTTGTCGGGAGAATTCCATCGCGACTTTGAAGCCGGTCTGAACCCGGATATTCCGTATAATTATTTCCCGCAGAATAATCCTCAGCTCACGCCGCGCGCCAGCTGGCGTAGTCACGGTAACCTGCTGTTTTCTAACTGGCTGAACTATTACGTTTACCAGATCACGCCGTTCGATCTGCGCCATATGAATCCCAGCCTGGAATAAACCGGCGAGTCGCAAAGAAAGGGTCATCCTCTGAAAAAGGCTGGCCCTTTTTTATTGCCTGAAATCTGCCACGCCCGAGTATTTATCCCGTTAATCTTCCGAGACTTACCCCATCACTACGGCTCTGAAATCCTTCAGTGAAACTCCCTTCCTGTAATAACAAAACTTTAAACAACTATTTTTCAGTAAGTTAAATGGTATTTTTAAATAAAATGGAAATAGTTTTTGATTTTTTAATTTAAAAAATTGTATGTTGATTTACGGGTTAAAAATCACCCAATGACGAAACCGACCTTCTGAGAATGCAACCAGGCTGGGAGTGAAGAGATGACACAACAGGTTATCAGCACCGATTTGACGTTCCAGCGCCCATCAGGCCCGAAAGAGCGGCAAATCCTGACCGATACGGCAGTTGAATTCCTGACTGAACTGGTGACGCGCTTCACCCCGCGTCGCAATGAATTACTGAATGCCAGGAAGCAGCAGCAGCAGCGATATGATGCCGGTGAGTTGCCCGGATTTATTTCGGAAACGAATTCCATTAAGCAAAGCGACTGGAAAATTCGCGGCATTCCCGCTGACCTGCTCAATCGCCGGGTCGAGATCACCGGTCCGGTTGAACGCAAGATGGTAATCAATGCCCTGAATGCCAACGTGAACGTTTTTATGGCTGACTTCGAAGACTCGCTGGCACCCTCGTGGGACAAAGTGATCGAAGGGCAGATCAACCTGCGTGATGCGGTTACCGGCACCATCAGTTACTGCAATGAAGCCGGGAAGATCTACCAACTGAAGCCGGATCCTGCGGTGCTGGTGTGCCGCGTTCGCGGTCTGCACCTGCCTGAGAAACATGTCACCTGGCGCGGTGACGCTATCCCCGGCAGCCTGTTTGATTTCGCGCTCTACTTTTTCCACAACGTTGACGCGTTGCTGGCCAAAGGCAGCGGTCCCTATTTTTACTTGCCAAAAACCCAGAGTTGGCAGGAAGCGGCCTGGTGGAGCGAGGTGTTCAGTTTTGCTGAGGATCGTTTCGATCTGCCACGCGGCACGATCAAGGCCACGCTGTTGATCGAGACGCTGCCGGCGGTCTTCCAGATGGACGAGATCCTTTTCAGCCTGCGCGATCATATCGTCGGCCTGAACTGCGGTCGCTGGGACTACATCTTCAGCTATATCAAAACCCTGAAAAATCACCCGGACCGCGTATTGCCCGATCGCCAGTCGGTGACGATGGAAAAAGGCTTCCTCGATGCCTACTCGCGGCTGCTGATCAGAACCTGTCACCGCCGGGGCGCGTTTGCGATGGGCGGAATGGCGGCCTTTATCCCGAGCAAAGATCAGGAGCGCAACCAGTGGGTGCTCAACCGGGTGAAGACCGATAAAGAGCGTGAGGCGACCAACGGCCACGACGGCACCTGGATTGCTCACCCCGGGCTGGCAGATACGGTCACGGCGGTGTTCGATCGGGTGCTGGGCGACAAACCCAATCAGCTGGACGTGCTACGGGACGACGACGCAGCCATCACCGCGGAACAGCTGCTGGCGCCCTGTGACGGTGAAAGGACCGAGGCTGGTATGCGCGCCAACATTCGCGTGGCCGTGCAGTACATCGAAGCGTGGATCTCCGGCAATGGCTGCGTGCCGGTGTACGGATTGATGGAAGATGCCGCGACGGCCGAAATCTCCCGCACCTCGATCTGGCAGTGGATCCGCCACGGCAAAACGCTGCAAAGCGGTGAGCAGGTGACCGAAGCGCTGTTCCGCCAGATGCTGGCCGAAGAGATGCTGGTGATCCAGCAAGAGCTTGGCGACCAACGCTTCTCTCAGGGGCGCTTCTGTGAAGCCGCCGAACTGATGGAACGCATCACCACTGAACCTGAACTGGTGGAGTTCCTGACTCTGCCGGGCTACAGCTTACTTCACTGATCGACCGGAGAATTTGCTATGACATCTCGTACCCAACAGATCGAACACCTGACGCAATCCTGGAACGATGCACGCTGGGAAGGCATTACCCGTCCTTACACAGCGGAAGAGGTGGTGAGGCTGCGCGGCTCGGTTAATCCGGCCTGCACTCTGGCACAGCTGGGAGCAGAAAAACTGTGGCATCTGCTGAACGGTGGGTCGAAGAAGGGCTATATCAACAGCCTTGGCGCGCTGACCGGCGGCCAGGCACTGCAGCAGGCGAAAGCGGGGATCGAGGCGGTGTATCTCTCCGGCTGGCAGGTGGCGGCGGATGCCAACCTCGCCGGCAGCATGTATCCCGATCAGTCGCTCTACCCGGCCAACTCGGTGCCATCGGTGGTTGAACGCATTAACAACACCTTCCAGCGAGCCGATCAGATCCAGTGGGCCAATCAGATTGAACCTGGCGACGCGCGTCATGTGGATTATTACCTGCCGATCGTTGCCGATGCAGAAGCGGGCTTTGGCGGCGTGCTGAATGCCTTTGAACTGATGAAGGCGATGATTCAGGCCGGGGCAGGCGGGGTGCATTTTGAGGATCAGCTGGCGTCGGTGAAAAAATGCGGCCATATGGGCGGCAAGGTGCTGGTGCCCACCCAGGAAGCGATTCAGAAGCTGGTTGCGGCAAGGCTGGCGGCTGATGTGATGGCGGTGCCAACGGTGCTGATTGCCCGCACTGACGCGGATGCCGCCGACTTAATCACCTCCGACTGCGATGACTATGACCGCGAATTTATCACCGGCGAGCGCACGCCTGAAGGCTTCTTTAAAACGCATGCCGGTATTGAGCAAGCGATCAGTCGCGGGCTGGCTTACGCGCCCTATGCCGATGTGCTGTGGTGCGAAACCTCGACGCCGGATTTGTCGCTGGCGAAGCGCTTTGCCGACGCTATTCATGCCCGTTTCCCGGGCAAGCTGCTGGCCTATAACTGCTCGCCTTCGTTTAACTGGAAGAAGAACCTCGATGACAACACCATCGCGCATTTCCAGCAGTCGCTGAGTGAAATGGGTTACCGCTTCCAGTTTATTACCCTGGCGGGCATCCACAGCATGTGGTTCAACATGTTCGATCTTGCCCGCAGCTACGCCGAAGGGGAAGGGATGCGCCATTACGTGGAAAAAGTGCAGCAGCCGGAGTTTGCCGCGCGGGAGCAGGGTTACACCTTCTCCTCCCATCAGCAGGAAGTCGGAACCGGTTATTTTGACAGCGTCACCAATATCATCCAGGGCGGCGTCTCGTCAGTGACCGCGCTGACCGGATCAACGGAAGAACAGCAGTTCTGAGTGGAACAACGGGGGCCCCATGCCGCAACGAGAAACGCTGATCGCACACACCATCCTGCAGGGATTTGATGCGCAGTATGGCCGGTTTCTGGAAGTGACTGCCGGGGCCCAGCACCGTTTTGAACAGGCCGACTGGCCTGCGGTACAGGCGGCAATGAAAGCCCGTATTCATCTGTACGATCGCCATGTGGGTCTGGTAGTGGAGCAATTGCGCTGCATTACCGGGGAGCAGGTGAATGACGATGCTTTTCTGTTGCGGGTGAAGGCGATTTACACCGACCTGCTGCCCGACTATCCCCGGTTTGAAATCGCTGAAAGCTTCTTTAATTCCGTCTATTGCCGTCTGTTTGGGCATCAACTGCTGACGCCCGAGCGGCTGTTTATCTTCAGCTCACAGCCGCAGAGACGCTTTCGCACCCTTCCGCGTCCGTTAGCGAAAACCTTCCACGCCCACGGCGACTGGCAGGCACTGCTGAGCCGGGTGCTGCACGATCTGCCGTTACGCCTGCCGTGGCAGGACTGCCCGCGGGATATCGGCTTTGTGATCGCCCATCTGCAGGAAAACTTCAGCGCGCAGCAGCTGGCTGGCGCATCGCTTGAAGTGGCCAACGAGCTGTTCTACCGCAATAAAGCCGCCTGGCTGGTGGCAAAACTGCATCTGGCGTCGGGCGTGTATGCCTTTCTGTTGCCGATCCACCGCAGCGATCGGGGCGAACTGTTTATTGATACCTGTCTGACGCGCAAGCGCGAAGCCAGCATCGTGTTCGGCTTTGCCCGCGCCTATTTTATGGTTTACGCGCCGCTACCCGCCGCGCTGGTGGAGTGGCTGCGCGAAATCCTGCCGGGAAAAACCACCGCCGAGCTGTATATGGCGATCGGTTGCCAGAAGCATGGCAAAACCGAGTGTTACCGCGAGCATTTGCAGTATATGCGCACGACGGAGGACGAATTTATCATTGCGCCTGGCGTGCGGGGACTGGTGATGCTGGTATTCACCCTGCCGGGATATGACCGGGTTTTTAAGGTGATCAAAGACCGCTTTGCACCACAAAAGGAGGTGACGCCGGCGCGCGTCCGCGCGTGCTATCAGCTGGTCAAGGAACACGACCGCGTTGGGCGCATGGCGGATACGCAGGAGTTTGAAAACTTCGCCGTCGAGAAGGCGCGTATCAGCCCTGCGCTGTTACAGGCGTTGCAGCAGGAGATCCCGGAAAAATTGCAGCAGCAGGGCGACAAGCTGGTGATCAGCCATTTGTACCTGGAACGCAAAATGACGCCGCTGAATCTGTGGCTGGAACAGGCGGATGTGCAGCAACGGCGGGAAGCGATTGAAGAGTATGGCAATGCGGTTAAACAGCTGGCCGCCGCCAATATTTTCCCCGGCGATATGCTCTTTAAGAACTTTGGCGTCACCCGCCACGGTCGGGTGGTGTTTTATGATTACGACGAGATCAGCTATATGACCGAGGTGAATTTCCGGCAGATCCCCGCGCCGCGCTATCCGGAGGATGAGCTGAGCCATGAACCCTGGTACAGCGTGTCGCCTGAAGATGTTTTCCCGGAAGAATTTCGCCACTATCTTTGTGCCGATCCGGCGATTGCGCGGCTGTTTGATGAGATGCATGGGGAATTATTTACCGCTGCGTTCTGGCAAAACCTGCAGCAGCGTATTGCGGAAGGGCATATTGAGGATGTTTTTGCCTATCGTCGCCGGCAGCGCTTCTGCCAGCGTTATCCGCAGAGCC
This sequence comes from Erwinia billingiae Eb661, assembly GCF_000196615.1. Classification (NCBI taxonomy): domain Bacteria; kingdom Pseudomonadati; phylum Pseudomonadota; class Gammaproteobacteria; order Enterobacterales; family Erwiniaceae; genus Erwinia; species Erwinia billingiae. The sequence goes on from NC_014306.1 coordinate 338,759, forward strand.
TGACCGAAAGCCAGGCTCTGCGTCAGGATCAGGCGGAGGCGCCTGCTACCGCTTCACGTGCCAGCGAGGTGATGCGATCGTAATCGCCGCTCTCCAGCGCGTCATTCGGCACCAGCCAGGAGCCGCCGATACAATGCACGCTGTTAAGCGCCAGATAGTCACGGTAATTCGCCGGTGAAATGCCGCCCGTCGGGCAGAAGCGAACCTGAGGGAATGGACCGGCGATGGCCTGCAACGCTTTCACGCCGCCGTTGGCTTCCGCCGGGAAGAATTTAAACTCACGCAAACCCTGATCCAGTCCCAGCATCAGCTCGGACACGGTGCTGATCCCAGGGATCAGCGGGATCGTGCCGGCGTTTGCGGCCTGCAGAAGATCCTCAGTCAGACCTGGGCTGATGGCGAACTGCGCGCCCGCTTCGGTCACCTCGCGCAGCTGCTGCGGGTTGATCACCGTGCCGGCCCCAACGATCGCGTCCGGGACTTCTTTGGCAATGGCGCGGATGGCGTCAAGGGCGCAGGCGGTACGCAGCGTCACTTCCAGCACGCGAACACCGCCCGCCACTAAGGCTTTAGCCAGCGGCACCGCGTGCTCCAGCTTATTGATCACGATGACCGGGACCACCGGACCTGAGGTCAGGATCTGCTCAGCACTGATTTTCCAGTTATTCATTAGCCTATTCTCCGTTAAAATTTGATGCAGCAGGCGCCCTGTTCGGCACCGGAAAGCTGACTACGCAACGCGCCAAATAATTCGCGCCCGGAGCCGATATGTTCAGCGCTTAAATCAGGCTGATAAGCCATTCGGTCATGCAGAACCTGCGGATCAACCTGCAGTTCCAGCTCGCCAGTGCGGCCATTGACCCGAATGATGTCCCCGTTTTGCACTTTCGCCAGCAGCCCGCCGGTGTAGGCCTCAGGCGTCACATGAATGGCGGAAGGAACCTTGCCAGATGCGCCAGATAAGCGGCCATCGGTGACCAGCGCCACCTTAAAGCCGCGATCCATCAATACGCCGAGCGGTGGCATCAGCTTATGCAGCTCCGGCATGCCGTTGGCCTGTGGGCCCTGGAAACGCACCACCACCACGCAATCTTTGTTTAATTCACCGGCCTCGAAGGCGGGCAGCACGTCATGCTGGCTTTCAAACACCACCGCAGGCGCGGTAATGATCTGGTTATCTGCCGGCACGGCAGAGGTCTTCATCACTGCGCGGCCCAGATTTCCCTGCAGCACCTTGGTGCCGCCATGCTGCTCGAAAGGCTGCGCAACCCTGGCGATCACCTTGTCATCAAGTGACACTTCCGGGCCATCCCGCCACGCCAGCTGGCCGTTTTCCAGCCACGGTTCCTGGGTATAACGCTGCAAGCCAAAACCGGCCACGGTATGCACATCTTCATGCAGCAGGCCGTGCGACAGCAGTTCCCGCACCAGCAGCGCCACGCCGCCGGAAGCCTGGAACTGATTAATGTCGGCCGGGCCATTGGGATAGATCCGGCAAAGCAGCGGAATAGCTTCGGAAAGGTCGGAGAAATCATCCCAGTTAATCTGTATTCCCGCCGCGCGGGCCATCGCCACCATATGCATGGTCAGGTTGGTGGAGCCACCGGTCGCCAGCAGCGCCACAATACCGTTCACCACCACTTTTTCATCAACCAGTTTGCCTAACGGCAGATAGTTGCCGGACATTTCGGTCAGGCGCGTGACCTGGCGGGCAGCGGCATCGGTCAGCGCGTCGCGCAGTGGCGTATCGGGATGGATAAATGACGAACCCGGCAGATGCATGCCCATCACTTCCATCACCATTTGGTTGGTGTTCGCGGTACCGTAGAAGGTGCAGGTGCCAATGCCGTGATAGGAGGCGGCTTCCGCTTCCAGCAGCGCATGGCGATCGGCTTTCCCTTCGGCATACAGCTGGCGAACGCGGACCTTTTCTTTATTGGGCAGCCCGCTGCTCATTGGCCCGGCGGGAATAAACAGCGCCGGCAGATGACCAAACGACAGGGCGGACATCACCAGACCGGGAATGATTTTGTCGCAGATGCCAAGGAACAGCGCGCCATCGAACATATTGTGTGACAGGCCGACAGCCGAAGACATGGCGATGATATCGCGGCTCATCAGTGACAGCTCCATGCCGTCCTGGCCCTGCGTCACGCCGTCGCACATCGCGGGCACGCCGCCCGCCACCTGACCCACGGCACCGACCTGATTCAGGGCGCGGCGAATTTTATCCGGGTAAACCTCGTAAGGCTGGTGGGCGGAGAGCATGTCGTTATAGGCGGTAATGATGGCGATATTGCTGCGCACCATATTTTTCAGCGATGCCTTATCGTCTGGCTGGCAGGTGGCAAAGCCATGGGCAAGGTTGCCGCAGGCCAGCTTGGCACGCTGCACGGTTTTGGATCGGGCAGCGTCGATACGCTTCAGATAGGCGGCGCGGGTCTCAGCCGAGCGATCGATAATGCGCTGTGTGACGCGGGCAATGGCGGGGTGAACGCTGTTCATGCGCAGGCTTCCTGTGGCTGGAAGAGCTGGATATGCTCAACCGTGGCGGCAATCACCTGCTCCAGCGGTTGATTGATGTCGATGATTTTGACGTCACTCTCTTCGACGCCTGGCTGTTCCAGCGCGGCAAACTGACTGACCAGCATCTGGGTTTTGAAGAAATGCCCGCTGCGGGCGGCCAGGCGCGCTTCAATCACCGGGAAATCGCCATGCAGATAGACAAACGAAAGGTTGCTGTTACCGGCGCGCAGACGGTCGCGATACTGCTTTTTCAGCGCGGAGCAGACGATAATCGACACGCTGTTAGTACGCTGCATGGCAAAGGCGGCATTGTTAAGCGCCGTCAGCCATGGTGCGCGGTCGCCGTCATTTAACGCTTCGCCTGAGGCCATTTTCTGAATGTTATCGCGGGGATGCAGGAAATCGCCATCCAGCATGCCTGCCGAGAGCTGGCGGGCGACGCTTGCCGCCACGGCCGATTTTCCGCTGCCGGAAACCCCCATGATGACGTAGATTCGGTGGTGTTGATTGCTCATAGCTCAGCTCCAAAATAGCAAAGGCACGACGCTCGCTGGCGTTGTTACCGGTAACATCTTTCCTTAGCATTGTTGGGGGAATGCGCTGAGGACGCAATCAGAACAGCGGGGAATCGGCGGTAATTGTGATCTGGTTCAAATTTTGTTTAGCGCGCGCCGCCGTATTCGCGGGTGATCTCTTTCGCGGCTTTTATCACCAGCGCACCCATCTCGGTCACCCGGTCATCGGTCACTCTGGAAATCGGGCCGGAAATCGAAATCGCGGCAAACGGTTCGTGGTGCTCGTCATAAATGCAGGCCGCCACGCAGCGCAGGCCCAGCGCATGTTCTTCATCATCGAAGGAGAAGCCCACTTTGCGTACCTGCGCGAGGTTCTCTTTTAAGCTGTGCGGCGACATCAGGGTTTTTGGCGTGTAGTGATGTAAGCCCTGACGGTGCAGCAGCTCGCTGACCTGCGCATCATTCAGATTGGCGAGGAACGCTTTGCCCGCGCCGGAGGCGTGCATCGGCAGCTTGCCGCCAATCGGCGCGGACATCCGCATCAGCTGCGTACACTGCACCTGGTCAATAATCACCGCCTGGCGATCGCTCAGGTCCAGCACCGCCAGATTGACGGTTTCGCCGGAGTCTTCCATCAGCTGGCGCAGCATCGGATGGACCAGCGCCAGCAGATTGCGGCTCTGTAAAAAGCTGCTGCCGACCACAAAGGCATGCGCACCGATGGTCCACAACCCCAGATCGCCCACCTGGCGGACAAAGCCCTGCTGTTGCATGGTGGTCAGCAGGCGATGCGTGGTGGAGTTGGGCAAGCCGGCCTGTTGTGCCAGCTCGGTTAACGCCACGCTGCCGTGCGAATCAGCGATAAATTCCAAAAGCTTCAGGCCACGGGTCAGTGACTGAACCTGTCCGGCTGGTTGGGCGGGCTGAGCTGCAGCCGCGCGGGGTTTTTTACCGCGTTTAACCACGACGGGGGTCGCCATATCTGACTCCTTAATTTTCACCATGTGGAAATCATTTTCGTTTTATTGGTTAATAATGCAACGTGAGCTTTACTGGTCGGAGGTGTTGGCGCTTTGCCTGAAAATGTCTCACCGTCGATTTCTTTTACCCGCTCAAAAGTTGTGCCAGTATGTTCAGCTGGCCGTGTTGCCAGTGGGTAGACGTTGAAGGGGCGAGAGTGAGCAACAGAATTGAAGCACTGCAGCAGCAGCTGGCGAAACGTATCATGCTGCTTGATGGCGGCATGGGCACCATGATCCAGAGTTATAAGCTGGACGAGGCCGATTTTCGCGGTCAGCGTTTTGCCGACTGGCAAAGCGATCTTAAAGGAAACAATGACCTGCTGGTGCTGACCCGTCCGGACATTATCAGCGAGATCCACCACGCTTATCTGGAAGCGGGTGCCGATATTCTGGAAACCAACACCTTCAACTCCACCACCATCGCCATGGCGGATTACCATATGGCGTCGCTGTCGGCAGAAATTAACTTTGCCGCCGCCAAACTGGCACGCGCCGCCGCCGATGAATGGACCGCGCGCACGCCGGATCGCCCGCGCTACGTGGCGGGCGTGCTCGGCCCGACCAACCGCACCTGCTCAATATCGCCCGACGTCAACGATCCTGCTTTCCGCAACGTGACCTTCATTCAGCTGGTGGACGCCTACCGCGAATCCACCCGCGCGCTGGTGGAAGGCGGTTGCGACATCATCATGATCGAAACCGTTTTCGACACCCTGAATGCCAAAGCCGCCATCTTTGCCGTCGAAAGCGAATTTGAAGCGCTGGGCATTACGCTGCCGCTGATGATTTCCGGCACCATTACCGATGCGTCTGGTCGTACGCTGTCTGGCCAGACGACGGAAGCGTTCTATAACTCACTGCGCCATGCCAGGCCGCTCTCCTTTGGCCTGAACTGCGCGCTGGGCCCGGACGAGCTGCGCCAGTACGTGGCTGAACTTTCGCGCATAGCCGAAGGCTACGTCACTGCCCACCCTAACGCCGGTTTGCCAAATGCCTTCGGTGAATACGATCTGGATGCGAAGATTATGGCGGAGCAGATCGGCGAATGGGCGCAGTCAGGCTTCCTGAACATTGTCGGCGGCTGCTGTGGCACCACGCCTGAGCATATTGCGGCGATGGCGAAAGTGATTGAAGGCGTTGCGCCGCGTGCGCTGCCTGAGCTGCCGGTCGCCTGTCGCCTGGCGGGCCTTGAGCCGCTGACCATCAGCGCCGACTCGCTGTTTGTGAACGTCGGCGAACGCACCAACGTCACCGGCTCAGCCAAATTCAAGCGTCTGATTAAAGAAGATAAATATAACGAAGCGCTGGAAGTTGCGCTGCAGCAGGTACAAAGCGGCGCGCAGATTATCGATATCAATATGGACGAAGGGATGCTGGATGCGGAAGCGGCGATGGTGCGCTTCCTCAATCTGATCGCCGGCGAGCCGGATATTGCCCGCGTGCCGATCATGATCGACTCCTCAAAATGGGAGGTGATTGAAAAAGGCCTGCAGTGCATCCAGGGCAAGGGCATCGTTAACTCGATCTCGATGAAAGAGGGCGTCGACGCCTTTAAGCATCACGCCAGGCTGGTACGCCGTTACGGTGCCGCGATGGTGGTGATGGCCTTTGATGAAATCGGTCAGGCAGACACCCGTGAACGTAAAATCGAGATCTGCCGTCGGGCCTACAAAATCCTGACCGAAGAGGTCGGATTCCCGCCAGAAGACATCATTTTCGACCCAAATATCTTCGCGGTAGCGACCGGGATTGAAGAGCATAACAACTACGCGATGGACTTTATTGGCGCCTGTGAAGACATCAAACGCGAACTGCCGCACGCGATGATTTCCGGCGGCGTCTCGAACGTTTCCTTCTCCTTCCGCGGCAACGAACCGGTGCGTGAAGCCATCCACGCGGTGTTCCTGTATTACGCCATCCGTAACGGTATGGATATGGGCATCGTTAACGCCGGTCAGCTAGCGATATACGACGACCTGGACGAAGACCTGCGTCATGCGGTGGAAGATGTGGTGCTGAACCGCACCGATCAGGGAACCGAGCGTCTGCTGGAGATTGCCGAAAAATACCGTGGCACCAAATCCGACGAAGGCAGCACCAAACCGCAGGCCGAATGGCGCAACTGGGAGGTTGAAAAACGCCTTGAGTACTCGCTGGTTAAGGGCATCACCGAATTTATCGAAGAAGATACCGAAGCCGCCCGCCAGAATGCCAGCCGCCCGATCGAAGTGATTGAAGGGCCGTTAATGGCCGGGATGAACGTGGTCGGCGATCTGTTTGGCGAAGGCAAAATGTTCCTGCCGCAGGTGGTGAAATCGGCCCGCGTGATGAAGCAGGCGGTGGCCTATCTCGAACCCTATATTGAAGCCAGCAAAGAGAAGGGCAGCACCAACGGCAAGATCGTGCTGGCGACGGTGAAGGGCGATGTGCATGACATCGGCAAAAACATTGTCGGCGTGGTTTTGCAGTGTAATAACTATGAAATCATCGACCTGGGCGTAATGGTACCGAGCGATAAAATCCTTAAAACTGCCCGCGAACATAACGCCGACATCATTGGCCTGTCCGGTCTGATCACGCCATCGCTGGATGAAATGGTCAACGTGGCGAAAGAGATGGAGCGCCAGGGCTTTACGCTGCCGCTGCTGATCGGTGGGGCGACCACCTCGAAAGCGCATACCGCGGTGAAGATTGAACAGAATTACAGTGGTCCGGTTGTCTATGTACAAAATGCCTCGCGTACCGTTGGCGTGGTGTCGGCCCTGCTTTCCGCCGCCCAGCGCGATGACTTTGTTGCGCGCACGCGCAAAGAGTACGACACGGTGCGGATCCAGCATGGCCGTAAGAAGCCGCGCACGCCGCCGGTCAGCCTGCAGGTTGCCAGGGACAACGATCTGCCATTTGACTGGGCAACCTACACGCCACCCGTAGCCCACAGGCTGGGTGTAAGCGAAGTAAGTGCTAACATCGAAACCCTGCGACATTACATCGACTGGACGCCATTCTTTATGACCTGGTCGCTGGCGGGTAAATATCCGCGCATTCTGGAAGATGAAGTGGTCGGTGAAGAGGCCAGACGCCTGTTAGCGGATGCCAACGCGATGCTGGATGACCTGAGCGCCAATAAATCCTTAAATCCGCGTGGCGTGGTGGGGATTTTCCCGGCTAACCGCGTGGATGACGATATTGAAATCTATGAGGACGAGTCGCGCAGCCATGTTTTGCAAGTGAGTCATCACTTACGTCAGCAGACAGAAAAGACGGGCTTCCCGAACTATTGCCTCGCCGATTTTGTCGCGCCGAAGTCCAGCGGTAAGGCCGATTACCTGGGGGCCTTTGCCGTCACCGGCGGGTTGGAGGAAGATGCGCTGGCCGACGCGTTTGACGCGCAACATGATGACTACAACAAAATCATGGTGAAGGCGTTGTCAGACCGTCTGGCCGAAGGGTTTGCTGAATACCTGCATGAGCGGGTGCGTAAGGTGATTTGGGGCTTTGCCGCCACGGAAAACCTGAGTAATGAAGAGCTGATCCGCGAGAACTATCAGGGCATCCGTCCGGCGCCGGGTTATCCGGCCTGCCCGGAACACACCGAGAAAGAGACTATCTGGAAGCTACTGGACGTGGAGAAGCATACCGGAATGAAGCTGACCGAATCCTTCGCCATGTGGCCAGGCGCGGCGGTATCAGGCTGGTACTTCAGCCATCCGGACAGTAAGTACTTCGCGGTAGCACAGCTGCAGCGCGATCAGATTGAAGACTACGCCCGCCGCAAAGGCATGGCGGTCAGCGAGGTTGAACGCTGGCTGGCACCGAATTTGGGCTACGACGCAGACTAACCTTCCTCTTCAGGGCAAGCCGGCTGGCGGCTGGTTTGCTCTGCTTCTCTCACCTGCACATCAATATACAGCGCGTCATAGCGCCAGTATTCGTAGTCACAGTCGATGATGCGATCGTGCTGATCGCGGTTTACGCGGGTAATAAACAGCGCGGGACTGCCTGATGCCACTTTCAGCGCCGGTGCGGCAAAGGTTGGCAATGGTGCGGGTAACATGGTGAAACCCACGCGGCCGTAATTGATGCCGTACTCTTCCTGATACAGGTGGGTCAAGGAACGGGTGAGATCAAAGCTCAGCAGGTCCGGGAAATACTGGGGATTCAGGTAGTGCTCTACATACAGCACCGCGCGGCCATCAATCCGCCGCAGCCGCTGGATGCGATAGACGTCCTCGCCTTCGTTCATGCCCAGCTGTCGGGCCAGTCCGGCACTGGCCTGAACGCGTTGCGCATCCAGCACCTCCGTTTGGGCTTTTCGGCCCTGTTGCTCAGCCATCGCATGGAAGTGGCTGCGCAGCAGCGGATCGTAAGCTAACCGGGGAGGCGCGATAAACCAGCCGCGACGCAGTTCACGGTAAATCATCCCCTGAAACTCTAACTGGCCCAGCGCCTCGCGCAGGGTGATGCGTGTGGTGGAGAACTGCTCGCTCAGACTACGCTCCGACGGCAGGCGTCCGCTGGCCGCAAAATCACCGCTGGCGATCCGCGCGGCCAGCGTCTGGCAAATGACATCTACAGTTAACGCTTTCATCACATCAAAGCCTCAATTTGGTGCGAAGCTGCACATAAACAGAACAATCTTCGCGCAGATCCCACATTCCAATGCTATCAGAGATGTTGGACTAGTCCACAGCCCACAAGGCCCTGACATAAAACTGTCATATCGCCAGGCTAGATTGGCTCGGATCTTGCTGGACTAGTCCAGAAGGCCACTCAACTTATCATCTGGAGCAGCAGTTATGAAATCTTTGTTCGCATCTGTGTTAGCCAGCGCCATCTTCCTTGCCCTTCCGGCCGCCCACGCCGCCGAATCCGACCTTGCTGCACTGGAGAAAGCCGCGAAAGCGGAAGGTCAGGTCAACAGTGTCGGTATGCCTGACAGCTGGGCTAACTGGAAAGGCACCTGGGCCGATATCAGCAGCAAATACGGTATCAAGCACAGCGATACCGACATGTCCTCTGCTCAGGAACTGGCGAAATTTGCCGCTGAAAAGAGCAATGCCACCGCCGATATCGGTGACGTCGGCGCCGCGTTCGGCCCGGTTGCCGTGCAGAAAGGCCTGGCGCAACCCTACAAACCCAGCACCTGGGATCAGGTTCCTGCCTGGGCAAAAGACAAAGAGGGTAACTGGGCGCTGGCCTATACCGGCACCATCGCCTTTATCGTCAACAAAGATCAGGTTAAAGACATCCCGCACAGCTGGGCTGACCTGAAAAAAGGCAAATACGTTGTGACCATTGGTGACGTTGGCGTGGCGGCGCAGGCAGCGAACGGCGTGCTGGCAGCTGCCTATGCAATGGGCGGTAGCGAGAAAGATCTGAAGCCGGCGTTGAGCTTCTTCAGTGACCTGGCGAAAGAAGGCCGTCTGGGCGTAACCGATCCGGTGATTGCCAACATTGAGAAGGGTGAAATCCAGGTTGCCGTGGTCTGGGACTTTAATGGCCTGAACTACCGCGATCAGATTGATAAGAGCAAGTTCGAAGTGGTTATCCCGTCTGACGGCTCAATCACTTCTGGCTACACCACCATCATCAACAAATACGCCAAGCACCCGAACGCCGCCAAACTGACGCGCGAATATATCTTCTCCGATGCCGGTCAGATCAACCTGGCGCGTGGCTATGCCCGTCCAATCCGTGCAGAGCATCTGACGCTGCCAGCGGACGTGCAGGCGAAATTGCTGCCTAACGCGGAATACAAAAATGCGCACCCGATTGCCGATCCTGAAGCCTGGGATAAAGCATCAAAAATGCTGCCGCGTCTGTGGCAGGAAAACGTCATTGTTAACATGAAGCAATAAGGATTCGGGATGAAAACGATTCTGGTAGTGCTGGACGGCCTGAGTTATGAAGTGGCGCAACATGCCATGGGGTATCTGTTTGCGGAATGCGCGCAGGGGAACGGGCAGTTCTACCAGATGACCTGCGAGCTTCCGTCGCTTTCCCGTCCTTTGTACGAATGCATCCTCACCGGCGTGCCGCCGGTGAAAAGCGGCATTATTCACAACGGTGTCAGCCGTTTGAGCAAAGAGCGCAGTATTTTCCATTATGCGCGCGATGCCGGGCTGACCACGGCGGCCGCGGCCTATCACTGGGTAAGCGAACTCTACAATCGCTCCCCGTGGCAGGCCGCCCGCGATCGCCACACTGAAGAGGCCTCGTTGCCGATTCAGTACGGCCACTTTTACTCTGACGACGGCTATCCGGACTCGCACCTGTTCGAGGATGCGGAAAGCCTGCGCCTGCGCTTCAACCCTGACTTCCTGCTGATCCACCCGATGAACATCGACGATGCCGGACATAAGTTTGGCCTCTCCACGCCGCAATACCGCAACCGCGCCCGCATGGCCGATGGCTATCTGTCGCACTGGATGCCGGGCTGGCTGGAGGAAGGCTATCAGGTGGTGGTCACCGCCGATCACGGCATGAATGATGACCGCAGCCACGGCGGGATCCTGCCGGAAGAAACGCAGGTGCCGCTGTTTGTTTTCGGCAGCGCCTTCTCGTTACAGAAAGACGCCGCGCCGTTGCAGACCGAACTGTGCGGCACGCTGTGCGACATCCTGGGCATCGATCACGATAAGCCGGTATGCCCGGAGCTGCTGAACACCCAGGAGAACGCATGATGAAAGGCAAAGGAATAGCGCTGCTGTGCCTGCTGCCCTTCGCGCTGTTCTATATCGCTTTTCAGATCGCGCCTTTAGTGTGGATTGCGATTAACAGCTTCTACAGCGAGATGAATGAAGCCTGGGGCTGGGGAAATTACCGCGATATTTTCACCTCGACCTTTTATCAGCAGGCAATCCGCTTCTCGCTGGATATTTCGATCTGGTCGAGCGTGTATGGCTTGCTGATCGCGCTGGTGGGCGGCTATTCCCTGCATCAGTTGGGCAGCGGCAAGCTGCACCGCTTCTTTATGTCGTTTACCAATATGACCAGTAACTTTGCCGGGGTGCCGCTGGCGTTTGCCTTTGTGATCCTGCTGGGTCTGAACGGTTGTCTGACGCTGCTGATGCGCAAATATGGCCTGCTGGAGGGATTCAAACTCTACTCCACCGACGGCCTGATCGTGGTCTACACCTGGTTCCAGATCCCGCTTGGGCTGTTGCTGCTGTATCCCGCCTTTGACGGGCTGAAGAAGGACTGGGAAGAGTCCGCCGCGTTGCTCGGTGCCAGCCGCATGCGTTACTGGCTGCATATCGGATTGCCGATCCTGACGCCGGCGCTGCTCGGCACCTTTGTGATCCTGCTGGCGAATGCTCTCGGCGCTTACGCCACCATTTATGCCCTGACCACCGGAAACTTTAACGTGATCCCGGTGCGCATTGCAGCACTGGTTTCGGGCGATATCTCGCTCGATCCGAATATGGGCAGTGCGCTGGCGATGGTGCTGGTGGCGCTGATGTCGGTGATCACCGTGGTTCATCAGTGGCTGGTGCGTCGCAGCTACCAGAACGCGCGTTAACGGAGGCGATTCATGTCGAAAATGGAATATGTCTGGCACCGGATCGTTGTCTGGCTGGTGTTTCTGATCCTGGCGTTGCCGCTGGTGGCGACGCTGTTATATGCGCTGGCGACCAGCTGGGGCGCAACCATCCTGCCGGATGGCTTTACCTTCAAATGGATGATCCAGCTGTGGAGCGATCCGCGCTTCCTGGTGGCGCTGGGGCATTCGCTGCTGATCTGCTTCGGCGCGCTGATCTTCTCGCTGGTGCTGGTACTGCCGACGATGTTTGTGATCGCCTACTACTTCCCGAAACTCGATGCGGTGATGAACATTCTGATCCTGATGCCGTTTGCGGTGCCGCCGGTGGTCTCGTCGGTCGGTTTGCTGCAGCTCTATTCCGAACCGCCGCTGATGCTGACCGGCACGCCGTGGATCCTGATCGGCTGTTATTTCACTATCGCGCTGCCGTTTATCTACCGGGCGATTTCCAACAACATGCAGGCGATCAATATGCGCGAGCTGATTGATGCCGCCAATCTGCTGGGTGCCAGCACCTGGCAAGCGGCACTGCTGGTGGTTCTGCCGAACCTGCGTAAGGGCGCGCTGATTGCCGTGCTGCTCTCTTTTTCATTCTTAATCGGCGAATTCGTCTTTGCCAACATGCTGGTCGGCACTAGCTATGAAACGTTGCAGGTCTACCTCTACAACGTGCGCAATGCCAGCGGTCACTTCAGCAGTGCGCTGGTGATCTCCTATTTCTTTGTTGTGCTGCTGGTGACCTGGCTGGCGAATGCCCTGAACCGCGAGAGAGGCTGAAGATGTCTTATTTACACGTCACGCAACTGAACAAGAGCTACGGACCGACGACAATTTTTCAGGACATTGATTTCACCGCCAGCGAAGGGGAGTTCGTTACGCTGCTGGGCCCAAGCGGCTGCGGTAAATCGACGCTGCTGCGTTGTCTGGCCGGCCTGACCTCGGTCGACAGCGGGCAAATTCTGCTTCAGGGCCAGGACATCGTGCCGCTGACCCCACAAAAGCGCTCGATTGGCATGGTGTTCCAGAGCTATGCGTTGTTCCCGAATATGACCGTCGAACGCAACGTCGCCTTTGGCCTGAAAATGCAGAAATGCACCCCCGCCGATATTCAGCGCCGGGTCGGTGAAGTGCTGGAGCTGGTGGAGCTGAATGACTACGCTAAACGCTATCCGCATCAGCTTTCCGGTGGGCAGTGTCAGCGTGTCGCGCTGGCCCGTTCGTTAGTGACCCGGCCGCGCCTGTTGCTGCTGGATGAACCGCTGTCCGCGCTGGATGCGCGCATTCGTCGCCATCTGCGCGACCAGATCCGCCGCATCCAGAAAGAGCTCAATCTCACCACCCTGTTTGTCACCCACGATCAGGAAGAGGCGCTGACGCTTTCTGACCGCATCGTGCTGATGAACAAAGGCAAAATTGTGCAGAATGGCAACGCCGAATCGCTCTACACCCAGCCGGTAAATCTGTTTGCCGCCGGTTTTATTGGTAACTATAACCTGCTGAGTGCCGAACAGGCTTCGCGCCTGACCGGCGAGACCTACACCAGTCAGGTCGCGTTGCGCCCGGAATCGGTGGCCTTCTGCGCACCGGAGCAGGGGATCCCGGCTGAAATCCTCAGCCACAGCCTGCTGGGTAACGTCATCCGTTACCGCGTAAAAGCGCGTGAGGTTGAGCTTTTTGTCGATGTGCTCAACCGTTCGGTGGCGGATCTGCATGCGGCGGGCCATCAGGTTGGCCTGCATCTGGATAAGCTTACGCTGCGGGAAGTGGCCTGATTTTGCGGATATATCACGCTGATTAAACAGATTTTTTCAGTAACTCGACTAAACTTACTGCGGTAAGCTGGGCGGAGAAATCCGCTCTCAGTCCGTTTAGTTTGAGAAGTTGTGAGGTCGATATCGGTGTTAACCCTGCTTAATTTGCTTTCTGCTGTCGCGTTGCTGATCTGGGGAACGCACATTGTCCGTACCGGCATTATGCGTGTCTATGGCGCGGATTTACGCCGCGTGCTCAGCCGCAGCGTGTCAAAAAAACCAATGGCCTTTGTCGCCGGGATTGGCGTGACCGCGCTGGTCCAGAGCAGCAATGCCACCACGTTATTGGTCACGTCGTTTGTGGCACAGGAACTGGTCGGGCTGACGCCTGCGCTGGTGATAATCCTCGGTGCCGACGTCGGCACTGCGCTGATGGCGCGGATCCTGACCTTTGATCTCTCCTGGCTGTCGCCGCTGTTTATCTTCTTTGGCGTGGTCTTTTTCCTCGGACGCAAACAAACGCGCGCCGGGCAGCTTGGCCGCGCCAGTATTGGCCTTGGGCTGATCCTGCTGGCGCTGCAGCTGATTGTGGCCGCGGCGACGCCGATCACCCAGGCCTCTGGCGTTAAGGTGCTGTTCTCCTCGCTGACCGGCGACGTAATGCTGGATGCGCTGATTGGTGCCGTCTTCGCCATTATCAGTTACTCCAGCCTTGCGGCGGTGCTGATCACCGCCACGCTGACGGCGACCGGCGTTATCTCGTTCAAGGTGGCGCTGTGCCTGGTGATTGGTGCCAATCTGGGTAGCGGATTGCTGGCGATGCTCAATAACAGCGGCTCGAATGCCGCTGGAAAACGCGTGGCCCTCGGCAGTCTGATCTTCAAGTTTATCGGTTCGCTGCTGGTGCTGCCGTTTATCGATCTGCTGGCTGAGTGGCTGCAAAAATTGCCGGTGAACGACGAAGAACTGGTGATCTTCTTCCATGTTTTCTACAACCTGATCCGCTGCCTGATTATGGTGCCGTTTGCCGATGCCATGGCCCGGCTGTGTACCGCGTTGATCCGCGATGAGCCGGAAACCGATCTGCGCCTGAAACCGCGTCATCTGGACGCCAGCGCGCTGGATACGCCGGCGCTGGCACTGGCCAATGCCTCGCGCGAGACGCTGCGCATGGGCGATGTGCTGGAGCAGATGCTGGCCACCTTCAGCAAAGTGGTGCATGGCGAACTACGGGAAGAGCGTGAAATCCGCAAGCTGGATGATGATGTGGATGTGCTGTACACCGCGATCAAACTCTATCTGGCGCAGATGCCGAAAGAGGATCTGCCCGAGGAAGATTCGCGCCGCTGGGCTGAAATCATCGAGATGGCGTTAAATCTGGAGATGGCCGGCGACATTCTGGAAAGGATGAGTGGCGATGTGGCTGACAAATCGCTGACCGCGCGCCGCGCCTTCTCCGAAGAGGGGATGAAAGAGCTGGATGCGCTGATAGAACAGCTTTCCGGCAATCTGCGGCTGGGCCTGTCGGTGTTTTTATCGCAGGACGTGGCCAGCGCCAAGCGCCTGCGCCGCTCAAAGCACCGTTTCCGCATTACTAACCGCCGTTACTCCCATAAGCATGTGAATCGCCTGCATCAGCATAACGTGCAGAGCATCGAAACCAGCTCGCTG
Organism: Erwinia billingiae Eb661; assembly: GCF_000196615.1. Lineage (NCBI taxonomy): Bacteria > Pseudomonadati > Pseudomonadota > Gammaproteobacteria > Enterobacterales > Erwiniaceae > Erwinia > Erwinia billingiae. The sequence goes on from NC_014306.1 coordinate 353,787, forward strand.
CATCTGGGATTGTTGGGGGATATGAAGCGGTTGAATTCGCTGTTCTGTGCCGTGGCGTATAACGTGCTTGAACAACCAGATGATGACAGGGACGACGACTGAGGAAACGTCCCCCGCCTGGCGGCGGGGGAAACAGGCTTATTTCTTTTTGATCGGCTTGCCGGACCAGTAACCGGCCAGCAGAGAACCAGACAGGTTGTGCCAGACCGAGAACAGCGCGCCCGGCAGTGCCGCCAGTGGCGAGAAGTACAGCTTGCCTAACGTGGCCGCCAGGCCCGAGTTCTGCATACCCACTTCCAGCGCCAGCGTACGGCAGGTGGATTCATCAAAGCCAAACAGCTTCCCGCCCCAGTAACCGCCTAACAAACCAATAGCGTTATGCAGGATCACCGCAGCAATCACCACCAGGCCCACCGAGCCGATAAAGCCCTGACTGCCGGCAACCACGGCACTGATAATCAGCAAAATACAGACCATCGAGAAGGCCGGCAGGTACGGCTCAACGCGCTTCACCAGACCGTTCATGGTGTGGTGAACAATCAGGCCAATGCCGATCGGCACCACCACAATCTTCACGATGCTCAGCAGCATGCCGATCACATCCACCTGAATATGGGTATCGACATACAGCTTGGTCAGCAGTGGCGTGGCGAACACGCCAACCAGCGCCGACACGGACGAGATGGTAACGGAAAGGGCCACATCGCCTTTCGCCAGATAAATCATCACGTTGGATGCCGTGCCGCTGGCCACGCTGCCCACCAGGATCATCCCGGCCGACAGGTCAGGCGGCATATGGAACAATTTTGCCAGGCCCCATGCCGCGAGCGGCATCACCAGATAATGCAGGAAGGTCCCGGCAATCACCGGTGCAGGGCGGGTCAGTACACGTTTAAAATCACCGATATTGAGCGTCACGCCCATGCCGAACATGATCAGCATCAGCAGATACGTCACCCACGGACCAATCGCGAGAAAGGTGGTCGGGGTGTAATAGGCGGCAACAGAGAGCAGGACTGCCCATAACGGGAACAGTCGGGTAACAAAGGCGAGCATAGCCAGACTTCCTTTTTTCCAATGGCGAAAAAAACCGGGCCAGGCCCGGTTTAGTAAAACTATTCAAACAAATTGTGATGAAGCGTCTGCACCACCTGCTCGGCGTCGCTGCCGGGCACCAGGAAGCACAGGTTATAGCTGCTGGCGCCATAACAGATCAGGCGAAGGTTGAACGGCTCAAGCACGCCAAACACTTCTTTGCCCACGCCACAGGCCTGCGACAGTTTGTTGCCGATGATCGCCACCAGTGCCAGATCCTCTTCGACTTCCACCCGGCAAAGGGAAGAGAGTTCGGTCAGCAACGCCTGGGTTAACAGGCTGTCCCCGGTCGAGGTTGAGCCGGTGGTGTCCAGCGTCAGCGCGATGCTCACTTCGGAGGTGGTGATCAGATCCACCGAAATATTGTGGCGCGCCAGGATGGTGAATACTTCCACCAGGAAGCCGCGTGAGTGCAGCATGTTCAGGCTATGCAGGGTCAGCAACGTCTGTTTACGCCGCAGCGCCAGCGCGCGGAACAGCGGTGGGTTCTGGGTTTCATTGCAGACGCGCGTGCCGCCGGCAGCAGGATCCTTGCTCGAGCCTACAAACACCGGGATATCGCTGCGGACTGCAGGCAGCAAGGTGGCCGGGTGCAGAACCTTGGCGCCGAAGGTGGCCATTTCGGCCGCTTCTTCGAAGGTGATCTCATCAATGCGTTTGGCGGTCGGCACCACGCGCGGATCGGTGGTGTAAATCCCCGGTACATCGGTCCAGATATCGATGCGGCTGGCATGCAGCGCCTCGCCTAACAGCGCCGCGGTGTAATCACTGCCGCCACGCCCTAAGGTCGTGGTGCGGCCTTTGGCTTCGCTGCCGATAAAACCTTGCGTCACGATCAGCGCTTCCGCCAGTTTCGGGGCGAGTTGCGTTTGCGTCAGCTCGGCCAGCAGGGCGACATCGGGCTCGGCACGGCCAAAGCGATCGTCAGTGCGCATCACCTTACGCACGTCAAACCACTGCGAGGCGACGTTACGCTGGCGCAGCACTTCAACGAATAACAGCGAGGAGAGCAGTTCACCGTGGCTGACCAGTTCATCGGTCAGCGCAGTTGAGGTCGCCAGGGAGGCAGCCTCAGACAGCATGGTGATGTTTTCCAGCACGCGGTCCACTTCGTCGCGGATCACTTCAGGCTGCGATAACTGGTCGACGATGGCGTACTGGATACGGCGGATCTCATCGAGCTGGTAAGCCCGCTGCTCCTGCTCCTGGCCTTCAGCCAGAGAAACCAGCAGGTTAGTCACACCCGCAGAGGCGGAAAGGACCACCAGGCGCGTGTTGGGATCGGCCAGCACCACATCGGCGCTGCGGTTCATGGCAGTAAAATCGGCAACGCTGGTGCCGCCAAATTTGGCCACGATCAGGGATTGGGACATAGTTGTTGACATACCTCGTGTCAGGATAAGTTTCCATCAGCTTGGTACAAGGGAGGAGCAGAAACGGGGCAGACGTAGAAAAGGGATGAACTACGAATCACCCAGAAGCGCCCCACCTTGTATACCTACCGGGTCTGACGTCGCCTGTAACTGCGCCAAAACGGTAAATATTGATCGCCCGGTTTACGAACGATGCTGGTGACAACCCAGAGGATTCAGCCCCTGCGGTCGATACGCTCCCTTCCGCGGGGAGAGTACCTCGGCGTCGCACCCCATGATGTGTTTTCTGCGGATTCGGTTCCTCCAACACACTGCCTGGGCGACGCGCCTCTTCTGGCTTGCGCATCAGATGCGCAACAAGCGGACTAGAAATATCGGTTTATGGCGCTGCTGTCAATCTCTGCCGTCTGAGGAATTTTCATTTTGCACCAGCGCAATCAGGGTACAGGGCAGCGCCGGCGTCTCTTCACCCTGCACTGGACTCAGAATGCCGGCCTCATTTTGCACAAACAACGGGATCACGCCCTGGTTTTTCTCAAGGTATTCCAGCCAGCCGAAATTCTCGTTCAGTCGGGTTGCTTTGATGATCGCGCCCTGTGACAGCAGGCTGCTCAGGCGGGCATAGGTCTGCTCATGACCGAACAGCACTTCATGACGGCGGAAGCGCGGGCTTTCACTGTCACGCTTCGCACGCAGCGCTGCACCGGAGCGGATCGCGGCGACCTTTTTCTCGCCAAACAGATGGCTGAAGTGGTACACCGCCAGCGCATTCTGGTGGCGGTTGGGCGACAGCGCCAGAACCTGCGAGGTTTCACTCAGATCGAGGAAGTTCTCCGCATGTTCCGACCAGGCATTACCATAGTAGGCCGGGATCCCCTCCATGCGGGCGAGGCGATAGTATTCCCAGCTGCTGTCGGTTACCAGCACCGGGATATCCAGTTTCTTCAGCGCCGCCGCCAGAGTTCTGGCCACGCTGTTGGCGCCGATAATAAGCACGCCGCGCGGTTCACGCTGCTGCACCTTAAGCATTCTCGCCAGCAGGGAGCTGGTCAGGCTTTGCAGCACCACGGTGCCGATAATCACCGCGAACACCACGGTGACCAGCTTGTCTGCGCCAGCGAAGCCGGTTTTTTCCAGCGTCAGTGCAAACAGCGAGCTGACCGCCGCCGCCACAATCCCGCGTGGCGAAATCCAGCTCAGCATCAGCCTGTCCCGCATCGGCAGTGACGATCCCCAGGTCGAGACGGCAATACAGAGCGGACGGGCAACAAACTGCACAATCAGCAGCACCGCCACTAACGGCCAGCCCATCGACAGCAGCGCCATCAAATCCAGTCGCGCCGCCAGAATGATAAACAGCCCGGAAATCAGCAGCGCGGATAACTCTTCCTTGAAGGCGATGATCTCGGTCAGATCGACGTCGCGCATATTGGCCAGCCAAATCCCCATCACCGTGACCGTCAGCAGCCCCGATTCATCCGCCAGCGCGTTCGACAGGCCAAACGCGGTCAGCATCACCGCCAGCACCGCGAAGTTCTGCAGATAGCCCGGCAGCCAGACCCGCTTCAGGGCCACGCCCAGCAGCCAGCCAAATACCACGCCGGCAATCAGGCCCACCGCAGCGGTCTGGCCTAAGGTCCAGAACAAGTGCGTTAACGATTCAGCTTTCTGACGCAGCACAATGAATTCAAACACCAGAAGCGTGAAGATAGCGCCGACCGGATCGATGACGATGCCTTCCCAGCGTAAAACCTGGTTAATGGCTTTATTTGGCCGAACTACGCGCATCAACGGCGCGATCACCGTTGGGCCGGTCACCACGGTGACGGAACCGACTAACGCCGCCAGCTCGGGCGGGAAATCCAGCAACGCCCAGCAGGCGACGCTGATCACCAGGAAGGTGATTAACATGCCGACGGTAACCAGATTGCGGACCACGTTGCCCAACCCGCGAATTTCATCGAAGCGAAGCGTTAACGCACCTTCGAACAAAATGATGGCGACAGAAAGTGAGACAAAGGGGAACAGCAGGGTGCCAAACAGCGCATCCGGCTGCAAAACATGGCACAACGGCCCCAGGACAATGCCGAAAACGAGCAGTGGCAAAATGGCGGGCAGCCGTAGCAACCAGGCCAGCCACTGGGCTACCAGCGAACTTAATCCAATGATAACCAACAGCAGTGGGGCGGATAACTCCATAAAATTTTTCCTTTCGACAGCAAGAATAGTCATACTGAAACGCTGAGCGGACAAGCTGACCGCCGACTGAATTATAAATAGCCCCGGACAAAAAGGTGGGAAAATCCTGCCTTTATGATAGTTGCAACCTGTTGCAGGAAGAGGGAAGCCGAAACGGCACCTCGGGTAACATGGCGTCCGGTCTGATTTACGGTTCTTAAATAAAAAGAGTGTGTTGTTATGAAAAATATCAATCCGACACAAACTGCTGCCTGGCAGGCGCTGCAGCAGCATTTTGAAGAGATGAAAGACGTTCAGATCTCAGAGTTGTTTGCGAAAGACAGCAATCGCTTTGCGACCTTCTCTGCCACCTTCGACGATCTGATGCTGGTGGACTACTCCAAAAACCGCATCACCAGTGACACCCTCGCAAAACTGCAGGCTCTTGCTAAAGAGACCGATCTGCAGGGCGCAATTAAGTCGATGTTCTCCGGCGAAAAAATCAACCGCACTGAAGATCGTGCCGTGCTGCATGTTGCGCTGCGCAACCGCAGCAACACGCCGATCGTGGTCGACGGTAAAGACGTGATGCCGGAAGTGAACGCGGTGCTGGAGAAGATGAAATCCTTCTCTGAACGCATCATCAGCGGCGACTGGAAAGGCTACACCGGCAAGCCCATCACCGACGTGGTGAACATCGGTATCGGCGGGTCTGACCTGGGGCCATTTATGGTCACCGAGGCGCTGCGCCCGTACAAGAATCACCTGAATATGCACTTTGTGTCCAACGTTGATGGCACGCATATCGCGGAAACCGTGAAGGATCTGGATCCTGAAACCACCCTGTTCCTGGTGGCGTCAAAAACCTTCACCACCCAGGAAACCATGACCAACGCCCACAGCGCGCGTGACTGGTTCCTGAAAACCGCTGGCGATGAGCAGCACGTTGCGAAGCACTTTGCTGCGCTCTCAACCAACGGTAAAGCGGTCGGTGAGTTCGGGATTGATACCGCCAACATGTTCGAATTCTGGGACTGGGTTGGCGGACGTTATTCACTGTGGTCGGCGATTGGCCTGTCGATCATTCTGTCGGTCGGTTTCGACAACTTTGAGAAGCTGCTCAGTGGCGCACACGCCATGGACAAACACTTCTCTACCACACCCGCAGAGCAGAACCTGCCGGTGATCCTGGCGCTGATCGGCATCTGGTATAACAACTTCTTCGGTGCTGAAACCGAAGCGATCCTGCCGTATGACCAGTATATGCACCGTTTCTCTGCCTATTTCCAGCAGGGCAACATGGAGTCGAACGGTAAGAACGTTGACCGTAACGGCGCACCGGTCTCTTATGAAACCGGCCCAATCATCTGGGGCGAACCGGGCACCAACGGTCAGCACGCGTTCTATCAGCTGATCCACCAGGGCACCAAGCTGGTTCCTTGCGACTTTATCGCCCCTGCCATCACCCACAACAAGCTGGGCGATCACCATGCCAAGCTGCTGTCGAACTTCTTTGCACAGACTGAAGCGCTGGCGTTTGGTAAGTCACGCGATGTGGTCGAGAAAGAGTTCACCGACGCAGGTAAAGATGCGCAGTCGGTCGAGCACATCGTGCCGTTCAAAGTGTTTGAAGGTAACCGCCCAACCAACTCCATCCTGCTGCGTGATATCACGCCGTTCAGCCTGGGTGCATTGATTGCGCTGTACGAACACAAAATCTTCACTCAGGGCGCGATCCTCAACATCTTCACCTTCGATCAGTGGGGCGTTGAGCTTGGCAAACAACTGGCGAACCGTATCCTGCCAGAACTGTCGGGTAGCGAGCAGGTCAGCAGCCACGACAGTTCAACTAACGGACTGATTAACCGTTATAAAAACTGGCGCGGCTAAGCGGCGTGTAGCCGTTAATCGTCCTGCATAAAGGGGCTGGTGCGAATGCGCCAGCCCTTTGTTTTTTCAGCTATCCCGTCCGGCATCAGGGCCGCCTTTAGCTACTTTTGGACCTGGTTGACATCACCCTGTTTTCTGCGCGATCCCAGCATGCCACCGCTTAGCGCGGAAATCAGGCGGCTGCTAGTGCTGAAATACCCCCAAAGATGAATAAAGTCAGCGTTATGAGGCTGAGGATATTCTTAAAATTACCCTTTATTGTCCGAATCCCGCCAAGATAAATCCTAAAGCCATAGCGCCCATTACGCTACTTAACTGCCCTTAACGCCTGTTAACTTATTGAAAATAAATCCTTTAGTTCATTAAAAGCTCCGTGACGCGCTTTTCCCAGTGAATTCGCCATGCTAAAGGCTATTGTCAGCGAATGGCACTAACAAGCAGGGTTAAATCAGTCATAAATTCCAATATATTGAATTAATTAGTCAAATGTTGCCTTGAGAAGCCGAAACGTGCTTATTTTAGACATCAGAAATCGCCCGCTGAATCGAAGGCGACCCCCCTCAATTCTGGTCATTTATTGCCTTATACTGAACGCGCCTGAAACCCTTCAGGTGAAGTATCCATTCATTTAATGAAGGGAAATGTTATGAAAAAAGTCTTATGTGCTGCTGCAGCCATAGTGTACTTAGCAAGTGCTTCAGCCGCGTTCGCTGCGCCTGAAGAAGCTGGCGCCGCGGCGGGTGCCTCAGCGGGAACCCTTTCCGCAGGAACCACCACTGCGGTGGGTATTGGTGCGCTTGGCGCACTGGTTGGTGTTGCTCTGGCAGCATCGAGTGGCGGAAACGGTTCTAATACCGGCACCACCACCACGACCACGACCAGTACCACGCGTTAAGTGCGGTAAATTACTCATAACCACACGCTCGTGTGGTTATTTTTTGACATTGTCAGACTTTGTTCAGGGACACACACAGGTGCGCTACCTACCACTGCTGCTTTTATGCCTGCTTCTCCAGGCCTGTACACAAACACAAAAAGGGCTGGGAGAGACGGTAAAACTCGCTCTGCTCGGGCCGGACGATGTTCAGGTCTCTGATGAGCAAATAGAAAGTCTGCCTTATGCCAGCATGTACCTGCGCGTGAATAACGGGCAGCAGATCTTCGTGGTGCTGGGCTTCGATGAAAACGGTCAACAAAAATGGATCACCCGCGACCAGTCGATGGTGGTGACTCAGCATGGCCGCGTGGTGAAAACCCTCGGGTTAAGCGACAACCTGCTGGAGGTGAACAACCTGCAACAGGATCCGCTGACCGCCCCGCTGTCGTTGACCGAAGGCGCAAGCTGGACCCGCACGCTGAGCTGGACGGAAGCCGGTAAATTCCGCTCGGCAACGGCGACCTCACGCTTCAGCCGCCTGAAAGATCAGGTGCTGACGCTTGGCGGTAACACCGTCGCCTGCCGCGTCTGGCAGGAAGAGGTTGAGCTGCCTGCCGAGGGAAAATCCTGGACTAACACCTTCTGGATTGATACCACTTCCGGCCAGGTTCGCCAGTCACAGCAAACGCTGGGGGGCGACTATTTCCCTCTCGAAACCACCATCCTGAAGCCTGCGAAATCATGAAAAAAATAACCCTCCTTCTCGCAGGAATTTCAGCCTGCGTTTCGCTCAACGTGTCTGCAGAAAGCCAGGTGACGGTCTATTCCCCTGGCCAGACGCAGACCTCGATTGTCAGCCATGCACAGAACCTGGCGCAGTTGGTCAGCAGCCCGGCATTGATGGATAAAACCTGGTGGCCGGGAACGGTGATTGCCGAAAAACTGGCCACCGCGGCGGCGATTCAGCAGCAGCAGCAGGTGCTGGCGCGGCTGAAAGCCTGGAGCAATCAACTTCACGCCGATGGCGATAGCGAACAGGCTGCAGTGGTCGATAACGTCTGGCAGCAGGTGTCGGCAGTGAAAGTCACTGGCCGTCAACTGGCCAATCTCGATCCGGACTGGGTGCGGATGCGTCCGGCACAGAATCGCCGTCTGGAAGGGGATTACAGCGTTTATACGCTGCTAAAACCGACCAGCATTACGCTGGCTGGCGTGCTGGCCAACAGCGGTAAAACCCCGTGGGCACCGGGCCGCAGCGTGGTGGATTATTTGCAGGATCATGACCGTTTGTCCGGGGGCGAACGTAACTTCGTGGTGCTGATTGCGCCGAATGGCGAAGTGAGTGACGTTCCTGTCGCCTACTGGAATCGCCGCCACGTGGAGCCCGAAGTGGGCAGCATTGTGTACCGTGGCTTTTCCTCATGGACGTTGCCTGGCGACGATGAAGACCTTAACCAGCAGATTGTTTCTGTTCTGACGCACCGGATCCCTGACTGATGAAAAAAGCCTATCTTCTCAGCCTGATAGCTGTTTCCGTTGCCTGTGCCTGCCAGGTTCAGGCGGCGACGTATCCCGATCCGGTAGGGCCTTCGCAGTCAGATTTTGGCGGCGTCGGTCTGTTACAGGTTCCCACTGCGCGTATGGCGAAAGACGGCGAATTCAGCCTGAACTACCGCTATAACGATCAGTACCGTTTCTATTCGTCCTCGGTGCAGCTGTTCCCGTGGCTGGAAGCGACCATCCGCTATACCGACGTGAAAACGCGCGAGTACAGTGCGGTTGAGAGCTTCAGTGGCACCCAGACCTACAAAGACAAAGCCTTCGATTTGAAAGCCCGTCTCTGGCAGGAAGGCTACTGGCTGCCCGAAGTCTCGGTCGGGGCGCGTGACCTTGGCGGTACCGGCCTGTTCGACAGTGAATACCTGGTCGGCACCAAGGCCTGGGGACCGTTTGATTTCACCCTCGGACTGGGCTTCGGCTACCTCGGCAACAGCGGCACGGTGAAGAACCCGTTCTGTGAAGCCGACAGCAGCTATTGCTATCGCTCTGGCAGCAACGGCACCGCCGGTTCAGTTAACGGCAAAGACATGTTCAAAGGCCCGGCCGCGTTCTTTGGTGGGGTGGAATACCAGACGCCATGGCAGCCGCTGCGCCTGAAAGCAGAATACGAAGGGAATGATTACCAGGACGACTTTGCCGGCAAGATTGAGCAGAAAAGCAAAGTTAACGTCGGCGCCATTTATCGTATTACCGACTGGGCGGATGTGAACGTCAGCTATGAGCGCGGCAATACCTTTATGGCCGGCTTTACGCTGCGTACTAACTTCAACGATCTGCATACCGCCTCGATCGATTCGGCGAAACCGGCCTATCAGCCGCGTCCGCAGGGCGAATTCCTTGAGCAGACCACCGTTGCTGGCCAGCTGACCGACCTGAAATACAATGCCGGTCTGGATGCGCCAAACATTCAGGTACAGGGCAATACCATGTATGCCACTGGCCAGCAGAGCAAGTACCGCAATACCCAGGAAGGCGTCGATCGTGCCAACGTGATCCTGATGAACAACCTGCCAGCCAACATTGATACGCTGAAAGTGACCGAAAACCGCAGCCGTATGCCGCAGGTGACCACGGAAACTAACGTCGCCAGCCTGCGTCAGCAGCTTGAAGGCTATCCGCTGGGCAAAGAGCAGCCGCTGGATCAGAAACGCGTGGAGCCGGTCGATCCGGGTCATACCGAGCAGGGTTATTACATCGATGCCGATGACTTTAACTACAGCCTGGCACCGGTACTGAATCAGTCTGTGGGTGGACCGGAAAGCTTCTACCTGTATCAGGTTGGCGTGATGGCGAACGCTAACTACTGGCTGACGAAGCACCTGTTGATTGATGGCAGCGTGTTTGGCAACCTGGCGAATAACTACGACAAGTTCAACTATAACGGTGCGCCGAGCGATTCCTCATTGCCGCGCGTGCGTACCCATATTCGCGACTATGTTGAAAACAACGTCTACGTTAACAACCTGCAAGCGAACTACATGCATGCGCTGGGCAATGGTTTCTACGGCCAGGTTTACGGCGGTTATCTGGAAACCATGTACGGCGGTGTGGGTGGCGAAGTGCTGTACCGTCCGCTGGATTCTGACTGGGCGTTTGGTGTTGATGCCAACTACGTGAAGCAGCGTGACTGGGACAACATGATGCAGTTTACCGACTACAACGCGAAGGTCGGTAACCTGACGGCTTACTGGCGTCCGTCGTTCTTCAACAACCAGGTGTTGGTGAAGGCGAGCGTAGGTCAGTATCTGGCAGAAGATAAAGGGGCGACGATTGATGTCTCCCGCCAGTTCGACAGCGGCGTGATCGTTGGCGCTTATGCCACCAAAACTAACGTGTCGGCCGAAGAGTATGGCGAAGGCGACTTCACCAAAGGCTTCTATATCTCAATTCCGATGGATCTGTTCACCGCCTCACCAACCCGTGGCCGTGCACAGGTTAACTGGACGCCGCTGACGCGTGATGGCGGTCAGATGCTGGGCCGTAAGTACCAGCTGTATGATATGACCACCGACCGCGATATCGATTTCCGCTAAAAATAGCCGCGACACCGCCTCCGCCTGTGGGCGGCGGTGTCGCCCGCTTATCTCTCCGGCATCAAGCAAAACTTGTGAACCCGCTCACACTAAAGCATATTGTCACTGTCAGGATTATCCTGACGGATAACAGTGACTTTTGAGGGTTTTTGCATGATTACCGCGACGCGTATTGCCTGGTTGTTACAGATGGTGCTGAATATAGGGCTGATCGTCCTGGCCGCTATTCTGGCGATCTTTCTTGGCAAGGAGACCTTCCATCTGGCCAACGTGTTGCTGAACACCGGCGAACAGACGTCTTCTTATCTGTTGATCGATGGCATAGTGATCTACTTCCTTTACTTCGAGTTTATTGCCTTAATAGTCAAATACTTCCAGTCGGGTTATCACTTCCCGCTGCGCTATTTTGTCTATATCGGTATCACGGCGATCATCCGGTTGATCATTGTCGATCACAAAAACCCGGTGGATACGCTGGCCTACTCCATTGCCATTCTGATCCTGGTGGTCACGCTGTGGCTGGCAAACAGTAACAGGCTGAAACGCGAATAACATGTCGGCGCGCCGCCCCAGGCGCGCCAACCTCTTACTTTACCGACCTGAAATCCGCACTATTTCCTCCAGCAATCTGTGTTCTCTCCCAGCCTCTGCGTTACACTGTGGCACCAAAATTTTTGCCCGGAGAAGCCGAATGGCTGATAACGCGCTGGTGCAATTGCGCGCCCTCGACTGGCTGCCAGCCTCATCACCCTTGCTTTCAGCCCCGCTGCTGGACTGGTTGATGGAAGAAGACTCCATGACCCAACGTTTTGAGCGCCACTGCCAGCAAGTGACGGTAAAAGTGGTGCAGGAAGGTTTTATTACCGCAGAAGAGGTCGGTGACGACGTGGCGTTGCTGCCGCATGAGTCCCGCTACTGGCTGCGTGAAATTCTGCTGTGCGGCGATGGCGAACCCTGGCTTGCCGGGCGGACCATCGTACCGGAATCCACCCTGAACGGGCCTGAGCAGATGTTGCAGCAGCTTGGCACGCGCCCGCTGGGCCGTTACCTGTTTGCCTCTTCCACGCTGACGCGGGATTTTATCGAGCCGGGCAAAAGTGGCGAGCTGTGGGGACGTCGCTCTTTGCTGCGCCTTTCCGGCAAGCCGTTATTGCTGACCGAGCTATTTTTACCGCCTGCGCCGCTGTATGCCTCGCTAACCGGTACCGGAGATGAGTAACGTGGAGAGAAGTCTGCCAATGAGTAAATTCCGGGCCTACAGCCGCCTGATGCGTATTGATAAGCCGATTGGTTCGCTGCTGCTGATGTGGCCGACCTTCTGGGCGCTGTGGCTGGCGGGAATGCAGATCCCGCCGCTGAATATCCTGATCGTCTTTGTGCTGGGGGTCTTTTTCATGCGTGCCGCGGGCTGCGTGGTCAACGACTTTGCCGACCGAAAGATCGATGGTCATGTAAAGCGCACCCAGTCACGGCCATTGCCGAGCGGCGCGGTGACCTCAAAAGAGGCCAAGCTGCTGTTTGCCGGACTGGTGCTGGTGTCGTTCTGTCTGGTTCTGACCATGAACGCGATGACCATCTGGCTGTCGTTTGGTGGGCTGGCGCTGGCGTGGGTCTATCCCTTTATGAAGCGCTACACCCATCTGCCGCAGGTGGTGCTGGGCGCGGCGTTTGGCTGGGCTATCCCGATGGGTTGGGCGGCGGTCAGTGAAACCGTGCCGCTGACCTGCTGGCTGCTGTTCGCCGCGAATATCTGCTGGACGGTGGCTTATGACACGCTGTATGCGATGGTCGATCGCGATGATGACCTGAAGATTGGCGTCAAATCCACCGCCATTCTGTTTGGTCGTTTCGATAAGCTGATCGTGGGTTTGTTGCAGCTGGCGACGCTGGTACTGATGGCGGTGATTGGCTGGCGGATGCAGCTGGGCGGCGCATTCTACTGGTCCATTCTGGTGGCTGGCGCGCTGTTTGTGCATCAGCAGAAGCTGATCTCAGCCCGCGAACGCGATCCCTGTTTCCAGGCTTTCCTGAACAACAACTACGTTGGTTTGGTGTTGTTCCTGGGGATTGCCCTCAGCACGGCGCCATTCTCTGGCTGGCTCTGAGTGATGCCAATAAAAAAGGGTCGATGATTGCTCATCGACCCTTTTTTTATGCCCTGACGCTTACTCGTGCGGTCCCGCACTTTCAATCGTCATTCGCACTTCCTGAGTGATCAGGTCAGCCAGCATCTGATAGACCCTGTGCGTCTGTTCTACCTGCGCATCGCCGGTATCACTGATATAGCCTTCATCACGCAGGGTCAGCACCAGTGAAGAGAACACCGCTTTGTCGAAGAACTCCGGCGAGTTGATACCGTGCAGTACCGACAGGCGCTGAGCCATGGTGCGGCTCTCTTTTTCCAGCGTACCGCGGTTGATCGACGGATTCGCGCTGAGGATAGAGAAGGTGATGGCATAACGCTGCAGCGTTTCACGCACACCCGCCGCCAGCAGTTGCAGCGTTGGGAAGCGTGCCGGGCTCAGACGCAGCGTCTGGTCATCGGCCGTCAGCAGACCCTGACGCGCCATCTCGCTCACCAGGGAATCCAGCACGGCAGGCAGATCTTCTTTATTCCAGTGCAGGAACAGCTCGCTCTTCAGCATCGGGTAAATCACGCTGATCTGACGCAGCAGCTCGGCCCGGCTCAGTTCGCGGTAATGCGACAGGATCACCGCAATCAGCGACGGCATCACCAGCATATGGTGAACGTTGTTGCGATAGTAGGTCATCAGCACGGCCTGCTCGCGCGGCAGTACGATGATTTCGCCGATATTATCCTGCTCAATATCGAACTTGTTCATGCTTAACGCATGGTTCAGCAGTGCTTCTGGCGTCATATCCGGCACGGTCGAGTCCGGCGAATACGGCACGTTACGCAGCAACTGAACGTAGCACGCCAACTGCTCGGTCAACTGTTCACGGGTCAGCGAGCGCTGGCGCGATGCGAGCAGGGCGGTAACGCACAGGTTCATGGCATTGGCCGCACCGGCGTTGTTGATACGCACCATCACGCGCTGCGCGATGTCATTCACCGCAGGCGTCAGCCAGGCTGGACGCTGGGCTTCAATGGGGTCGATGGCATCACGCCACTCCGGCACATGCTTGTTCAGGTAGGTCACCAGCGGCAGCGGCTCCCCGAAGTTCACATACCCCTGGCCGAGGTTACGCAGCTTGCGCAGTCCGCGCACCATCTGCATAAACCCTTCTTTCTCTTTCGTCGCACCACGTAACTCTTTGGCGTAGGTTCCCACTTCCATCACGTGCTCATAACCGATATAGATCGGCACCAGTGTGATAGGGCGGTTACCGCCGCGCAGCATCGCCTGAATAGTCATCGACAGCGTGCCGGTTTTCGGGTCAAGCAGACGACCGGTACGGGAACGACCGCCTTCGACAAAGTATTCTACCGAGTAACCACGGGTGAACAGCTCGCCAAGATATTCTCGGAATACCGTTGAGTAGAGCTTGTTACCCTTGAAGGTACGGCGGATAAAGAATGCGCCCAGACGGCGGAAAATCGGGCCCGCTGGCCAGAAGTTCAGGTTGATACCGGCGGCAATGTGCGGTGGCACCAGACCCTGGTGATACAGCACATAAGAGAGCAGCAGGTAGTCCATATGACTACGGTGGCAGGGCACGTAGACGATCTCGTGGCCGTCTTGCGCCAGCTGACGCACGCGCTCGCCGCCGTTGACGTTGATGCCCTGATACAGCTTGCTCCACGTCCAGCCCATGATGCGGTCCGTCAGACGGATGGCTTCATAAGAGAAGTCGGCGGCGATCTCTTCCATCAGCTCAACGGCGTTCTGCTGGGCTTTTTCATGGGAGATTTTCTTGCTGCGCGCTTCGTCTTCCACCGCTTTAGCGATGGCTTTGGACTGCAGCAGTTTATTGAACAGGTCCTGACGCACCGGCAAACGCGGGCCAATGGCCGCCAGGCGTTGACGGGCAAAGTGCATGCGTGCCACGCGCGCCAGCTTCTGCGCAATGATTTTGTCGGTGCCGTGTTCCGTTGCCATACGGCGCAGGGAAACCATCGGTGAGAAGCGGACAAAGCTGTCGCGGCCTAACCACAGCACGGCAAAGAATTTTTGAATGCCATTCAACACGCGCAGATGAGGCTGATCGTCGCCCTGCACTTCACGGCCTGGTGCACGGCCAAACATCACGGATACCGGCACCATCTGCACGTCCAGCAGCGGGTTGCTGCGGTGCAAATCGAGGTATTCGTGGAACAGTTTTACCGATTCAACGTTAGGCACGAAATAGGGGAATACGCGTGGGCCGTCATGGATAAACACATGACGTGGCAAAACCGTACCGTCGATTTCCAGCGGATCTAAAGGATCGGGCAGATCCTGTTTACGGCATTGCTCACGCAACGCCAGCAGATCGGCCTTTGAATCATAAGGCAGCACATACATAATAGGGCGCGATGTATCCAGCGCCAGCTCGGAAACCGGCTCGGCGGGAATCGCTTTACTTTTTACCAGGAATTTTACTGGTAAATTCAATAAGTTATAATATAAGTTACGCCAACCTGACATAGATACCATGAAGCCTCTTGTTAGCAAAGCGCCGCAAGCATACCAGAAAGCGCCAGTGAGATCTGTGGTGTTGCAAAATGTGCGCCACCCAGACATTGACGTTAAACATCTCAAAGGGTTCCCTGATTATGGCAAATAACGTCACCGGATTGACTCGTATCATTAATGCCGCCGGTTATTCCTGGAAAGGAATACGCGCCGCCTGGCAAAACGAAGCGGCTTTTCGCCAGGAAGCGGTGGCCGGCATTGTCGCGGTGATTGTGGCGTGCTGGCTGGATGTGGACGCCGTCACGCGGGTGTTGCTGATAGGGTCCGTGATGTTGGTGATCATTGTTGAAATCCTTAACAGCGCGCTGGAAGCGGTGGTCGACCGCATTGGCAGCGAGATGCATCCTTTATCGGGTCGCGCCAAAGATATGGGCTCCGCTGCCGTGTTGCTGACGATACTACTCGCTGTTTTCGTCTGGGTAATGCTGCTAATTCCCTGATTGCGGCGCGCTTTCCATAATCTGACAAACTGCTGTTTTTTCCACATCTTTAGGTTTTCAACGCACAAATACCTGTATATACTCACAGCTGACTGTATAAACAACCAGGGGGCGGGATGAAAGCACTAACTGCAAGGCAGCAGCAGGTTTATGACCTGATACGCGACCACATTAACCAGACCGGCATGCCACCGACGCGGGCAGAAATCGCTGCACAGCTCGGTTTCCGTTCCCCGAATGCGGCTGAAGAGCATCTCAAAGCGCTGGCACGTAAAGGCGTGATCGAGATTGTTTCCGGCGCGTCTCGCGGTATCCGTCTGATGATGGAAGAAGAGGAAGGGTTGCCGCTGATTGGCCGTGTCGCCGCAGGTGAACCTTTGCTGGCGGAAGAGCACATTGAAGGCCACTACAAGGTGGATCCTGAACTGTTCAAGCCGGGCGCCGACTTCCTGCTGCGTGTTAGCGGCATGTCGATGAAAGATATCGGGATTATGGACGGCGATCTGTTGGCTGTGCATAAGACTCAGGATGTGCGTAACGGCCAGGTCGTGGTTGCGCGCATTGACGACGAGGTGACGGTAAAGCGCCTCAAGAAGCAGGGCAATATCGTGCATCTGCTGCCTGAAAACGGCGAATTCCAACCGATCGTGGTCGATCTGCGCTTGCAGACCCTGTCGATTGAAGGTCTGGCCGTCGGCGTAATCCGCAACGGCAACTGGCTGTAAACGCCTGACCTTAACGCGCTGCTTTTGCGGCGCGTTTCTCTTTTGGTAAGCTGTATGCCTTATTGACTGGCATATACAGCTTCCGTGATGCTTTTAAGCCAGTCGCACAGTGGATGACCATGCGATTATTTTCTCCCTCAGATAACCAACTCTGGCGGCTGGCGCTGCCAATGATCCTGTCGAATATCTCCGTGCCCTTACTGGGCCTGGTGGATACCGCGGTCATTGGTCACCTTGACAGTCCTTCCTACCTCGGCGGCGTTGCCGTGGGCACTACCGCGACCAGCTTCCTGTTTATGCTGCTGCTGTTCCTGCGGATGAGCACCACCGGATTAACCGCGCAGGCCTTTGGTGCGGGTGATAAACCGGCGCTGGCCCGCGCACTGATGCAGCCGCTACTGATTGCCCTGGCGGCTGGCCTGCTGTTTATTCTGCTGAAATCCCCGCTTAACCACCTGGCGCTCTCTGTCGTGGGTGGCGATCCTGCCGTGCTGCATCAGGCCGCCCTGTTTATGAATATCCGCTGGTTAAGTGCACCTGCGACGCTGGCCAACCTGGTATTACTGGGCTGGCTGCTGGGCGTACAGTATGCCCGTGCGCCGGTGATCCTGCTGGTTGTCGGAAACCTGGTCAACATCGTGCTGGATCTGTGGTTCGTGATGGGGCTGGGCTGGGGCGTGCAGGGTGCGGCGGCGGCCACGGCGATTGCAGAATACGTCACGCTGGCGATTGGGCTGGTTATGGTCTGGCGGGTGCTGAAGCTGCGGGGCATTTCGCTGCCGATGCTGAAAACCGCCTGGCAGGGCAATTTCGGCCGGCTGCTGCGGCTGAATCGGGACATTATGTTGCGATCTTTACTGCTGCAACTGTGCTTTGTTTCCTTGACGATATTGGGTGCGCGGCTGGGCAGTGAGGTCGTCGCCGTCAACGCCGTATTGTTGATGTTCCTGACCTTTACCGCTTACGCGCTGGACGGCTTTGCCTATGCGGTAGAAGCCTGCTCCGGCGAAGCTTATGGGGCAAAGGACGCAAAAAGGTTGCTGCTGATTTGGCACGCGGCCTGTCGCCAGGCAGGACTGGTGGCACTGGCCTTTTCAATTCTCTATGGCCTTGCCGGCACGCATATTGTTGCCTTACTGACCTCAATCCCCGAACTGCAGCAGCAGGCTGACACCTATCTGTTCTGGCAGATTGTCCTGCCGGTCTGCGGTGTCTGGTGTTATCTGCTGGATGGCATGTTTATTGGTGCCACGCGCGCCAGTGAAATGCGCAACGGCATGCTGATTGCGGCACTGGGCTACGGCGCGACGCTGTTCACCGTGCCGTCGTTAGGCAACCATGGTCTGTGGCTGGCCGTTACCGTGTTCCTGCTGCTGCGTGGGTTGACGTTGTGGCTCATCTGGCGCAGGCACTGGCGCAACAACAGCTGGTTTGCGGGCTGAAATAATTCGTTACACCCACCTGCCGCTTCGTTATCTGCTGATCTCCCTGCCTTTTTTCACTTTTCGTTGTCACTTTTAGCTAAAAATGTGGCTTTATCTTTCGCCATTACGGGCAAACTCGCCATCATCTACTACAATTATCTGTACGTTAAGCAGTTAAGCAGCGTTTTATGTTGCTGCTGTGTGGTCTGCAAAGACGAAATCCCTAAAGCTGTGAACCTAAGGTTGAGGAGTTATAAGATGAACAAAGACGAAGCCAGCGGTAACTGGAAACAGTTGAAAGGTAAATTTAAAGAAAAATGGGGCAAGCTGACTGATGACGATCTGACCGTCGTCGAAGGTAAACGCGATCAGCTTGTAGGCAAGATTCAGGAACGCTACGGATATGGCAAAGAGCAAGCAGAGAAGGAACTCGGTGAGTGGGAAACCCACAATAACCACCGTTTCTGATTTGCAGCAAAATCTCTGACAAGATTTAGTTTCAGGACGATGCTCCTACCCCGGCACAAGGACAGTGCCACTTAATCCCCCAGCACTATCCCTTCTTTAACCTAAGAAATTACCCTGCGATGACGCTCTACTTGCCACGCTTCTTGCTGGCGACAGTATGATCGTGCTGGCATGCATCCTGATGCGTGCAGGCTTCCACTTCGACACAACCCCGGCACAACCCATGAGCTTCGATAACACTATTAGCCAGTGCGAATCCCGAGGTCAGGGCCAGCATTTTCAAAATGTTTTCCACCCCTTCAGCCTGTTGCTCTGCAACTGACCCGCAGCGATCGCAAATCAGCATCGCAGAAGTGTGAGAAGGCTGTTCAAAATGATGGCAGACCACGTAGCTGTTGGTGGACTCAACGCGGTGCACAAATCCCTGTTCAAGCAGAAAATCCAGCGCGCGATAAACCGTTGGCGGCTTCGCCTGAGGCTCGCTTGCCCGCAGCAGATCCAGCAGGTCATAGGCGCTGATCGCCCCATGGTGCTGGCTCATCAGCCGCAATACTTCCATACGCTGAGGCGTCAGTCTGACGTTGCGTTGCTGGCACAAGGCTTCAGCCTGCGACAGGATTTTTTCAGGACTGCTTACGTTCATAACTTTCCCCTCAGGTCAGATCAGTTTGTTATGTTATCACGTCCACCGAAAATCGCCGAATCCCGCCTTAACGCGTCAATCCGCCGGCTGTTACCGTTTAACAGACTGAAAAAACTCTTAAAATGACTGGTATTTCCCTCAAGAGAAAACAGTTAGCGATACTGATTGGTTTAAGAGTTTCAAACCGTGCCATAAAATTTCTATAAAACTCTATTAATGTAATTTGCAGGCTGTAATGTTACTGACTACCTTTTTACTGGGTGTTACAGCGATCCTGGCCTTAAATGACGGGATCAAAATGCTTATTGATTAGCCTGATAACAGATAAACAAACAGCCAATGAGCAGATAAGCCCCACCATTGTTACTTACTTCACAGCAATGAAATGTTGCCTTTGTGTCCATTATTCAGGCAGCAGAAATCTTCACGCCTGAACGGGCGTTTTTCCTCTTTTGTCACGGTGGGTTCTAGGTAAAATGGCGAAATTAATCCGTAAGTTGAACAGTTTTTCCCGTCCTGCAGTTTTTCCCATAGTGTTTCTGGCCCCCCTTAGCGCGTTAGCCGCTGGCAACTATTACGATGCCCGTAATGACGCCATGGGTGGGACGGGTGTGGCGTCCTCTACTTACGGCACGGCGGTGCTGGCTAACCCCGCGTTGATGACCAAAGCAAAACCGGATGACACGGTCAGCGTGATCCTTCCGGCTGCCGGTTTGCAGGTGACGGATAAAAACAATCTGGTGGATAAAGTTGATGACCTGACTGACAGCGTCGATCGCTATCAGGACATTGCCAACAACATCACCAGCTTTGCCGATTACCCAAAAGTGCAGGCGGCGGCCGGAGACCTGGCCAGTCAACTGCGGGGGATCAAGGGGAATCAGGCCCACGGCACGGCGGGCGCGGCGTTTGCGGTAACCATTCCCAATGAAACGCTGCCATTTGCTTTCGTAACCAAGGCCTACGGTACCGCGCACGTTACGGCTGATGTCACCCAAAGCGATATTGATTATCTTCAGGGCGTCGCCGATGGCACCGTGTTCCCACTGCCAGGCGATCAGAGCAAGCTGACGTCGGCTGGCCTCGGGCGTGGTGCGATTGTTTATGATTACGGTGTGGCGGTTGCGCACGAGTTCAATATCGCAGGCCATCCGGTTTCCTTTGGCGTCACGCCAAAGCTGCAGAAAACCTACCTGTATAACTACAGCGCCTCGGTTTATAACTACGACAAATCAGATTTCACCAACGGTCGTTACAAAAACACCAACAGCGGCTTCAACCTTGATGCCGGCGCCGCCACCGATATTGGCGACAACTGGACGTTGGGTCTGAGCGCGCAGAACCTTATTTCGCGCGATATCGATACCAAAGAAGTGAACGGCTACAAAGATACCTACCAGATCAGCCCAATCGTCACGCCTGGCGTGTCTTTCCATACTGAGCGACTGACCGCAGCGCTGGACGTTGACGTAACGCCAACCAAAGGCTTCAAAACGCAGGAAGAAAGCCAGTATGCGGGCGTGGGTGCCGAGTACCGTCTGCTGAGCTGGTTACAGCTGCGTGCCGGTTACCGTGCCGATATGAAGTCCAACGACACCAACGTTTACACCGCCGGTTTTGGCCTGTCACCGTTTGGCAAGGTGCATCTGGATCTGGCCGGTATGAAAGGCGACGACAGAACCTGGGGTGCGGTTGCCCAGCTGAACTTCACCTTCTGATCCCTCGGGCTGCATCAGCCATAAGGGTTAACAACAGGGCGGGATCCTCTTCCGCCCTGTATTCCGTCTCCCCGTCGCAGCGATTAACTGCGGCAATGCCCGCGATAATGCGTGGGCCCGCGTGCTGAAGGTGTGTCTCCGCCGGCAGGCGTGTTATCATTGCGCACATTATCGTCATTTGTTAATCACACCGAGTTTGCGCGCTTTATGACCCAGATTTTACCTGCACACCGTTTTTCCGTTGCCCCGATGCTTGACTGGACCGACCGTCATTGCCGTTATTTCCTGCGTCAGTTAACGCGTCATTCCCTGCTGTACACCGAGATGGTTACCACCGGTGCCATTGTGCACGGCAAAGGCGATTATCTGGCGTGGAATCAGGCAGAACAGCCTGTTGCCCTGCAGCTGGGCGGCTATGACGCTGCGGCGCTGGCCGAATGCGCAAAGCAGGCGGAAGCGCGAGGCTACAACGAAATCAATCTGAACGTCGGCTGTCCGTCGGATCGTGTGCAGAACGGCCGCTTCGGTGCCTGCCTGATGGGCGAACCGGCGCTGGTCGCCGATGGCATTAAAGCGATGCGCGACCAGGTGTCGATCCCGGTGACGGTGAAAACCCGCATCGGCATCGACGAGCAGGACAGCTATGAATTCCTCTGTGAGTTTATCCGTCAGGTGTCCGAGCAGGGCGGTTGCGACAGCTTTATCATTCATGCCCGCAAGGCCTGGCTGTCGGGGCTGAGCCCGAAAGAGAACCGCGAAATCCCGCCACTGGATTACGAACGCGTCTATCAGCTGAAGCGTGATTTCCCGCATCTGACGATGTCGATCAATGGCGGCATCAAGTCGCTGGCAGAAGCCAAAGTGCATTTGCAGCACGTCGATGGCGTGATGATGGGTCGTGAGGCGTATCAGAATCCTGGGCTGCTGGCGCAGGTCGATCGCGAACTGTTTGGCAGCGAGTTACCTGCCCCGGATCCGGTGGCCGTTGTGCGGGCAATGTATCCGTACATTGAGGCTGAACTGGCGAACGGCACCTATCTTGGCCACATCACGCGCCATATGTTGGGCCTGTTCCAGGGCATTCCGGGCGCGCGCCAGTGGCGACGTCACCTGAGCGAGAATGCCCATAAGCCGGGAGCCAATATCGAAACGGTTGAGCAGGCGTTGGCGCTGGTGGCGGATAAAATCCCGGCCGCTGTTTAAGCGTCAGAACCAGGATGAACGCACAGGTCAAGCCGCGACGGTTTGAACTGTGCGATTATCGTCACCGCTTCACCAATTAGTCATCAATTTCACCAGGTGCACTTCACCGCTGTTTATTCCATCTCAGTCAATTCAATCACTTAATCCAACGCCAACCCTGGCACGCTTCTTGTAATAGTCTCTGAGGAATCTTTTCTCTGGAGCGAACCTGATGGAAATCTTATTTGTGCTTGGCTTCTTTGTCATGCTGCTGCTGACCGGCATCTCCGTGCTCGGCATTATCGCCGCGCTGGTCGTCGCTACCGTGGTGATGTTCTTTGGCGGCATGCTGGCGATTGTTATAAAATTGTTGCCTTGGCTGGCGTTGGCGGTGGTGGCGGTATGGATTTATCGCGCGTATAAAAAACCGAACTCGAAACTGGACCGTTGGTTATCCCGTTAATATCAACGTGTTAGTCGGTAAATTACCGTAAAGAATGCGCACTGGATCACAAGATGGCATATTGCATAGACGAATCAGCAATTAAACATATTATTTACTTATGAATTCTGCCAGGATGTTTTCACTGAATTGACACGAATTCATCGCTCTGACCCTACAACCAGCGCGAACTAAAAAAAAGAAAAAGGGGCTTCCTACGGGAAGCCCTGTTTGCATCTGGCGATCGGGAAAATTACCGCAACCGACGATCAGGGGATCAGCAGGCTTGAGCCTTGCGTAGCCCGACTCTCCAGCGTTTTGTGCGCCTGCTGCGCATCCTTCAGGGCAAACTTCTGCTGCTCCGGCACATCGACATTAATCGCTCCGCTGCCAATCAGCGAAAACAGCTCATTGCTGGCGCTGGTTAACGCATCGCGGTTGGTGACGTAGCCATTCAGGGAAGGGCGGGTGACGTATAACGAGCCTTTCTGGTTGAGGATTGCCAGATTCACGCCGCTGACCGGGCCGGACGAGTTACCAAAGCTGACCATCAATCCACGCCGTTGCAGACAGTCCAGCGACGCTTCCCAGGTATCTTTGCCGACCGAATCGTAAACCACCCGCACCTTCTTGCCGTCGGTTAACTCGCTGACGCGTTTGGCGATGTCTTCTTCGCGGTAGTTAATGGTCGCCCAGGCGCCGGCCGCTTTCGCACGCTGCGCTTTCTCAGCCGAACCCACCGTGCCGATCAGATGTGCGCCCAAGGCTTTCGCCCACTGGCAGGCAATCAGACCGACGCCGCCCGCCGCGGCCTGGAACAGGAAAATCTCGCCCGGTTGTACCACATAGGTCTGGCGCAGCAGATAGTGAACCGTCAGCCCTTTCAGGAACGAGGCGGCGGCCTGCTCAAAGGAGATGTTGTCCGGAATTAACGCCAGCTTATCGACATGCACCGCATGGAACTCGCTGTAGGCACCCAACGCCGACTGCGCATACACCACGCGATCGCCCGGCTTAACCGCCGTCACGCCGTCACCCACGCTCTTGACCACGCCAGCCGCTTCCGTGCCCAGGCCAGAAGGCAATGCCGCCGGATACAGGCCGGTCCGCATATAGGTATCGATGTAGTTAATGCCGATCGCTTTATTCTCTACCACCACTTCCCCGGCCGCTGGCTCAGGGATCGCGACATCAATCAGTTGCATCACTTCCGGTCCGCCATGCTGGCTGATTTGTATACGTTTTGCCATGCTCACTCCTGTTGATTCCGCTGTATTGAGGGAGGACGACAGCATCCCAAACGGGTATACTTGCCCGTCCCCACACTCTTCGGTATTGCATCACTATGGCAGGAAATAAACCCACCAACAAATCCAACGAAAACCGTGAACCGCGCGACCGGCAGATGGAAGGCCTGAAGTTGCCGCCGCATTCTCTGGAAGCGGAACAGTCCGTGTTGGGCGGGTTAATGCTGGATAACGAACGCTGGGATAACGTCTCCGAACGCGTGGTCGCGCTGGACTTCTTCAGCCGCCCGCACCGGATGATCTTCAGCGAAATGCAGCGCCTGCTGGAACTGGGCAAACCCATCGATTTGATCACCCTGTCTGAATCGCTGGAAACCAAAAACGAGCTGAATCTGGTTGGCGGATTCGCCTATCTGGCCGAACTGTCGAAAAACACCCCAAGTGCGGCGAACATCGGTGCCTATGCGGATATCGTGCGCGAACGTGCGGTGGTGCGTGAGATGATCTCGGTGGCGAATGAAATTGCCGATGCGGGTTACGATCCGCAGGGACGCACCAGCGAAGATCTGCTCGATCTGGCGGAATCCCGCGTGTTCCAGATCGCCGAAAGCCGGGCCAATAAAGATACCGGCCCGAAGAGTGTCGATCAGATCCTTGAGGCGACGATCGCCAGGATCGAATCGCTGTATCAGACGCCGCACGATGGTGTAACCGGCGTGGATACCGGCTATCAGGATCTGAACAAGAAGACCGCCGGTCTGCAGCGTTCGGATCTGATTATCGTCGCGGCGCGTCCGGCGATGGGTAAAACCACCTTCGCCATGAACCTGTGTGAAAACGCCGCGATGCTGCAGGACAAACCGGTGCTGATTTTCAGTCTGGAGATGCCCGGCGAACAGATCATGATGCGTATGCTGGCGTCACTTTCCCGCGTCGATCAAACCCGTATCCGTACCGGCCAGCTCGATGATGAGGATTGGGCGCGTATCTCCAGCACCATGGGCATTCTGCTGGAGAAAAAGAACATGTTTATCGATGACTCCTCGGGCCTGACGCCGACGGAAGTCCGCTCCCGTGCCCGCCGCATCTTCCGCGAACACGGCGGCCTGAGCATGATCATGATCGATTACCTTCAGCTGATGCGCGTGCCGTCGCTTTCTGACAACCGTACGTTAGAAATTGCCGAAATCTCCCGTTCCCTTAAGGCGCTGGCGAAAGAGCTTCAGGTGCCGGTGGTGGCGCTGTCGCAGCTTAACCGCTCGCTGGAGCAGCGTGCCGATAAGCGCCCGGTCAACTCCGACCTGCGTGAATCAGGCTCCATCGAGCAGGATGCCGACTTAATCATGTTTATCTACCGTGATGAGGTCTACCACGAAAACAGCGATCAGAAAGGCATTGCGGAAATCATTCTGGGTAAACAGCGTAACGGCCCGATCGGCACGGTGCGCCTGACCTTCAACGGTCAGTGGTCGCGTTTTGATAACTACGCTGGCCCGCAATACGACGACGAATAACCCGTCATGCACGAAATGTGCATCGCCTGGCCTATCCATCAGAAAATAGTGTTGGACAACCAGGCGAAGAATGCGGTTATCTGTCTGGGTAGCGTCCCTGATTAGCCGCCCGGATCGATAATGACCCAGATAGATGATTTCGACCTTAAGATACTGACTTTACTTGAAACTAATGGTCGTCTGACCAATCAGGAACTGAGCGATCTGGTGGGGCTTTCTGCCTCACAGTGCTCACGCCGCCGCATCAACCTTGAGCAGGCGGGCTTGATTCTGGGATACCACGCGCGGCTGTCGCCGGATGCCGTCGGTTTAGGCATGATCGGGCTGATTGAAGTGCGCCTGATTAACCATACTTCAGACTACGTTGACAGCTTCCACAGCATGGTTGCCGAGCAGTCAGCGATTGTTGATGCCTATAAAACCACTGGCGATGCCGACTATTTACTGAAGGTGGCGGTGAAGGATTTGGCCGGGCTCAGTGCCTTAATCAGCCAGCTGGTTGCCGGTCACCAAAGCGTATCTCATGTCAAAACGTCCGTAGTGTTAACCCGTTTGAAAGAGAACGGCGTGATGACTCCCGCCTGAGGGCTGAGCGCACCAAAACAGTGCGTGAGTGGATCGTGTTAGTGCATGAAACGCGGTGTTGATGCGTGAAGCGTGTAGTAAAAAGAATTCGAGTGCGTGATCTGACGGAGTAGCCCGTCTTTCATGCACGAAAATAAGTAGTAAAGCGCCTTGTATTCAATGGGATAATTCGCTGGCACCATCCGGCAGTCGTCTTTACTGCCGGATTGGTGCGATTTTTGCTATACCCAGAGACTATTTCTCTGAGAATCAGCACCATGGATAATGTCGTTTCCCCCACAAAAGTTCCCCACACCCTGGTTGAAGATGCGCTGGCGATCCTGTTTGGTACGCTGCTGGTCTCCTTTGGCATTACGCTGCTGAAAACGGCTGGTGCGTTAACCGGCAGCACTGCGGGCATCGCCTTCCTGATCAGTTACCTGACGCACACCTCTTTCGGCGTGGCCTTCTTTGTGATCAATCTGCCGTTCTACTGGCTGGCGGCAAGCCGCATGGGCTGGGCATTCACCCTGAAAACCTTCTGCGCGGTCGGGCTGGTTTCGCTGTTCACCCATTTACATCCGCTTTTCATCCACTTTTCCGCGTTGGATCCCTTTTACGCCACACTGTTCGGTAACGTGATAATGGGAATTGGGTTTATAGTGTTGTTTCGCCATAAAGCCAGCCTCGGCGGCATCAATATTCTGGCGTTATGGCTGCAGGATCGGTACGGTATTCGTGCCGGGAAGCTGCAAATGGGCGTCGATACCTGCGTGGTACTGGCGTCGTTATTTGTGGTTTCCATGCCGATGCTGGCCGCTTCAATCGTTGGCGCGCTGATCCTCAATCTGATCATTGCCATGAACCATCGCCCTGGCCGCTATTACGTCTGATAAGTTGTTAACCTACAGCACCACACCAATTAATGGAGATCTGCACCGTGTTTCAAAACGTTGATGCCTACGCTGGCGATCCAATTCTCTCCCTGATGGAGACGTTCAAGCAGGATACCCGACCGCAAAAGGTGAACCTGAGCATCGGCCTGTATTATGACGGCCACGGTGTGATCCCACAGCTGAAAGCCGTGGCGGAGGCGGAAGCGCGTCTGACGGCCCAGGCACAGAATGCCTCGGTGTACCTGCCGATGGATGGCCTGCCACCTTACCGTAGCGCGGTGGCTCCGTTACTGTTTGGGCAGGATCACCCGGCGCTGAAAGCCGGCCGCATCGCCACCATCCAGACGGTGGGCGGCTCTGGCGCGCTGAAAGTCGGTGCAGATTTTCTGAAAACCTACTTCCCTGGCTCGTCTGTGTGCGTCAGCGATCCGACCTGGGATAACCATGTGGCGATCTTCAGCGGTGCCGGATTCGAAGTCAGCACCTATCCGTGGTACGACGAAGCGACCAACGGCGTGAAGTTTGACCAGTTCATGGCCAAGCTGAACACCTTGCCCGCACAGACCATCGTGCTGCTGCACCCGTGCTGCCACAACCCGACCGGTGCCGACCTGACAAACGCCCAGTGGGACAGCGTGACCGAAGTGCTGAAAACCCGCGATCTTATCCCGTTCCTCGACATCGCCTATCAGGGCTTTGGTGCCGGAATGGAAGAAGATGCCTACGCCATCCGCGTTATTGCCGCCGCAGGCTTGCCGGCGCTGGTCAGCAACTCCTTCTCTAAAATCTTCTCGCTGTACGGTGAGCGCGTTGGCGGTCTGTCAGTGGTCTGTGATGATGCGGAAGAAGCCTCTCGCGTGTTGGGCCAGCTGAAAGCGACCGTACGTCGCAACTACTCCAGCCCACCCAACTTCGGTGCCCAGGTGGTGTCCTGCGTGCTGAATGATGCTGAACTGAAAGCCAGCTGGCTGGCCGAAGTAGAAGAGATGCGCGTGCGTATCTCCTCTATGCGTCAGGCGCTGGTCGACGCGTTGACCCAGGCGATGCCGGGTAAAAGCTTCGACTACCTGCTGAAGCAGCGTGGCATGTTCAGCTACACCGGCCTGAGCGCAGCACAGGTTGATCGCCTGCGTGAAGAGTTCGGCGTTTACCTGATCGCCAGCGGCCGCATGTGTGTCGCCGGGCTGAACAGCCAAAACGTTCACCAGGTGGCCGAAGCCATGGCTGCAGTAATGTAACTGCACGCCAGCACTCATTGAGTTAAAGGAACAAGACAATGTGGTATCAGCAGACGATTACCTTAAGCCCCAAATCTCGTGGATTTCATCTGGTTACCGAAGAGATCGTCGACGAGCTGCGGCGCTTAAGCGACGTGCAGGTTGGGCTGCTTCATCTGCTGCTACAACACACCTCCGCGTCTTTGACCCTGAATGAGAATTGCGACCCAACGGTGCGCAGCGATATGGAACAGCATTTCCTGCGCGCCGTGCCGGAAAACGCGCCTTACAAACACGATTATGAGGGGGCAGATGACATGCCCGCGCATATCAAGTCGTCGCTGTTAGGCACGTCGCTGCTATTGCCCATCAGTCGTGGCCGTTTGATGCTTGGCACGTGGCAGGGGATCTGGCTCGGTGAGCACCGCGTGCAGGGCGGATCGCGGCAGATTGTTGCCACGCTGCAAGGCGAATAAGTCGTCAGATACGCCAGATCGCCTATACTCACCTACCAACGCCGGGCAAAAAACCGACAACATTGCCAGGCTGCAAGGAGAATGTAAAAGATGAACGTATCGGATCTTCTGTCTTACTGTATGGATAAGCCAGGCGCGGAGCAAAGCGTGCACAGCGACTGGAAAGCGACGCAAATTAAAGTGGATGATGTGCTGTTTGCGCTGGTGCATGAGGTGGATGGCCGACCGGCCGTGGCGTTGAAAGCCACACCGGCGCTGGCCGATTTACTGCGTGAAGCGCATACCGACGTCCGTCCCAGCGACCATCTGAATAAGTCGCACTGGAGTACCGTCCTGTTGGACGGCACCTTAAAGGATTCGCAGATCTATTATCTGGTCGATGCCTCGCTGCAAAAAGCGCTGGATACCCGCGGCGCCCATTAATACTCAGCCGTTTCCCAGTCAACTATCAGCTGGCCATACAGCCTTTCCGCTTCGGCAAGGCGGCCCAGCAGGCAATACTCATCGGTCTGATGTGCCATGGTCGGCTCTCCTGGCCCCAAAATAATGCACGGCGGATTGCCCATTGCCGGCAACAGCAACGATGCATCGGTAAAGTAGGGGACGATTTTCGCCTCAATCGGCTGGTCGTGCAGCGGCTGACAACGCCGATACACGCCGGCAATCCAGCGGTTATCCTCTTCACTCAGCACCGCAGGCAGATCGACCAGCGTGGACACCATCACCTTTTCGCCCAGCGTGGTGGTGAGGTTCTGACGGATGGTGGCGTGCTGCAGATTGGGTGCGGTACGAATATCCACATCAAACTGCGTGCGATCCGGCACCGAATTAATATTCAGCCCGCCCTGGATGCGGCCAACGTTAATCGTCGGCTTCTTCATCAGTGGATGAGGCGCGCCAGGCGTAAAACTCTGGATCTTGCCTAATGCTTCCGCCGCCAGATAAATGGCGTTGATCCCCAGCTCCGGCATCGCGCCGTGCGCCGTTTTGCCCTGCGTTTCGCACCGTAACCACAACGCGCCTTTATGCCCAATCACCGGGTAGTTTGCCGTGGGTTCACCGACGATCAATGCGCCCACCGCCGGCAGATCGCCAGCCGAAATCAGCGCTTTCGCGCCGTCACAGCCGGTTTCTTCTCCGCCGGTGATCAGCAGTACCACGCCTGAACCCTGGCGGATCGCCGCCAGATTGTCCACGCAGGCCACGGCAAAAGCCGCCACGGCCGCTTTCATATCACTGGCGCCACGACCGTACAGACGATCCCCGTCGATCGACGATCCAAAAGGATCGTGCTGCCAGCGTTGATTGCCCAACGGCACGGTATCGAGATGGCCGGTGAAGCCCAGCGGATCGCCGGCGGTTTCGCCGACGATCCGCGCGATCAGGTTCACGCGATCCTCACCGAACCCGCTGAGCGTCACCTCAAAGCCATTGTCCTCCAGCCAGCCGGCAAAAAAGGCCATGCAGGCCGCTTCGTTGCCGGGCGGATTAATGGTATCGAAGCCCAGCAGGCGCTGGGCAAGCTGAAGCGTTCGATCGGTCATGCGCCGGACTCCTCAGGTGGGGACAGCAGGTTAGCCACGGCCATTATGCCTTCTCCGTCAGCCAGTCCAGACAGTTGACCCACAGCTGGCGATAGCCCGGCCAGGCGGCAAACTCCGTCGGCAGCCAGTGCGCAGACATATCGCTGGTCCAGACTAACGAGCGCCCTTGTTGATATTCGCGCACCGCGACCAGAGGATGCTCAGTGCCCGCGATGGTCGCCAGCAGCGTGCCTTCCGGATGCATCTCCACTTCGTTGTAGCCCAGCAGCCACGGCCAGTCGCCCGAAATATCGTTGAACACCGCGTGTGACTCTTTGATCTCCGGATAAATGCCTTCCGGCGATTCAATCCGGTCATCCCAGGCCAGGCAGCGAACCGGCAGTACCTTTTCCACCGCGGTGTTGCGATAGCGCGCGCCACCGTTGATCCCCTGGAAACTGTAATAGCCGCCAATCATCATCAGGCTGCCGCCGCCGGCAACATAATCGTGGATCAACGCCAGACGATTCGGCGTGCGCTGGCTTTTCAGCCAGGTATCGGGATGCAGCAACAGCGTATTGGCACCGATATCGGAAAGGATAATCGCATCCCACTCCTGTAAGCCTGCCAGCGTCAGCGGAAAACTCACCGGCGCTTCATGGGCCGGCATATGCGTGATGGCGTAATCGCTGTCCGCCAGCGCGGTAAGAAAATCGGTGGCACCGTTGTGCCAGGTTGCCGTGGCGAACTGGTCGAAGCCCTTAACGTGTGTCGAGGTGCTGGTCCAGGATTCACCGACCAGCAGAATTTTCTTTGGCATTATTCTCTCCCTTTACCCGCCAAATACGCGCTGCGGGTTAGCAATCATTAATGTTTCAAGCTGCTCACCACTGACGCCATGGCGGCGCAGACGGGGAACGAAATGTTTAAGGATGTAGCCGTAACCGTGGCCGCCGTAGCGGGTCAGCATGGTTTTGAGAAAAACATCCTGCGACAGCAGAATTTGCTGAATAAAGCCGTCATCGATCAGCTCGCGGATCGCCCGCGCATTCTCTTCATCAGAAGGCGACTGCGCAGACTCATCGGCGTAGTAGTAGCTCATGCCGATCATGTCGTATTCCAGAAAGGCACCGCGCTGCGCCAGTTCACGCTGATAACGTTTGTCAGCAAAACTGGGGTTCATATGGCACAGCACGGTATGACGCAGATCGGCGCCTTCCTGTTCCAGAATATCCAGCACCTTATGGCCCAGTCGTTCCCAACCCGGCAGGTGCACCTCAATCGGCACGCCGGTTGCCGCGCTGGCCCGGCCGGCGGCCCGCAACGACTTCTCTTCATCGGCGGTGAAGCGGCTGGAAACGCCGATTTCGCCAATCAGACCGGCAATCACCTCCGGCTTTTCGTCCGCGCCGCCGACATCGTAAATCAGCTTTTCGGTCAGCTGTTCGACGGAGATAGTCTTCACCCATTCGGGATGCGAAGGCTCCAGATACAGGCCGGTGCCCATCACGATATTCAGCCCGGTCAGCCGGGAAATGCGTTGCAACGCTTTGGGATCGCGGCCGATGCCAATGTTGGTCGGGTCGATCACCGTCTGGCCGCCCAGCGCGCGGTACTTCATCAGCTCCTCGATGGCGACATCGACATCAAACAGCTGGCAGTTATCGCGGCTCATCAACGGGTTAAGCGACAGCTCGCCCAGATTTTCAATTTTGACCGGCATCTCGGCCACATGACGATCGCTACAGCAGCAGGGCGCCACCCACTTGCCGGACGCATCCAGCAGAATGTGTTCGTGCATCAGCGTCACGCCCATCTCACTCAGCGGCATCGGCCCCAATACGGTCATCACATGGCCACTGCTCACCCCAACGGGCAGGGGATCGGCATGGCGAAAAATAGACCCTTTCATCAGCTATCCTTTCGAGGGCGCGCGCGCCGGGTTAAGAATGCGGGTGTTCAGCCAAATCGCCAGCAGGATGATGGTGCCGGTGGCAATCTGGGTATAAAACGGCGAGATATGCGACAGGATCAAACCGTTCTGAATGATGGCAATCGACAGAGCACCCAGCAGCGTGCCGATAATGGTGCCAAAGCCACCAAACAGGCTGGTACTGCCCAGCACCACCGCGGCAATCACCTGCAATTCAAAGCCTTCGCCCTGGTTTGAGGAACCGCTGCCCAGACGCGCGGTGATAATCATCCCGGCCAGTGCCGCCGCCATGCCGCTGATCATATAGACGCGCATCGTTACCGCTTTGGTGTTGATCCCGCTGCGGCGTGCGCCTTCGGTGTTGGCACCAATGGCGGTGACGTAACGGCCAAAGCGCATATGATTCAGCACGATATGACCGACAATCAGCACCACGATGCCAATCAGCGCCGGCATCGGAATGCCGACAACCCACGCGCGGCCCATCAAGGTAAACGGGCTGTCAGCCGGAATTGGAATCGAATAGCCCTGGGTGATCAGCAGCGCCACCCCGCGCACCACCGCCAGCGTGGCGAGGGTGACGATAAAGGCGGGAATGCCTTCGTAAGCAATAAAGAAGCCGTTGATCGCCCCAACCAGCGCGCCGAGCATCAGGCCGCCAATCAGCACCACCGGCCAGGGCAGTCCCCAGCTCTTCAGGGCAATGGCCGACAGCGCGCCAACCAGCGCCAGCGTGGAGCCGACCGACAGATCGATACCGCCGGTGGTGATCACCAGCGTCATCGCGGTGGCGACAATCAGCAGCGGGGCGCTCTGACGGATGATATTCAGCCAGTTGGTGCTGCTGAGAAAGTTGCTGGTGATAAACGAGAACACCACGCAACAGAAGATGAAAAACAGCGCGATACTGACCACGCCAGAATGGCTGTGCAGCAGGCGGCGCGGCAGTGAATGCCGGATCATGCGTGTACCGCTTAAATTGATCATACTCATCCCGTTTACCTCAGTGCGCGGCGGCTGAATGTGCGGTGAATTTCTCGCCGACAATCAGGTTAACGATATCGCTGAGGCTGGTATCAGCCACCTGACGATCCGCCACGTTGGTGCCTTCGTACATCACCATGATGCGGTCACAGACCAGGAACAGATCCTGCAAGCGGTGGGTGACCAGAATAACGCTGACGCCACGCGCGCTGACGCGCCGGATCAGTTCAAGTACCGCTTCCACCTCGGCCACCGCCAGCGCGGCGGTCGGTTCGTCCATGATCAGCACCTTTGGCTCGAAGGCGGCCGCGCGAGCAATGGCAATCGCCTGGCGCTGACCGCCGGAGAGATTGCGCACCAGCAGGCGGGTATCCGGAATCGAAATGCCCAATCCTTTCAGCATTTCCCGCGCATCGGCATGCATTTTTGCCTGGTCGAGAAACGGGATGCCCAGCAGATGCTTCAGCGGTTCGCGGCCCATAAACAGATTGCCGGCCACGTCAACGGTGTCGCACAGCGACAGATCCTGATAAACCATTTCGATATGACACCGGCGGGCGTCCGCCGGATTGGTAAAGTGCATCTCTTCACCATCAATGCGGATCGCGCCGCTGGTGGGCACCACCGCGCCGGAAAGCACTTTGGTCAGCGTGGATTTCCCCGCGCCGTTATCACCCACCAGGCCCAACACTTCACCCGGCGCCAGCTTGAGGTTCACCCCGCGCAGCGAGCGGATCGCGCCGTAGGTCTTGGTGATATTGACCATTTCTACCCGCGCTCTGGCAGGCTGTGGCTGTTGCATCGTTGACTCCCATCGCAGTTCGTTTATGAGGGAAAACCCTCTCGCCAGACATCGATTACCCGGGACGGTGATGGCCGAAAAGGGTTCCGCTGGTCGCGGTCTACTTCTTGTAAACCGGTTTACCTGAACAGCGGAACTGTCTCCAGTGCACATCGGGACAAAACGCTAACTATTTGTTCGCCACTGATGACTAAGCAGCTTCCATGCCAGGCTTGTGAGGAGGGCGGAGAGAGGATTTCTAATTGGCTGTAATCTAATAGGATAATTTTAAATGTATCGGTAAACCGGTTTACCCGATGGCTCATCGCCTGAAAGGGTTGAACAGTTTTTGCGCCAAAGTTGTGCGATTACTGCGCCATTTTGGACCGGGCTAACGTGATTGAATGGAATCGCGTCCAATCCAGGTGACCGGCAGGCGGGTTTCGGCAGGGACATTTTCCTCGCCTTTTAGCAGCCGCAGCATCAGGCTGACCGCGGTTCTGCCCAGTTCCCGTGCGGGTTGGCGAATGGTGGAAATGCGCGGTTGGGTGAAATCGGCGTAGCTGGCGTCATCGAAGCCAACCAGCGATAAATCCTCTGGTGCACGCAGGCCCAGTTCCCGCAAACCATCTAACAAACCGAGCACCAGAAAATCACTGGCGGCAAAGATCGCCGTCGGGCGGATCGCCTTGCTGAACAGCGTGTGCAGCGCCTGCTGACCGAACTCGCGCTGATATTCGCCGTACATCACCCACTCTGGCGGACAGTGTAAACCGGCCTGCGCCAGCGCGGTGCAAAAACCCTGGTAACGTTCGCGCACGCTCATCAGCTCATCGGGCCCGCCGATAAAGGCGATCTGCTGGTGGCCAGCGGCAATCAGCTGCTGGGTGGCGATAAAGCCACCCTGAACGTTGTCGGCAAACACCTTTGGTACCTTGCTGCCGGGGATATCTTCATCCAGCAGGACAATGCGCTGATGGCGCTGGATCTCACGACATAACAGGCCGTTATCCGGGCGGTTAGTGGTAAACAGCAGGCCATCAACCTGGCAGGTATCCAGCCAGCGAATAAACTGCGTCTCTTTTTCGGGATTGTTCCGGGTGATGCACAGCACCAGGCTGTAACCGTGTTCGAAAGCGGCTTCTTCTGCCGCATCGGCCAGTTCGGCAAAGAAGGGGTTGGTAATATCCGGCAGCACCAGGCCGAGCGTTTCGCTACCGCCTTTACTCAGCCGGCGGGCGAGGCTGTTTCCGCGATAATCCAGCTCGGCAATCGCGGATTCAATGCGCGCAATGGTCTCTTGTGGCAGCACAATACTGTTGTTCAGATAGCGGGAAACCGTCGCTTTCGACAGTCCCGCATGGGATGCCACATCGGAGAGCAAAACGCGTTTTTTAATCATCATGCCGGCCACATCAGAAAAAGAAGGGTATCTGTAACATAGTTAAGCGCCGCTGTTATACCCTTTTCGCTGCAATTCGCGCTGGCAAAAATAGCGCTTGACAAAAAAACGGCCAGAGAGAATTGTAATAGGCAGTTTACCTGCATGACCCGGGAAGAGATTCCCACCCGTTTAAGAGACATTTTATCCCTGCACCGAAATGGACCGGCTGCCTAAATGTTTTTTTCACGGTTTCACCTTAACGCCCCCATTTCTACCGGGTGTTTACGCCATCACGCTACTATTTGCCCTGCCATCCATAATTCCGCCCGGTGTATTTTACGCCGAGGTAGAGATTTAATCCCATTGAGGATCATGATGATGGTTTTTAACACCGGAAAATTGCGAATTGTAGCCCTGGCAACCGTTTTACTGGCTTCTGGCAGTTATATGACCTCGGCGCTGGCAGCAGCACCGACTTATGCATTAGTGCAGATTAATCAGCAGGCGTTGTTTTTCAACCTGATGAATAAAGGTGCGCAAGACGCGGCGAAAGCCAGCGGCAAAGATCTGGTGATCTTTAACGCCACGGATAATCCCGTTGCCCAGAATGATGCCATCGAAAACTATATTCAGCAGGGTGTGAAGGGCATATTAGTCGATGCGATTGATGTGAACGGCATTATGCCGGCAATTAAAGAAGCCGCAGCGGCGAAAATCCCGGTCATCGCCATTGATGCCGTGCTGCCAGACGGTCCTCAGGCCGCGCAGGTGGGCGTGGACAACATCGAAGGCGGCAAAATTCTCGGCCGATACTTCGTTGATTACGTTAAAAAAGACATGGGTGGCAAGGCACGCGTCGGCATCGTCGGTGCGCTGAACTCGGCTATCCAGAATGACCGTCAGAAAGGCTTTGAAGAGACGATTAAAAGCAATAAACAGATTACCGTTGCGGACGTGGTCGATGGCCAGAATATTCAAGACAACGCGATGACCGCGGCGGAAAACCTGATCACCGGTAACCCGGATATCACCGCAATTTATGCCACAGGTGAACCGGCGCTGCTTGGCGCGATTGCGGCGGTAGAAAACCAGGGTCGCCAGAAAGATATCAAAGTCTTTGGCTGGGATCTGACCGCGAAAGCCATCAGCGGCATTGATGGTGGCTACGTCACCGCGGTATTGCAGCAGGATCCGCAGAAGATGGGCGAAGAAGCGTTAAAAGCCCTGAATGAGATTACCGCCGGTAAAACGGTACCGAAGCGTATTTTGGTGCCGGCAACCGTGGTCACCAAAGACAATGTCGGTCCCTATCGCACGCTGTTTAAATAAGGCTGAAGGCCCACATGAAACTGTGGGCCCTGCAGTTTAGTTTTGCAGTAAGGCGGTCAGTTCGCTGATGCTGGGGAACGCGCTGTAGGTTCCGGCACGGCTAACGGTAATGGCAGCCGCCTGACTGGCATGAGTGAGTGCTAACTTATCAATCTCTGTATGACGCAGCAACGCAGAGGCCAGCATCACTGCCAGAAAGGTATCGCCAGCGCCGGTACTGTCGACAGCCGTCACCGCGATTGCGCGACAAAACGCTTCGTTATCAGGGGCTTTGAGCAACGCGCCCTGTGAACCGTGAGTGACCACTAACGTTTTGACCCCTTCTGGCTTCAGCAGCGCCGCTTCATGCTGATTGAGGACGGCAATATCGACCAGAGACCAGAGCTCAGCGAAGGCGGCTTTGACCGGTGAAGGGTTAAACACGGTGATCATGCCACGGGCCTTGGCGAACGCGAACAGGCCACGGGTTTTCTCAACGGAGAAATTACCCTGTTGCAGCAAAACGTCACCGGGCTGGGCGGCAGAAAGCGCCTGCGTAATCCCGGTGAGCGATAATGAATCCGCCGCGGTGGTGGTGGTGATAATGGCATTATCACCGTCGGCGCTATTGAAAATAATTGAGGTATCACTGTGACAAGGGAATAACGTGTCAGGCAACAGTTGCAGGGATTCAGCGAGCATCTGCTCTTTGATCCACTTGCCATTATTGTCATTTCCGATCGCGGCAACTAACGTTGTTTCTATGCCGCAGCGGGAAAGTAATATTGCCTGATTGGCGCCCTTGCCACCGATATCTTGTGACGTTTTATTGCCATGAATGGATGAGCCTTTTGTGGGAATATCGGGAATTGACCAGATTTCATCGACGGCTATATTCCCGGTGACATAAACACGCATAGTGTTTCCTTGAACAGGATGAAGAAGATGGTTTCTATATCAGCAGGAAAAAAAGACGCAATACAAGCTATTTTTTCACGTAAGAAAGTGGTCATTGGTGTTATTCATTGTGACCCTTTTCCCGGCACGCCGAAATACAGAGGGAAAACAATCGGCGATATTATTGAGCGTGCGTTACGCGATGCGGATAATTATGTTTCCGGCGGCGTTCATGGCCTGATAATTGAAAACCACGGCGATATTCCTTTTTCTAAACCGGAAGATATCGGCCCGGAAACGGCGGCGCTGATGGCAGTGATCACCGAAAAGGTGCGCACCCGTTTTAACGTGCCGTTAGGCATCAACGTGCTGGCAAATGCGGCGATCCCTGCGCTGGCTACCGCGCTTGCCGGCGGCGCCGACTTTATCCGCGTCAATCAATGGGCCAACGCCTACATCGCCAACGAAGGCTTTATCGAAGGTGCGGCGGCCAAAGCGCTGCGCTATCGCAGCCAGCTGCGCGCTGAACACATCAAGGTCTTTGCCGACAGCCACGTTAAGCATGGCAGCCATGCCATCGTCGCCGACCGCTCAATTCAGGAACTGACCCGTGACGTCGACTTCTTTGAAGCCGATGCGGTGATCGCCACCGGTCAGCGCACTGGCGACAGCGCCACGCTGAGCGAAATTGATGAGATCCGCGGGGCCACCGAATTGCCGCTGCTGGTGGGATCGGGCGTTACGCCGGATAACGTTGGCCAGATCCTGTCGCGTACCCAGGGCGTGATCGTCGCCAGCGCGCTGAAGGTGGATGGCGTCTGGTGGAATGAGGTTGAGCTGGCGCGGGTGAAGCATTTTATGGCTGCGGCGGCGTCCGTGTTGGAGGGCGAATAGATGGAAACCTTCAGCGATCGTTTGCTGCGGGAGCATCAGGGAGCCTGGCATGAGATGCAGCAGCATCGCTTTGTCTGCGAGATTGAGCAGGACGTTTTGTCTGCCGACGTTTTCAATCGCTACCTGGTGTTTGAAGGTAACTTTGTCGCCACCGCCATCGCCATCTTCGCGCTGGGCGTCAGTAAAGCGCCCGATATTCGTCAGCAGCGCTGGTTGATCGGCGTGCTGAATGCGCTGGTCGATACGCAGATTGCCTGGTTTGACACGGTGCTGGCCAAACGGCAGGTCAATCCGGCCGGTTATCCGGACGATCTGCCTGGCGTCAGACGATTTCGCGACGGCATGCTGAACGTAGCCCAGCGCGGCAGCTATGAAGAGATCATCACCTTGATGTTCGGCGCGGAGTGGATGTATTACCACTGGTGCAAGCGCGTCAGCCTGAAAACGCAATCCGATGAAGATGTGCGACGGTGGATTGAGCTGCACGCGGAAGAGGAATTTTTCCTGCAGGCCAGCTGGTTAAAAACGGAGTTGGATCGCTGTGCGGCACAACTGAGCGCCGAGCAGAAATTCGCGCTGTCTGACCTGTATGGCAAGGTACTGAAGTGGGAAATTGATTTCCATAGCGCCGCCTATGCGTAAGCAAGCTGACGGGCGAGGGAGTGTCCGGCGGTTCAGACGCAAAAAAGGGCGGAAACCCTTCCGCCCTTTCTTTATTATCCGGCCACTACAATCTGAGGCCGGTTGTGCCCATCGGCCTTACTGGTTGCGTAAGGTATCGATGTCGATCACAAAGCGGTATTTCACATCGCTTTTCAGCATACGTTCGTAGGCGTCGTTCACTTCATCCATCTTGATCATTTCGATATCAGAGGTGATGTTGTGCTTACCGCAGAAATCCAGCATCTCCTGCGTTTCTTTAATGCCACCGATCAGAGAACCGGCCACGCTGCGACGTTTGAACACCAGGTTAACCACCTGGGGTGCCGGGTGGTCATGTTCTGGCACGCCGACCAGGGTCATGGTGCCATCGCGACGCAGCAGGGTGATGAACTGGTTCAGATCGTGCTGAGCGGCAACGGTGTTCAGAATAAAGTCGAAGCTGTTGGTGTGCGCCGCCATCTGCTCAGGATCTTTGGAAATGACCACTTCATCTGCGCCCAGGCGCTTGCCGTCTTCGATTTTAGAGGGAGAAGTGGTAAACAGCACCACATGTGCGCCCATCGCATGAGCAATTTTCACGCCCATGTGACCCAGACCGCCGAGACCAACGATACCGACTTTCTTACCCGGACCGACTTTCCAGTGGTGCAGAGGCGAGAAGGTGGTGATGCCCGCACACAGCAGTGGCGCTGCGCCAGCCGGATCCAGGTTCTCAGGAATACGCAGCACGAAGTCTTCGTTAACGATTACCTGAGTGGAGTAGCCGCCGTAGGTGATGTCGCCGGAAATGCGGTCTTCGCCGTTATACGTGCCGGTGAAACCGTTTTCACAGTACTGCTCCAGGTCTTCTTTACAGCTGTCGCACTCGCGACAGGAATCAACCAGACAGCCAACGCCAACTAAATCGCCCACTTTATATTTATGGGTATGTCCGCCAACAGCGGTAACACGGCCGACGATTTCATGGCCAGGGACGACAGGAAAAATGGTGTTTTTCCACTCGTTACGGGCCTGATGCAGATCCGAGTGGCAGACGCCACAGAACATAACTTCAATCTGGACATCGTGTTCACGCAGTTCGCGCGGCTGGAACTCAAACGGAGCCAGCTTTGATTTGGCGTCCTGTGCGGCATAAGCATGCGTAATATTCATGGTGTCTCCAGTCATTGAAAGTGTTTAGAACTTATTGCTTAGAGGATGTTCTGACAGACCGTGCTGGCAGAATCGGTGTAGGGAGTCGAGCCCATTAAGGATAGTTAGCTATTGGCAAAGGGGGTATGCCGGAACCTGTCTAAATCTTGCCTGATCCTGCAGGATTTGCTCTGAAGCGGCAAAACGAAGGGGAAAAGAGCGCTAATTTGTTGCTGAGTGTGGAGTTTATTTCTTCATGTAAATCAAATAAAACTGTCATCCGCCCGGCGGACGGCGGCGAAAAAAACAAGGGGCGATGAAATCCGCCCCTTGCTCACACTTTGCCCGAACTGTCCTGAATCTCCCGCTTATCCTTGCGATAAACGTCAGGTAGCTTAATCCAGATTCAACAGCGGTTTCAGGAAGCGTGCGGTGTGCGACTCTTTGCACATTGCGACCGTTTCCGGCGTGCCGGAGGCGAGGATCATCCCGCCGCCGCTGCCGCCTTCCGGACCCAGATCGACAATCCAGTCCGCGGTTTTGATCACATCAAGGTTGTGTTCAATCACCACGATGGTGTTGCCCTGGTCACGCAGCTGATGCAGCACTTCCAGCAACTGCTGAATATCCGCGAAGTGCAAGCCGGTGGTCGGCTCATCAAGGATATACAGCGTCTGGCCGGTACCGCGCTTGGAGAGTTCTCTCGCCAGCTTCACGCGCTGCGCTTCACCGCCCGAAAGGGTGGTTGCCGACTGGCCCAGTCGGATATAAGACAGGCCGACGTCCATCAGCGTTTGCAGCTTACGCGCCAGTGCAGGCACGGCATCAAAGAACTCGCGGGCTTCTTCAATGGTCATTTCCAGCACTTCGTGAATGTTCTTGCCTTTGTACTTCACTTCCAGCGTTTCACGGTTATAGCGCTTGCCTTTGCACTGGTCGCACGGCACATAAATGTCCGGTAAAAAGTGCATCTCTACCTTGATCACGCCGTCGCCCTGACAGGCTTCGCAGCGGCCGCCACGGACGTTAAAGCTGAAACGTCCAGGCGTGTACCCGCGCGTACGGGATTCCGGCACGCCGGCAAACAGTTCACGCACCGGGGTGAAAATACCGGTGTAGGTAGCCGGGTTCGAGCGCGGCGTACGGCCAATCGGGCTCTGGTCGATATCGATAACCTTATCGAAGTTTTCCATGCCGGTGATATCGCGATACGGTGCCGCTTCGGCGATGGTCGCCCCGTTCAGCTGACGCTGGGCGATCGGGAACAGCGTATCGTTGATCAGGGTGGATTTACCGGAACCAGAGACGCCAGTAATGCAGCTGAATAACCCGACCGGCAGCGACAGCGTCACATCCTTCAGGTTGTTGCCCTTTGCGCCGGTCAGCTTCAGCACTTTACTCGGATCGGCCTTCACGCGTTCTTTCGGGATGGCGATACCGCGCTTGCCGCTAAGGTACTGACCGGTCAGAGATTCCTCCACCGCCATAATGTCATCAACGGTGCCTTCCGCCACCACCTGGCCGCCATGCACACCGGCACCGGGCCCGATATCAATCACGTGGTCTGCGGCGCGGATCGCATCTTCATCATGCTCAACCACAATCACCGTATTACCGAGATCGCGCAGATGCACCAGCGTTTCCAGCAGGCGTTCGTTATCGCGCTGATGCAGACCGATTGAGGGCTCATCCAGCACGTACATTACGCCGACCAGGCCCGCACCAATCTGGCTTGCCAGACGGATACGCTGCGCTTCACCACCGGACAGCGTGTCGGCGGAGCGTGACATCGAAAGGTAGTTCAGACCGACGTTGACCAGGAACTTCAGGCGGTCGCCAATCTCTTTCAGCACTTTTTCGGCAATCTGCGCACGCTGGCCGCTCAGCTTCATGTTCTGGAAGAACTCCATCGCATGACCGATGCTCATATCGGAAATGGTCGGCAGCGTGGTGTTTTCAACAAACACGTGGCGCGCTTCGCGCTTCAAACGGGTGCCGTGGCAGCTGGTGCAGGAGCGGTTGCTGATAAATTTCGCCAGATCTTCGCGCACGGCGGAAGATTCAGTCTCTTTATAGCGGCGCTCCATATTGTGCAGCACGCCTTCAAACGGATGGCGACGCACCGAGGTGTCGCCGCGATCGTTGATGTACTTAAACTCGATGGTCTCTTTACCGGAGCCGAACAGGATCACCTGACGGGCATGATCTTCCAGCGACTCAAACGGCGATTCGATATCAAATTTCAGGTGCTCCGCCAGCGAGCGTAGCATCTGGAAGTAATAGAAGTTACGGCGATCCCAACCTCGGATTGCGCCGCCCGCCAGCGACAGCTCAGGATTCTGTACCACCCGGTCAGGATCGAAATACTGCTGCACGCCCAGGCCATCACAGGTTGGGCAGGCACCGGCCGGGTTGTTAAAGGAGAACAGGCGCGGTTCCAGTTCGGTCATGCTGTAGCCACAGACCGGGCAGGCGAAGTTCGCGGAGAACACCAGCTCTTCCGCTTTTTCATCGTCCATATCCGCCACCACGGCGGTGCCACCGGAGAGCTCCAGCGCCGTTTCGAACGACTCTGCCAGCCGCTGCTGCAGATCTTCACGCACCTTAAAGCGATCGACGACCACTTCAATGGTGTGTTTCTTTTGCAGTTCCAGCTTCGGCGGATCGGAAAGATCGCACACTTCCCCATCGATACGGGCGCGGATATAGCCCTGCGAGGCCAGATTTTCCAGCGTTTTAGTGTGTTCGCCCTTACGCTCTTTCACGATCGGCGCCAGCAGCATCAGCCGGCGGCCTTCTGGCAGCGCCAGCACGTTATCCACCATCTGGCTGACGGTCTGTGCCGCCAGCGGAATGTCATGATCCGGGCAGCGCGGCTCGCCGACGCGGGCAAACAGCAGGCGCAGGTAGTCATGAATTTCAGTGATGGTGCCCACGGTGGAACGCGGGTTGTGTGAGGTGGATTTCTGTTCGATCGAAATGGCTGGCGACAAACCTTCGATATGATCGACATCCGGTTTCTCCATCAGCGAGAGAAACTGGCGCGCATAGGCCGACAGGGATTCTACATAGCGGCGTTGCCCCTCGGCGTACAGCGTATCAAACGCCAGCGAGGACTTACCGGAACCTGACAAGCCGGTGACAACGATCAGTTTGTCGCGCGGGATGGTCAGGTTGATATTTTTCAAATTATGGGTGCGTGCACCCCGTACTTCGATCTTATCCATTCACAATTCCCGGATTAACACAGATCTCACCATGCCGGTCCGGCATGGCCAGAATTAAGCCTGTAATTATGGCACAAAATAACCTGATTGGATATCCAGTGTTTTGCCGAAAGCACTCAGCAG
Organism: Erwinia billingiae Eb661; assembly: GCF_000196615.1. Lineage (NCBI taxonomy): Bacteria > Pseudomonadati > Pseudomonadota > Gammaproteobacteria > Enterobacterales > Erwiniaceae > Erwinia > Erwinia billingiae. The sequence goes on from NC_014306.1 coordinate 397,234, forward strand.
GATCCTGATGCAGGCTGCGACCTGGCCGTAAAAAATCTCGATCCTGCTCAGGCCGCAATCTGCAACGGCGCAAGCGTGATAAAGGCCTTTGAGATCCGGATCTGAAAGTAGGATCTCAGGGAGTGGCATGTTAGAATTTCCGGCTTAGACTTAAAGCAGAACAATTATCGGAGACTCGAACATGGCCAGCAGAGGCGTAAACAAAGTGATCCTGGTGGGCAACCTGGGTCAAGATCCGGAAGTCCGCTACATGCCTAATGGCGGCGCCGTTGCCAACATCACGCTGGCCACGTCCGAAAGCTGGCGTGACAAGCAAACCGGCGAAACCAAAGAAAAAACCGAATGGCACCGCGTTGTGCTGTTTGGCAAACTGGCGGAAGTCGCGGCAGAGTACCTGCGTAAAGGTTCTCAGGTGTATATCGAAGGCGCACTGCAGACCCGCAAATGGACTGACCAGGCTGGCGTTGAGAAGTACACCACCGAAGTGGTCGTCAACGTTGGCGGCACCATGCAGATGCTGGGTGGACGTCAGGGCGGCGGTGCAGGCGCACCGGCTGGCGGCGGCGGCCAGGGCAGCAACAACGGCTGGGGTCAGCCACAGCAGCCACAGAGTGGCGGCAACCAGTTCAGCGGCGGCCAGCAGGCACGTCCGCAGGCTCAGCCACAGCAGAACAGCGCGCCGGCTAACAACGAGCCACCAATGGACTTCGACGACGATATCCCATTCTGATTTCAGAACGTTGTTGAACCTCCCATAAAAACCCCGCTCCGGCGGGTTTTTTTTATGCCTGCGCGACCAGCTTTCTCCCCGTATCCCTCTGCTTTCCCTCGCCTTACATTCTGTTACGTAATCGCAGTGAACCTTTGCAAGATTCCTTGAAGCCAAATGATTACTATTCACATTCTCATTTCGTGCGCATCGCGCCTGATGTGAGTTCAGCCGGATAACAGTGGCAAGCTGCACCGGCGTAGAAAGACAAAAAAGAAGCCTCAGCTTCCAATAATAAAATTCTATGGGATACGGTTATGTCTTCATTTGGCAGGGAAAAAGGGCCGCAATCACGCGCGCCTGAGAATAAAACACGCGTCAATTTTTCACTTTCGGCACTGGCGATGCTGGTGCTGGTAAACCCTGCGCTGGTGCAGGCCGCCGACAGTAATAGCGCTGCTCCGGCAGCAAACGCCGCCGCAACCCCGGCCAAAACCTCTTCTGCTCCATCCTCCACTCAGCAGGATATGGTGGTCGGTGCAACGGTCGACGATTCTGCCGAGGAGCAGCAGGATTACAGCGTAAAAACCACCACCGCCGGCACCAAAATGCTGCTGACGCCACGCGATGTGCCCCAGTCGCTCAGCGTGGTGACCAAACAGCGTATGCAGGACCAGAACCTGCAGTCGGTCGGCGATGTGTTAAATAACACCACCGGTATTTCGACGGAAGTGATCGACAGCGAGCGCGCGTCTTACTTCTCCCGCGGATTTATGATCAGCAGCTACACCTACGATGATATTCCCAGCTCGGTTAGCGATACCTGGAACTTTGGCGATGCCGCAGAAGACACGGCGATTTATGACCGCATCGAAGTGGTCCGTGGTGCTACCGGCCTGATGACCGGCGCCGGAAACCCGGCGGCATCCGTCAATATGGTGCGTAAGCAGGCGGACAGCCGTGAGTTTACCGGCAACGTCAGCGCCAGCTACGGCAGCTGGAACAAGCAGCGTTATGTGGCGGATGTCTCCGGTCCCTTAAACGAGGCGGGCACCGTGCGCGGCCGTGTGGTGGCGGGCTATCAGGATCAGGACGGGCAGCTGGATCGCTACCATAAAACCAAGAAATTCCTCTATGGCGTGGTCGATGCCGATCTGACAGAAAACACCACGCTGTCGCTGGGCTACGACTATCAGCAAACCAACACCAGCGACCCGACCTGGGGCGGCTTGCCAACCTGGTACAGCAACGGGGTGAAAACCCATTACACCCGCAATACCAGCACCTCGACCGACTGGACGCATTACGACATCAACTCGCGCAAGGTCTTCGCCAATATTCGCCATGATTTTGATAACGGCTGGAGCTTCCGGGTCAATGGCACCCATGCCGAAGAGACCTTTAACGATGCCTTGCTGTATATAGAAGGTTTCCCGGATGCCACGACGGGCGAAGGCACCACCGGCTTTGGCAGTAAGGATCGAGGAACGCGTAAGCTTGAATCCGTTGACGCCTATGCCAGCGGGCCGTTCGACCTGTTTGGCCGCCAGCATGAGCTGATCACCGGGGTGAGTTACAGCCGTCAGCGCAATACCACCTACAGCGCGGATGGTCCAATAGACAGCGAACAAATGGGCAGCTTTGGCAGTAACTGGGACGGCAACGTCGCCGAACCGGAGTGGGGCGACTGGTATCAGAACCTGGACGACACCGTTCGTCAGAAAGCGGGCTATATCGCCGCGCGTTTTTCACTGGCCGATCCGCTGTCGCTGATTTTAGGCAGCCGTTACACCCAGTGGAGCACCATCGGCTCCAGCGGCGACGTGCATAAAAACAACCTCACGCCGTATGCGGGCCTGGTGTATGACATCAACGACTCTCTGTCCGCCTACGCCAGCTACACCTCGATCTTCCAGCCGCAGACCTATCGCGATCGCAACGGCACTTACCTCTCGCCGGTGACCGGAAAGAACTACGAAACCGGCCTGAAATCTGACTGGATGAACGGGCGTCTGACGGCCACCTTCGCCATCTTCCGCATCGAGCAGGAGAACGTGGGCCAGGCCGATGGCTCAAACTTCGTCAATGACAGCAGCGAGCAGGCCTATTATGCCGCGCAGGGCACGGTAAGTAGGGGTGCTGAGTTCGAAATCAATGGTGCGGTGACCGACAATCTGCAGCTGACCTTCGGCGCGACGCGCTATGTGGCCAGGGACGATACCGGCGCACGCTTAAACAGCAATATGCCGCAAACGCAGCTCAAACTGTTCAGCCGTTATCAGCTGCCGATGCTGCCCGATTTGACCATCGGTGGCGGCGTAAACTGGCAGAACAAGACCTTCCAGGACGCCACCGGGCCGGATGGCGAAACAACGCGCGTCTATCAAAGCAGCTATCCGCTGGTTGATCTGTTTGCCCGTTACCAGCTGACCAAACAGCTGGCGGTGCAGGCCAACGTCAACAATGTCTTCGATCGCACCTATTACTCCTGGCTGAGCGATTACGCGGTGTATGGCGATGAACGCAACTACTCCGTCAATCTCTCCTATGCCTTCTGATGGTGTAGCGCCGGGCACGTCAGCCAGCATCGACAGACCGCGTCGCCGCCTGGTCACCGCGTTGATGCTGTCGCCGCTGCTGGTGGGCTTTTCGCTACGGGCGGCTGAGCCTGCCCGGCGCATTATTGCGCTGGAATGGCTGCCGCTGGAAATGCTCTTTGCCCTCGGGATCACCCCGATGGCGGCGGCCGATACCCGCGATTATCAGCTGTGGGTGCGCGAACCGGCGATACCGGCCAGCGTGACTGATGTCGGCACGCGTTCCGAACCCAATCTTGAGTACATCGCTGAACTGAAGCCAGACCTGATCCTCTATTCGCAGGGCTATGGCCCGCGCGAGGCGCAGTTACGCGCTATCTCACCGGCACAGGCGGTGGCGTTCACCGATGAGCACGGCCAGCCGTTGCAGACGGTGCGGGCAGGGCTGGTGACGCTTGCGCAGCGGTTGAATTGCCAGGCGGCTGCGCAACATCATCTGGCATGGTTCGACCGCCAGCTGGCTGACGCGCGCGAACAGCTGGCGGCTTACCGCCATCAGCCGTTACTGGTTTTCTCACTTATTGATGAAAGACATGCGGTGATCCTCGGTGAAACCAGCCTGTTTGGTAACGTGATGCAGCAACTGGGGATTAAAAATGCCTGGCAGGGAGAGAACGGCTTTTGGGGAACGGCAACGGTGGGGATTGAACGTTTAGCCAGCCTGCCGGCCTGCCGGGCGATTTGTCTGGATCATGGCGATGAAGCCGCCAGGACGCGCATTCGCGCCACGCCGGTCTGGCAGGCGATTCCCTTTGTACGACAAAACAGCGTGCGTACCGTGCCCGCCATCTGGATTTTTGGCGCAACCCTCACCGCGATGCAATTTTGCCGCATGCTGCAGGGACTGGAGAAACAATGGTGACGTTGAACGCACGGCGGGCAGGCAAACCGCACCGCACACCCTTTGCGCTGATCCTGCTGACGCTGGCGGTTGCCGCCACGCTGATACTGAGCCTCAGCAACGCGCAGCAGCTGCTTCCCCACCATCTGTGGGCGGCGACGATCCTCCATCCTGATAAAACCGATATCCAACAGGTTCTGTTTTATTACAGTTTCCTGCCTCGCGTGGCGATCTCGCTGCTGGTTGGCGCGGGGCTGGCGCTGGCCGGCGTTTTATTCCAGCAGGTGTTACGCAATCCGCTGGCCGAACCCGCCACCCTTGGCGTCGCCAGCGGCGCGCAAATGGGCGTCACCCTGGCCAGCCTGGGCATGTTGCCCGCCGGTATTGTCGGTCAGCAAGGTGCCGCGATGCTGGGCGCGCTGGTGATTGCCGTGGTGGTGTTTGGCACCGCCTGGGGTAAAAAGCTTTCTCCCGTCACCCTGATCCTCGCGGGGCTGGTGCTGAGCCTGTATTGCAGTGCCCTTAACAGCCTGCTGGCGATCTTCCATTTTCAGGAACTTCAGAGCCTGTTTTTATGGAGCAGCGGGGCGCTCAATCAGCAGGACTGGTCAGCGGTACAGTCTCTTCTGCCAAGGCTGATCCCGTGCCTGCTGCTGGCGCTGATGCTGGTCAGGCCGCTGACCTTACTGGGTGTGGATGATGATGTGGCCCAACAGTTAGGGCTGGGGCTGTCGTCTGCCCGCTTTGTCGCGCTGGCGCTGGCGGTGGTGTTGAGCGCCTTTATGGTGAATGCCGTCGGCGTGGTCGGCTTTATCGGCCTGTTTGCGCCATTGCTGGCCAAATTACTCGGTGCCCGACGCCTGTTGCACCGGCTACTGCTTGCGCCGGTGTTAGGGGCCTTGCTGCTGTGCCTGTCCGATCAGGCGATGGTGATGCTGGCGCGCGTCTGGCAAGAGGTGCCGACGGGCGCGGCAACGGCGTTGATCGGCGCACCCGTTCTGCTTTGGCTGTTACCCCGCCTGCGACACGCCAGCCAGCCTGCAGTCTCCGGCCAGTATGGCGAGTTACCGACTGAGCGCCAGCGGCCAGCAGGATGGATTGCCGGTGGCGGCGTTCTGCTGCTGGCGACATTAGTGGTGGTGCTGATGGTAGGACGCGACAGCCAGGGCATTCATTGGGCGGGTGACGACCTCTGGCGCGTCTGGCCCTGGCGCTGGCCGCGCACCCTGGCGGCATTGAGTGCCGGTGTGATGCTCGCCGCAGCGGGCACCTTGATACAAAAACTCACCGCCAATGTGATGGGCAGTCCGGAAGTGTTAGGCATCAGCGCCGGCGCGGCGTCAGGGGTGGTGCTCACTCTGTTCCTGCTGCCCGCCGGCGGATTCGCAGCGATGTTAGTGGCGGGGAGCGGCGGCGCGGCAATCACCCTGGCGGCCATTTTGCTGGTGGCGGGCAGGCGCCATTTCTCCACCCAGCGCCTGTTACTGGCGGGCATTGCCTTAGGCACGCTGTTTTCTGCCATCATTTCACTGTTACTGGCCAGCGGCGATCCGCGCCTCGGTAACCTGCTGAGCTGGATTTCCGGTTCGACTTACGGCGTCGAGCCGCCGCAGGCCATCGCCAGCGCGGGGCTCGCACTGGTGCTGATGCTGTTAATGCCGTTGTGCCGTCGCTGGCTGAACGTTATGCCGTTGGGCGGCGATACCGTCAGAGCGCTGGGCGTACCGCTGATGCGCTCCCGGCTGATCGTTCTGTTGCTGGCCTCGATACTGACGGCGGGCGCAACCTTAACGGTCGGCCCGTTGAGTTTTATCGGGCTGATGTCACCGCATATGGCGCGCATTCTCGGTTTCCGCCGCGCGATGCCGCAACTGGCGATGGCCGCGATCGTCGGTGCACTGCTGATGCTGCTGGCCGACTGGTGTGGCCGGATGGTGTTATTCCCCAACCAAATCCCGGCCGGACTGCTCACCACCTTTATCGGCGCGCCGTACTTTATTTTCCTGCTCAGATCGCAGGGAAAAGGGTGATGTAGGTTGGCGGTGAGTGGAGCCTGTTAGTGGTGGGTAAAATGATAGTATTTTATTGAAAAACACCCAATAACGATAAAATATTATCGTTTTTAGATCGCTCACTTAACGCGCAATAGATGGAAAGTATTTTTAAAAGTGATAATATTATGACGTTTTGATCCTTAAAAAGCGGAAATAGTATCGTTATGGCACAAAAAACAGCTCCTTTATTACCCCATACCCAAAAGCTGCTGGCAGGGTTGGGCGAGCGTCTGAAAATGGCCCGCTTACGAAGGAAACTGACCGCCAAACAGGTTGCAGAGCGTGCGGGCATGACAGCGGTAACCCTTCGCTCATTGGAGTCTGGCAGCGCGGGAGTGACAATAGGTGCCTGGCTTTCAGTTATGCAGGTCCTTGGGCTGGAAAACGATCTGGCAAAGCTGATTGCCGATGATGAGCTTGGTCGACAGCTTCAGGACGCCCGTCTGATGGGGGATAAAACTGTGAGAGCCAGGAAACCAATTAAGACCGATAAGATTGAGCGACGCAATCGGACCAAAGCCGCCACGGTTAAATCAGACGAGCTGATTGCCACATTCGATAACTCCTCCGCAAAAGAGCCGGCCAGCCCTGAATATAAGTCAGTGCAGAACAAGGGATTGAGAGAACCCGCAGCAGTAGGTAAAACGGCAACCGAATTGGTTGCCCTACTGAAACCAGTCAACAAAAAGGATGAGGACTGACAATGACCATGATCGGTGTCTATGCAGATTGGGAAGGACTGCCTGCTGCGAAACGAATTGGATTTCTGCATGTCCGTAAGACACGTGCGCGGGAATTATTTGAGTTCCAGTATGATCCCCTCGCATTAGCCGATCCCAGCCTGGGGTATCTGCAACTTGACCCTGATATTCATTTGTATCCGGGACCCCAATACCCTTCTCAGCATCGCGAGAGTTTCGGGGTCATTGGTGATTCCAGTCCTGACAGATGGGGGCGAGTCCTGATGGATCGACGTCTTGAAAGGGATATCAGAGCCGGCACTGAGCCCGGGGGAACACGGCTTTATGAGTCGGATTATCTGCTGGGTGTACACGATCTTTATAGAGTCGGTGCGCTTCGTTATCGCCGTGAAGATCGTGGGGAGTTTCTTGACGACAGAGCAGGGATCGCCGCGCCACCCTTTACGGAAATTCATGCTCTGGAAAGGGCCAGCATCGCGTTGGAGCAGGATCCTGATAACCGTGATCCTCAGGGGCAGGAGTGGTTGCGAATGCTTATTGCACCGGGCGGATCCCTGGGGGGAGCAAGACCTAAAGCCAGTGTGGCTGACGATCAGGGCAGGCTGTGTATCGCAAAATTTCCCAGCGCACGAGACGACTACGATGTCGGTGGCTGGGAAATGGTAGTGAATGTGTTGGCGAAAGGATGTGGACTGAATGTGGCCGCTGCTGAGGCCAGAAAATTTGCGAGCGACTATCACTGTTTTATGGTCAGACGTTTTGATCGCACAGAACACGGGCGGCGCCTGCATTTTGCCTCGGCGATGACAATGACCCGACACCTTGATGGCGATGATGCCTCCAACGGCGTTAGCTATCTTGAACTTGCTGATGTCCTTATCAGACAGGGTTCTCAGACCAACAAAGATCTTCGCGAGTTGTGGTCAAGAATTGTATTCAACATTCTGGTGTCCAATACGGACGATCACTTGCGTAATCATGGTTTTATTTTGGTTCCCGGTGCCGGGTGGCGGCTTTCAGAAGCCTATGACATGAATCCTGTCCCCTTCGCGGATGGTCTCAAATTGAATATCACTGAGGCTGATAATGCGCTTGATCTTGAACTGGCACGGGAAGTTGCAGGCTACTTTCGTGTTCGCTCGGATGATGCCAACGAAATCATCGAAAATTTCAGTGATGTTGTGGCTCAATGGCGAGTGATCGCGAATGGATTGGGGCTGCCAAACCGCGAGCAGGATCGCATGGCCCCAGCGTTCCGAAGTTAACCTTTCCCGGCAAATATCCCAATGCTGATCGCCCGCCTTCATCATCATTCCCTCTCCGCGCTTGTCCTACGGAGAGGGACGGATCGACTATTCAGCGTGTTCCTTTACCCATCGCACGATATCGGCATGGGTGGCAAACCAGGCACCATGCGAGCGACCGAGCTTGATGATCTCTTCCAGGATCCACACCCGCGAACGGGCAGAAATAATATGCGGATGCATGGTGAGCTGGAACAAGCCGCCATCCTGATGGGCATATTCCAGCTCGCGGCGGAAAATATCGTACACCGCTTCCGGTGGCGTATAAGGGCGTAAGGCCTGAAAACGGTTCATCATAAAATAGACCGCATCATCGCGGATCCACTCCACGGGAAGCTCGACCACGCCGGTCTGTTCACCGTCCAGCAGCAGCTCGTAGCAGTTCTCGTCCGCCATTAATGAAGAGTCGTACAGCAACCCCATCTCTTTGGCGATCCGCAGCGTGTGCGGGCTGAAATCCCACGAGGGCGTGCGCATCCCCACAGGCCGGTTGCCGGTTACCTTTTCCAGCGTCTCGGACGCTTTCAGCATCAGGCTGCGTTCATCCTCATACGACAGCACCGAGTTCAGCTCATGGATCCAGCCATGCAGCGCGATTTCGTGTCCTTGTGCGGTCAGTCTGATTTGCTCTTCAGGGTAAAGCAGGGCGCACACCGCCGGGACGTAAAAACTGGCCGGCACATCCGCCTTGCTCAGCAGCGCTTCGATACGGGGAATGCCCACGCGGGTACCAAACTGGCCCCAGCTCATGCGGCCAAAGGATTTTCCGCCTTCCCGCAGCTCATTGGTTTCATGGTCGCTGTCAAAAGAGAGCGCGATAGCGAAGGGCGCGTTATTCGGCCAGTGCGTAGGCTTCAGGGTTTTCCCCGCTCTGACGTGATTAACCTTCTGCTGCCAGATTTCGTCCGGCCACTGCCAGGGTTCCTGCTGTGATTCTGTCGGGTGCATGGGCTTAACTACCTCCATCAACTGAGATGATTTGTCCGTTAATAAATGAAGACAGATCGGACGCAAGCCACACGGCGGCATTCGAAATATCGCGGGCGGTGCCCAGACGGCGAAGCGCAATACTGTTCAGCAGCTGCTGTTGGCGTTCCTCGCCAAAGTTATCCCACTGTTTTTTCGTGGCTTCATTGGTGAAGACAAAGCCTGGCGCGATGGCGTTAACCCGAATACCAAACGGCCCGAGTTCATGGGCCAGCTGGCGGGTCAGGCCGAGTACCGCGTGTTTGGAGGCGCAATAGGCCTGCACGCCAGTCAGCGAAGCTTTTAACGCCGCACCGGAGCTGATATTGATAATGTTTCCCTGCCCGGCCTGCTTCATTAATGGCGCGGCGGCCCGGCACAGGGCAAAAGTGGCACCCAGATTGATGTCGACCACGCTGTCCCAGTCGGCATCGCTCACCTCTTCAATCGCTTTTCCCTGCTGGCCCGCCACGCCACCGGCATTGTTGACCAGAATATGCACCGGCCGGCTGCCATTCTGGCTCAGCTCCGCAATCCAGCTGGCGGCGGCCTCGCGGTCACACAAATCCACCTGCCAGTTGATAATGCCTTCCTGCTCCAGCCCGGCCAGCGCACGGATATCGCATACGTGCACTTCTGCGCCAAGCGAGGCGAAATGCAGCGCCATCTCGCGGCCGAAACCAATGGCACCGCCACTGATTGCGATGCGTTTACCACTGAATGAAAGGGTCATATAAGCAGCTCATTAAGATTGTTTTCGGCCAGCGGACGTTCGCCGCGTTCGATTTGATGGATCTGGGCGATCAGCGCGTTGAGTGCAGGCGTTGGAATGCCGTGATCGCCGGCGATGCGGACAACGATGCCCAGCTGACCGTCCACTTCCGTCGGGCGCTTGCGGATCGCCAGATCGCGCCATATTCCCGAATGGGTTTTGGTATTAGGCCGGTTAAATTCGACCATGTTATGAAAGGTGCTGTTAATGGCTTCAACGCTGGCACCCGCGCGGAAAGCCTGCGGATCGAAGCCATTAAAGCCCTTCAACGCAATGCCTTCGGCATCAGCAACCTGCACAATCTCCCGCGCCAGCGCCAACAGAACCGGGCGGATATCCTCGCGCGCCAGACAATCGGCAATGCCTTTTGCACCCACTGCCTGCGCAAACAGCAGCGAGGCATAGCCCAGTTTTCCCCATAGCCAGCCCGACAGTGCTTCAGACTGGATAATGCCCGGTTCAAAGTGGCTTAAATCGGTGTGCAGCGTGGCCAGACGCGGTGTCAGCCTGCCATCCAGCTCGCCAATCACCGCAGCACCCCGATTGGAATAGTTGATTTCGCCAGGCGCGGTCCAGTCGGCATAGAAATTAATAAAGGCGCCGACGGTGCGATCTTCACCGACGATCTGGCTGATGGTGCTTTCGCACAGGCCATTTTGCAGTGATAACACATAGCCGTCGGCGTCGAGGAAAGGCGCCAGCTGGCGCGTGGCGTCCGCAGTGTGATGCGCCTTCACCGCCAGAAAAATGCGCTGCCACTTACCGCTCAGTTCCGAAGGGTGAAACGCCTTAGCCTGAACGGTGAAGCTATCGACCTCGCCGGTAATCTTCAATCCGCGGTGCGGATCGCGAATGCACTCCACATGCTGGCTATCGACGTCAACAAAGGTAACGTCATAGCCTGCCCGCAGCAGCCAGGCCCCGACGGTTCCGCCGATCGCGCCTGCACCCCAAATCAAAATATCTTTGCTCATGGTTGTTCTCCGGTTAGCGCAGGGCTTCAGTGGCCGTTTCACGCAGGCGCATAATCACCAGCCCCGATGCCAGGCCTGCCAGCATCAGATAGAAGGTCGGCGATACCGGTGAACCGGTAAATTCGATCAGCCCGGTGGCAATAAACGGCGCAAAGCCGCCAAAAATCGCCGTGGACAAGCTGTAGCCAATCGACAGCAGCATGGTGCGCGAAGCCGTAGGGAAGATTTCGCACAGCGCAGCCGGTGCCGCACCGGAAAAGGCCGCAATAAACAGGTTGAAGACGATCTGCACCGCCAGCACCACGTAGAAGGACTTATACGCCAGCACCAGCGAGAACAACGGGTAGGGAAGGATCACGAAAGCCGCGCAGCACATCAGCAGCAGAGGTTTGCGGCCAATACGGTCGGAAAGGGCACCAAAAAACGGAATGGTCAGCACCATCACCGCCAGCGCAATGGCGTTGGAGGTCAGCGCCTGGGTCTGGGTGAAGCCGACCTGCTTATTCAGGAAGGTGGGCATATAAGAGAGCATCACATAATAGGAAACCGTCCAGATGATGGCGAAACCAAAAGTCTGCGCCATCATGCGTATCGCCGGTCCCATCGGGGTTTTGGTCACCGCTTTCGGCTTGCCCTGGGCTTCAATAAAAGCCGGGGTCTCTTCCAGATTCCGTCGCATATACACCCCGACCGGCAGCAGCAGCACACCCAGCAGGAACGGAATGCGCCAGGCCCAGTCCACCATCTGTTGCTCGCTGAAAATCAGGGTGATCCCCGCCACCACCAGGCTGGTGATCAGCTGCGAAGAAGCGATGGCCGCCTGGCCCAGCGCACCAAAGAAACCACGGCGGTCCGATGGGGCCGATTCGACAACAAAGGCGGTGGCGGTGCCCCATTCCCCGCCGGCAGACAGGCCCTGGATCAGGCGAATGGTGACCAGCAATATGGGTGCGAGCATGCCAATGGTTTCGTAGGTCGGCAGTAAGCCAATGCCGACGGTGCCGAGCGCCATCCCGTAGATGGTGATACGCAGCGCCACGCGGCGGCCATATTTATCGGCAATGCGGCCAATCACGGCACCGCCTAATGGTCTTGCGAGGAAGCCAACGCCAAAGGTGGCAAAGCTGGCCAGCAGACCGGTGGCACCATCGCCCTGATAAAAATTACGGGCGATCAGCGTGGCCATATAGGCGAAGATAATGAAGTCATAGTATTCAAGAACATTGCCGATCATCGCGGCAAACAACTGCCGCCGCTTGTGCCGCGTCAGGCTGTCGGCAGGATAGAGATTCATTTCCTGGGTGAACTGGTCTTGGCTCATAGTCAGGCTCTCAGTCAGAACTGCATGAAAAATGAATGTTCATATATATGAACTTAAATTCTCATATATGAATTCATCCTGACACACAGCTGAAAGCAGATCCAGCCTGCCGGCAACATCGGCACAGGGCAAAAAATCGTCAATTTAGCGCGGCGGTGTGATCGAATTTATGCGGGTTTGTAGTATTAAAGAGTGGTGATGATGAGAAAGGTGAAATTACTCACCTTCCGTTGGTTTATATGCAGCGTTAAACACTGTGGTGAACATCAGCCAGCAGGCCAGATAAAAAAGTGAGAAATAAGAAGTTCGTATCATTCTGCGCATTTTCGCAGAACCCGATCAGCCCTTCTCCGCAGCCTGGAACAGCGCCGTTAAACGCTGTCCCTGTTCCAACACCGTGCGGATAATGGCGGATTTTTTATCGCTAAAGCGGGCCGAAACCGATGAGACGTTCAGCGCAGCAATTGGCTCGCCGTTGCTGTCGCAAATCGCCGTACAGACGCCGGTGCCGCCAACGTCGACCTCATCTGCGGAAATGGCGTAATTTCTCGCACCGGCCTGGTTGATCAACGCTTCCAGTTCAAGCGGATCGGTCACGGTGTATTTTGTCCAGGGTGACAACGGGCTGCGGGCCAGCAACGCCTGGCGTTGCGCCGGGTTTTTGAATGACAAAAACATCCTGCCCATCGCGGTGCAGTGGATTGGCAGCAGCATGGTTGGCGACATCTCATAACGGATAGCCTGTGAGGAGAGAGCCTGATGCACCAGACGGATCTTGCCTTCAGAGGTCATCACGCCGAGGCTGACGGTTTCTTCCAGCTCACTGGCCATCTGCTCCATGATCGGTTTGGCCAGCGACAGCACCTGAGTCAGCTTCGCGCCGCCCCAGCTGAAGCCATGCAGACGAAACATCTCGTTAAGCCGGTAGATGCCGCGATCGTTCTTAACCAGGTAGCCGCGCACGCACAGGGTACGCAGTAACCCCAGGGCACTGCTTTTCGGCAGGCTGAAGGTCTCGGAGATAGCGGCAAGGCTGGCTTCCCTTTCGTCCTCACTGAAATACTCCAGCAAATCCAGAACCCGGGCGGCCGAGCGAACGACATCATTCATAACCATTCCATATGTGTACGGTTGTGCGTATATATGAACACTATACCTTTATCACGCCGGCAATGCATCCGCTGAGCCAATCGCCATCACCAGCGTCGCCTGCTATCCTGCGGGCAGGCAAAAAACAAAGGAAAAACAAGATGGCGGGACTGGTTTTACTGCCGGGCGTAATGTGTGACGCCGGATTATGGCAGGCAATGACCGACGAGCTGGCGGCGTTTGGTCCATTGGTATTTGGCGATCTGTCGCAGGATAGCTCGCTGGAGGCGATGGCGGCGCGGGTACTGCAACAGGCACCCGAACGCTTCACGCTGGTCGGCTTTTCGATGGGCGGATTTGTGGCGCGCGAAATGATCCGTCAGGCGCCAGAAAGGGTGGAAAAATTGATACTGATTGCCACCTCCAGCCAGCAGGACAGTGAACAGGCTCAGGCCTTTAAGGCGGCGACGGCGAAAACGCTGCAGTCTGCACGCGGCGCGTTTCGCGGTCTTGGCCATAAGGCCATTGCGCTGTCGCTCAGTGAAAAGCATGCCGGCGATGAAGGATTACAGCAGCAGGTGCTCGCCATGAGCCAGCGGATGGGAAGGGAAGCGTACTGTCGTCAGCTGCTGATGGCCCGCAACAGCGACACGGCACTTTTACCGCAGATAACCTGCCCAACCCTGGTGATTGCTGCAGCTGAAGACCGGATGCGGACGTTACACGAATCCGAAGTGCTGCGCGATAACATTGCCGGTGCAACGCTTACCGTGATTGAGGATTCCGGCCATATGCTGCCGCTGGAACAGCCGCAAGCGCTGGCCACGGTGATGACGCGCTGGCTGACGGCGCATCCGCTATAAACATTTACCAAAAATAACGCAGATAATCGCTCAAATACTGTCGCGAAAGGGTAAATTAGCGGGGCATTTTGGCATTCCCGGGTAGAGATGGCATTAGATGAAAAGATGGTTACTGGCACCGGTTATCGTGCTGATGGCTTGGCAGGTTGCGGCGGCAGAACACCGCAGCGATCCTGAAGCGGTCAGCCAGAGTTTTTACAGTTGGTATCTGACAGCGTTAAGCAAAGATGAGAGTCCCATCGATGAGCACGATCCGCTGCTCAACACCTATGTGACGCCTGAGCTGCTGAGCAAAATCAATGTGCTGATCAAAAGTCCGGATGGCATGGACGATGATTTCTTCCTGCAGGATCAGGATTACAGCGATTCCTGGGTCGATCATGTCAGCGTCGGGCGCTTTACCCTGAACGGGCTTACCGCCACGGGCGACGTCACTCTGGGTAACGATCCCAACGATCAACAGCTGCTGGTGGTGACACTGCAAAAAAAAGGCGCGATCTGGAAGATCGATGACGTGGAAAAAGAAGAGAATAAGCAGCCCTGACATCTGCACAGGGCTGGACCTTCCTGATATCAGGCGATGACCTGACTGAATTGCTCACGCAGCGTATCCAACAGATCGTACCGTTTACGGTACTCCGAACGCTTTTTACTGGCGATCTCTTCCAGCGGCTTCCTTGGGAAGCTCAGCGGCAACGAGTAGAGCTTGTTGCCTGACGGCTGGGCATTCAGCGTTTCCCAAAACTCGTTATAGCTAGCATGGAACAGGCTGCGTTTCTTCAGACGATAGCGCAGGCTGCGGAAGATGTGGCCCTGATCGCTGACCGCCTCAATTTTCGTCACGCCCGTCTCGGCACAAATAAGCGACAGGGTTTCCATTAACAGCCGTTTTGGAAACAGGCCATAGCACGCCTTGGTCGCTTCGCGGATCAGCTCATGCGGCGTATCGCGATGAGCACCCTGAATACCGCCAATCATCGCCACCTTCTCACCGTCGACCGTTGTCACTGCAAAGGTCAGCATCGCCAGCTGCACGCCATCCCGGCGGAACAGCAGGTTCACTTCACCTTCACGTTCGCACCGGCCGGTACAGGCCAGGGTGACGGTAAAGGTTTCGCCATTTTTACCGGCAAAATTCACCAGCTCCACGCCCTGTTGGGTCAGCATTGCCTGGCGTAAGCGCAGGGAAGACAGCTGCTTCACATACTGGTAATGGCTGATGATGGCGTGGGTGCGCGCGGCCATCGGCATGCCATTATAAAGGTAAGGGCGGTGGATCTTGCTCGGCAGCGTGTGTTGGATCGGCAGAACCTCGCGCATCACCGGCTCTTCGGTGATCGCCGTCAGCATCTTGTGGGTGGCGACAGGCCAGGCCAGCGAGCGGAACAGATACTTGATGCGATACTCCGGGTCATACCACAACTTGCCCGGCTTAACTTTTCCGGAGATCAGTGACAGAAAAAAGGTCAGGCTGTTTTCCTGATGGGGAACGAGTGTGGTATCGGTCATGGTCGGCATTCCAAGGATGAAAATGACAGTCAACCATGATCACGCTCAACGTTTGGTAAACATCCTGGCCGCAAATGGCCCTGTTCGCAGTCGGTTGAAGCGGCGTTTAATTTGCTGACGACTTAAGGCAAATCAAGGTGATAAACGGCCCGCTAATGAGGCTATTGGACTCAAGCCCGGTTCACGGGTGCGCTTGTTCAGGCTGCCTGCGGGCTATAGCCTGCCTGCTTCTTTGCTCACTCTCCCACCAATCCCGCGGGTAAAGCTTCTTTCTCGGCTGGCCGCAAATGCGCGGTTTATTATGTCAAATCTGTGAAGCGCACCGTGTTTTTAGGACAATACCGCAGGCCGAATAGCGGTTACACCGCACGCTTTTACCAGGCACAGTCTCTAATTGTTCCGCTATAAGAATAATCGTTAATGATAATCACCCGCTTTTTGGACAGTGTACGGGCGCTTCTTAATGGTAAAGGCGCGCTTTTTGAGACGGTTTTTATATTCTCAAACCAGCCTTAACTCAAATTTCCAGTTCATCTAAAGGTTAATATCGGCGAAAGGTAAGGGCGAACACATTAGAAAATCCGTGATTATGATTCCTTTGGCGAACGCTTCAGAGGCCTAAAGGGTGTAAATCTTAAGTGTTACTTTATGGTTTCTTACAGTATGACTGGCTCTGATCGTGACGGATGCACCATCAGGCGGGGTTTTAAGCCAAATTGGTGAGTAGCATATGAAATGCACTTTTGCCCAAAAGATGAAAACCATGAACCATTGATTAAAAGAGAATGTTAACGGAATTTGAAGGTGGGCGGGTGTTTTTTGACCTTCCGGTTAGCGAGGTTAATGTCAGGAAAGGCGCATTTATCTTTGGGTTCAAAGATAAATGCGCTCAGAAGGGATTGAAACAGATGGGTTTTTAGCTGGTGGTTAGTAAATATACAGCCTAACAGGGGACAATCCAGACAATTAACTCATCAAGAAAAAGCGTCTCCAGAAAATCGAACCGTACTTTTCAATTAGCATTGGGAATATTTTATTTTGGTCCTGCGTCTAATATAGAAACGTGCTGTGGATCTCAATTAATGGTTTTCAATGTTGTACGGGTAATGATACACGCTACGGCTAATATCCAGCAGGCGGCAACTGCGGCGAGTCCCGATATCAAAGGTATCCTGAAGGTAATTAACGGCCTGGCGCTTGTCATTGGTAGTAAAGAAGTTTTTAAGCACGCTTTGCAGCATCTCTTTGTCGGAGTTAAGGGTCTGCAGCTCGCGCTCCATGTTATGCACTTTCTCCTCCAGGTCTTTGATTTTACGGCCTTCTTCAGAAGATAAACCGGCAAATTTCTTCTTCCAGCTATAGAAGGTCGCTTCAGAGATACCCAGTTCGTCGCAGATCTCTTTCACCTTTACACCGCATTCTGATGCTTTAATGGCACTGGTGATTTGCTCTTCTGTATATCGTGACTTTCTCATAAATGCTCTTCCCTTTCTTAACAATAATGTGATGAGAACGACTGCAATAATTAGTGGATCTGATTATTCCAAAAATCACAGCAGTGTCGTTAAGTGCGCGATTTGAATGGCAGGGATTAAGTTAAGTGATTATGAAGAAATATCATCATGGGATTTCTCCTATTTTATTTCCAAACCCCTTAGTTAGCTTTCGATATGCAGGTTTTTGATATAAATTCGTCTCATGAAATCTTCAATGCCAACATGTGATTCAGAATACTCCCGCATGTGCAGCCTGAAATTTGTGCCATGATAATTAGCGCCAAAAAGTGACTTGTGAAAAGGTTTACATGAATTTAAGCGCGTAATTACCCTGGCTATTTTTCAGCGGTGAAGCGCTCAGACAAAAAAACGCATTTGATTGCGAGCGGATTAGGAATTGTCCGTATTATAAATTTTAGGTCCATTTTTATCGCCAGGTATATTGAGCGTTAATCTTTTCCGTTTTCGACATGGACGTGCCGAGTTATTGCAATAAGTGATTAGTTTTACAAAGGATGCTTCGATGAAACACAGCGCAATGTCAAACGCCATCTGGATGATGTCGGAAAAGGTCGTTTCCGTATTTGGAGTGATATTTGTCACATCCTATGTCGCAAAATCCTTTGGCCCCTCAATATTCGGGCAAATAGCATTTTCTGCATCACTTTTTTCAATTGTTCAGACTATCGCTATTTTCGGTACTGAAACCATTCTGTTTAAAAGTATCAGCAAAAGTGCGCCAAAAGGAATACGGCTGATGGCGGTGGCCAAACAGCTGAGAATGGTTTTGTTGTTAGTCTTATCTTTGCCGGTATTAATTTACGTCTGGCTGGAGATGCGGGAAAACTTTTTGGTTTTTGCGGTCGCGTCATTCTTGTCGGCAATGTTTGTTACGCAGGATATCTTCAGCGTTTACAACAATGCCCGGTTAGAGTCCCGGATGAACACGGTGGCGAATGCCACGGGAATGATCATCAGTTTTGGCATCAGCTTTCTGGTGGCCTGGTTCAAACTGAGTCCTTTGCTGCTGTCGTTTTCAATCGTGGCGGTCACGCTGGTGCCGTACATGATCAAGCGCAGCCGGTTCCTTCAGGCGAACACCATCAGCTCGCCGCCTAAGCGCAAGCACAGAAGCTATTTGCGCTACCTGTTACATGCGGGACTCCCGCTGGCCATCTCCAGCGTGTTCATCTCAATACAGGTTAAGCTGGCACAATTTTTCCTGGTAGGCGTGGGCTCAGCGCATGAGCTGGGGCTGTTTACCGCCGCCAACACTATCTCTGCTTCGTGGATTTTTATCCCGGTAGCGATCATTACATCCTGCTTTTCTGAGATCTTCAGGGAGCGTGCGGATGTGGCAGTAAAACTGGCCGCAAGGCTGAATGGCTATGTAATGGCAGTTTCCTTTTTGATGCTTCTTGTCGTCGCGCTGTTTGGCGAAAAGATCATCACTACCCTTTATGGGCATGACTACACACAATCAGGAAATCTCGTTACGTTATTGTCGTTAGCAACCTGCTTTTCGGCAATGGGAACAGTAGCTTACCGCTACATGGTGAAGGAAGGTGGTTTTAATTACCTGCTGGTCAAGATCGTGGTGCTGGTCGTAATTAGCGTGGCAACCAACTGGTTCTTCATCCGTTTCTGGGGATTAACAGGCGCAGCCTGGAGCGTTCTGGTCACCGAACTGCTCTCCCTGACCGTAATGAATTATTTCTTTAAGAATGCCGTCATTCTTAAAATACAGCTTTCCTCACTTAACTACAAAACATACAAATGAGGTAAAAAATGTTAAAACTCAAAGCAGAATTGAGAAAAGGCGTCTTATACCTGCTCAAGAAAATGCCATGGTCTTATCAGGACCGAGTTTACTATTTTCACACTTTTAAGCGGTTACCTAACATTCGCCAGCCGAAACTGTTTAATGAGAAAATTCTGTACCGCAAATTCGTCACTGGCGACTATGTTCGTTATGGGAATCTTTCGGATAAAGTTTTAGTGCGCGATTACATAGCAAAAACAATTGGTGAAGAGTATTTAATTCCTTTGCTGCATGAAACGGCCGATCCGATTTCATTGCTGGGGCTTAAATCCTTAAAAAACACCGTTATTAAACCGAACCACGGTTCTGGTATGGTAGAAATCTTTCTTGAAGAACCAGACTGTATTCAAAAACAGTTGCTGGTGCGCCGCTGTGAAGAGTGGTTGCGCTGTGATTTCTCGCATCAGTCGCGGGAAATTCATTATCGCTACATTAAGCCGCGCATTCTGGTGGAAGAGTATGTTGGTGATGGCAAGTTTGCCGCCATCGATTACAAATTCCACATGTTCAACAAGAAAGACGGCAACTTTGAGTACGTGCTGCAGATCATCTACAACCGCTGTGGCAACTCACCGCTGTCGATGAACTTCTACGTCAACAACCTGGAGCAGTGCTTCTACAAGATCCGCGATACCGGACTGGATATCAGCGGGGATATGGAAACGTTGAAGAAGGCGCTGGAGCTGAGCAAAAAGCTGGCCAGTGACTTCGACTATGTTCGCGTTGACTGGTACATCAGCGAAGGGCAAATCTTCTTTGGTGAGCTGACCTTTACGCCGGGTGCAGGCATGGTGACCGGGCTGGATATGGGCCTGGATAAGATGATGGGTGATATGTGGTTGCAGGAACACAAAGCAGCCGTATTGCCAGCAACGTCAGGAAGCGTTACGCCGCTGCCGGTGGCCTTTAAGAAGTTTTGATTGAGCCGAATACAATAACGAGCCGCTGACTCTCTGAGTCAGCGGCTCGTTTGTTTTCAGGGCATAGGATAATCAGTTGGGGTGTGGCTCATCACGTCGATAAACACATCTTTGGTGATGTGCCAGAAGTTATGCAGGTTATCCATACTCAGAGTGATACCTAACAGCCCGGTAACGAACCAGCATGACATGCCGATACCCACGCCGGTGAAGACAAAGGCAATGCCTTTGTGGCTGGCCTGACGGCACTTCACGTTAAAGGTGCTGGCAATAAACATCATTACTGCACTAACCAGTTCCCATCTCATCAATACCAGGCTAGCGGTTAAGGTACCCATATCGTTCAAACTCCGAGATTTACTGCCCTGACAAGAGGCGGTGTCATCACCGATCCAGACGAAAAGTTGCCAGGTTGCTTTTCACTTGAACGGACATAACAGGTCACAGAAGTGTGATGACGGTCACATTATATCACTCGATTTTAAAATTTGAACAAAATTTAGACCTGGTATGGTAGTTTTTTGTCAGTGGAACATTAAGCCTTTTATTAACTGAGGTTTACCGATTTAATTCCAAAGTATGGGGAATAATCCGTATAGGGAAAGAATGAAAACCGTCTTACAGGCTATATTACTGCGCATAATTCCTTATATTTTGGAAAATAATTACTCTCCGATATCAATTTTATTTTTAATTTAAGGCAGTTAGCTTTATTTTGAGACGACAAATGACAATTAAACTCATTATAAATGATTAGCCCGATCGTCCGGTTCCACCTCTTATTTTCAACGGCACTGATGGAAACTCAGCAAAAACAGGTGCTTGATATTGCTAGCAATTAGCGGGGTTGTTCCATACTTAAACCTTACTTAGCTTTTATTTGACGTGACTTAAGTCAAATTACCTCTTTGAGATGAATCCGACCTCTTAAAAGTTGTACAACCCGCCAATGGGTTGTAGGATTTTTCATGGTAAAAATCCTTATAACTCATTCCCTTCCATTTCCACAGGGCGGGATCTCTACACCTCAAATACAGCTCCCGTCATATTCGCTAAAGCGAAATGCGGTAACGGAGCAATAAAAACAATAAAGGAGGCTTTGTGTTTTCGACTGACGCAAAACAGCGCCCGCTGACGCCTGATGACGTGGCGACCCTGAGTAGCCACTACGTGTTACGGGTCCAGCACAACCAACAGGGCCACATTACCTCTGTGGAAGCACTCCGTGCACAAGGCTAATTCAACGGCTAAAAAACCGCTGCTGACCTTACGCAAAAGTCTGCAACGCATTCATCTGGTGATCATCGTGGTGTCGCTGTTGTTCAGCGGCATCTCGTTGTCGGTGCTGTCGATGTTTGCCCTGCGCAGCTATGCGGAAAACAATCTCCAGCTGGTGGCCACCACCCTCGGCTACAGCGTGCAGCCGGCGGTGCTGGCGGGCGATGCGGATGCGGCTAACGACATCGTGCGGCAAATCGGGGCGAAGGCGGAGTTTGGCCACGTCAGAATTGTCGATGCCAGTAATCGCCTGCTGGTGAACTGGCCTCCATCCGGGGCGCAACATCATCAGGGCGCCGGGGAGCTGGTCACCCACTGGATTTTCCCGCAGCCTGCCAACGTGCCAATCGTGCACAACGGCAAGGTGATTGGACAGGTGTGGTTGAGCGGTGATGCCAGCCGGGTGCTGCATTATCTTAGCCAGGCGTTGAAGTGGCTGAGCGGCAGCCTGCTGGTGACCGCGCTGCTGGCCTCGTGCCTGTCCAACCGCATGCACGCGGGGATCCTCAGCGGGCTGCAAAATATTGCCTCAGTGGCGCACGACGTACGCCGACGGCGCGCCTTCTCGCTGCGGGTGCCGTCATCGTCGATTGCCGAGCTGAACAAGCTGAGCGGGGATTTCAACAGCCTGCTGGATGAGCTGTCAGACTGGCAGACCCATCTGCAGCGCGAAAACGACTCGCTGGCCCATCAGGCACGGCATGATGCGCTGACCGGTTTGCCTAACCGGACAGCGTTTGAGCAGGCGTTGCACACGCTGATGAACAACCCGCAAACCGCCGATCGGGTTGCGGTGCTGTTTATCGATGTTGACCGCTTTAAAGAGGTGAACGATACCTATGGTCACGCTGCCGGGGACAACGTGCTGACGGAAACGGCACATCGCCTGCGTGGCAGGTTGAGGAAAGATGATTTAGTGGCGCGTCTGGGCGGTGATGAGTTTGCGGTGCTGTTGGCGGGCATCGAAAACGGCGAGCAGGCGGCCAGAATGGCTGAAAACGTCATCGAAGCGATGCTCGAGCCGATCAGGCTGACCGACGGCAAGACGGTGGCGCAATCGCTGAGTATTGGCGTGGCGCTGGCCAAAAATCACCGCACCGGCGAGGCGATGATTGCCCAGGCCGATGCGGCGATGTACCACATCAAGGAACTGGGCGGCGGCTGGTACTTCTCCCCGTCATTCTGGGGACAGGATCCGCAGGCCGCGCCAAAGATGCGTAACCGGGCCTAGTTGCAGGCCGGGCTGTTGCTGTCCTGCTGCACTTTGCCGTAAGCGGAGCTGGCAAAGTCGCTGCAGTCGAAGCTGTAGCTCACCTGGCGGGTCAGCGACTGACGGCGCATGGTGTGACGGTAGGCAGTCGGCGTCTGCGAGAACTGGCGGCGGAACACGCGGGAGAAGGTCTGCTGCGAGTCGTAACCGTACTGCATGGCAATATCAAAAACCGGGCGCTGGGTCTGACTCAGCGCTTCGGCCGCCAGCGTCAGCCGACGCTCACGAATATAGCCGCCCAACGTCTGTTTGGTGACGGTGCGGAACATCCGCTGCAAATGCCACTTCGAATAGCCCGATTTCGCGGCCACTTCATCAATCGACAGGGTTTTATCCAGGTTGGTTTCAATCCAGTCGGTAAGGGTGTGGATGATGTCGTCATGCATGCTGCTCTTCTCCCTGGCGAAATAATTTCTGGTCGTCTTCTCAATGGCTGCTGAGTATAATTCCTCAAGTTAACTTGAGGTAAAGAGCTAAATGAAAAAAAGTCGCAACTGCCCCAACAAGCGAGAACTGACCCCAGGCGACGTAGCGCAACGCTGCGGCGTGGCGGTCTCTGCGCTGCACTTCTATGAAAGCAAAGGGTTAATCACCAGCTTCCGCAATGCCGGTAACCAGCGGCGCTATCACCGCGACGTGCTGCGCCGGGTAGCGATCGTGAAAATTGCGCAGCGCATCGGTATTCCGTTGGCCACCATTGGTGACCATCTGATGCAGCTGCCGGCGGGAAACCGCATGTCGCCGAAAGAGTGGAAGGTGCTGACCGAGAAATGGCGCGAGGAGTTGGATCGGCGCATCGAAACCTTAACCCGGCTGCGTGACGATCTGGACGGTTGCATTGGCTGCGGCTGTTTGTCGATGCAGGATTGCCCGCTGCGCAACCCGGACGACAGGCTGAGCGAGCGCGGCACCGGCGCAATCCTGCTGGAGTCTTAGCGGAAGTGAGCGGCATCAGGCTGTGGCGGAGGGTCTATACTGATAACTCTTCGTATAACACAAGGTTAGAGCATGATCACCGTTCACCATCTGAATAACTCCCGATCGCAGCGTGTGCTCTGGATGCTGGAAGAGCTGGAAGTGCCTTACCAGATCAAACGCTATCAGCGTGAGAGCACCATGCTGGCCCCGGACGCGCTGAAAAAAGTGCATCCGCTGGGTAAATCCCCGGTCATCACCGACGAAAATCGCGTGATTGCCGAATCCGGCGCGATCCTTGAATACCTCGCCGAGCGTTATGACGCAGAAAATCGCCTGAAACTAAATGATGAGGACGAGCGCCTGCAGTCTCGTTACTGGCTGCATTATGCCGAAGGGTCGTTAATGCCGCTGCTGGTGATGAAGCTGATCTTCAGCCGGATGGGCAAGCCGCCGGTGCCGTGGCTGCTGCGTCCCATTGGCAATGCCTTTGGTAAGGGCGTGCAGAAAGGCTATCTGGATAAACAGCTGGCGACCCATCGCGAATTTATCGAACAGCATCTGGCCAGCCACGCGTGGTTTGCCGGCGAGCAGTTCAGCATTGCCGACGTGCAGATGAGCTTCCCGATCCAGGCGCTGACCGCGCGAGGCGGTGCCGCCAACTCCCCGGCCATCCAGGCCTGGCTTGCGAAAGTGCAAAACCGTGCCGCCTGGCAGCGTGCGCTGCAACAGGGCGGTGAAGTGAAGCTCGACTGAATGGATTTCTGCCTGAAATGCCCCTGCGTTTCAGGTTGCTGCAAATATAGGTGCGATCAGGAGTTGATAATGCACTGATAAAGGCTGGATAATCGTTTGCCTTTAAAATAGTGCGGCTTAATGCGTGACGTAGTAAACGTTTGCCTTTTTTCCGAACGTTGCCCGGCTAACGGGTTTTCGCGGTCTGTGAACAGTGCGTCCTGGGATGGTGAAACGTTGAATCAGTCAGCTTCATGCGTCACGCATCAATAACTCATAAGAAATCTCAGGGGATTTTTCACTATGTCGACTCCTTCTCATCAGCCCGGCGGTTCGCTGGACAGCTGGTTTAACATTTCTGCGCGCGGCAGTTCGGTCCGTCAGGAAATTCTGGCGGGCCTGACCACCTTCCTTGCCATGGTTTATTCGGTGATCGTGGTGCCGTCTATGCTCGGCAAAGCCGGTTTTCCGCCGACGGCGGTCTTCGTCTCCACCTGTCTGGTAGCGGGCTTCGGATCGCTGATCATGGGCCTGTGGGCCAATCTACCGATGGCGATTGGTTGTGCAATCTCACTGACCGCCTTTACCGCCTTCAGCCTGGTATTGGGACAGCATATCAGCGTGCCGGTGGCGCTGGGTGCGGTGTTCCTGATGGGGATCCTGTTCACCATCATCTCCGCTACCGGCATCCGTTCGTGGATCCTGCGTAATCTGCCGATGGGCGTGGCGCACGGCACGGGCGTTGGGATTGGCCTGTTCCTGCTGCTGATCGCCGCGGACGGCGTTGGCCTGGTGGTCAAAAACCCTGCGCCGGGCTTGCCTGTGGCGCTCGGTGATTTCGCCTCGTTCCCGGTGATGATGTCGATGGTTGGCCTGGCGGCAATTTTCGGTCTGGAAAAGCTGCGCGTGCCGGGCGGCATTCTGCTGACCATTATCGCCATTTCCATTCTCGGGCTGATTTTTGATCCGGCGGTGAAGTACCAGGGGCTGTTTGCCATGCCAAGCCTGAATGATGCCAATGGTCATTCGCTGGTGTTCAGTCTGGACATTCTGGGTGCGCTGAAGCCTGCGGTACTGCCAAGCGTGCTGGCGCTGGTGATGACTGCGGTGTTTGACGCCACCGGCACCATCCGTGCCGTTGCCGGGCAGGCTAACCTGCTGGACAAAGACAATCAGATCATCAACGGCGGCAAGGCACTGACCACCGACTCGGTCAGCAGCATCTTCGCCGGTCTGGTGGGCGCATCGCCTGCGGCGGTGTATATCGAATCGGCGGCCGGTACGGCGGCGGGCGGCAAAACCGGCCTGACGGCAATCGTCGTCGGCCTGCTGTTCCTGGTGATCCTGTTCCTGTCGCCGCTGGCCTATCTGGTGCCGGGTTATGCCACGGCACCGGCGCTGATGTATGTCGGCCTGCTGATGTTGAGCAACGTATCAAAAATCAATTTTGACGATTTTGTTGATGCGATGTCCGGCCTGCTGGCCGCGGTGTTTATCGTGCTGACCTGTAATATCGTGACCGGCATCATGCTGGGCTTCGGTTCACTGGTGATTGGCCGTATTTTTGCGGGCGAATGGCGCAAGCTGAACGCCGGCACGGTGATTATCGCGGTGGCGCTGGTGGCATTCTATGCCGGCGGCTGGGCGATCTAAACCGTCAGGGGCCGCCCGTCGGCCCCTGATTTTAGCCTTTAAATGCATTAATCCCTCGATAGCGCACTTCCTGTTTTTAAACCCACCGCATTTTTGTTTTACTATTCTCTCAGGTCGATCGTTCCGACTGGCATTTGTGTATTTCGCAGGAAGACAGATAAGGACAACATGGAAATCTTCTTTACCATCCTCATTTTGACGCTGATGGTGTCGCTCTCAGGCGTCGCTGCCCGCATCATTCCGTTTCAAATCCCACTGCCGCTGGTGCAGATCGCCATGGGTGCCTTGCTCGCCTGGCCGACGTTTGGTTTGCACGTCGACTTCGATCCCGAGCTGTTCCTGGTGCTGTTTATCCCGCCGCTGCTGTTTGCCGATGGCTGGAAAACCCCGACCAGTGAGTTTCTGAACCACGGCCGCGAAATTATCGGGCTGGCGCTGGTGCTGGTGTTGATCACCGTGGTCGGGATTGGCTATCTGATTTACTGGCTGGTGCCGGGCATTCCTTTGCTGGCGGCCTTTGCGCTGGCAGCGGTGCTGTCACCGACCGATGCCGTGGCGTTGTCCGGCATTGTCGGGGAAGGGCGCATCCCGAAGAAAATCATGGCGATTTTGCAGGGCGAGGCGTTGATGAACGATGCCTCTGGCCTGGTGTCGCTGAAGTTTGCCGTCGCGGTAGCGATGGGCACCATGGTGTTTACCGTCTCCGGGGCCACCATCGAGTTCCTGAAGGTCGCGATTGGCGGGCTGTTAGCCGGTATCGCCATCTGCTGGCTGTACGGTAAATCGCTGCGTCTGCTCAGCCGCTGGAGCGGTGATGACCCGGCGACACAAACCGTGCTGCTGTTGCTGTTGCCGTTTGCCTCTTACCTGATTGCCGAACATATCGGCGTGTCCGGGATCCTCGCGGCGGTGGCGGCGGGGATGACCATTTCCCGTTCCGGCATTATCCGTCAGGCACCGCTGGCGATGCGTCTGCGTGCTAACAGCGTCTGGCAGATGCTGGAATTCGTGTTTAACGGCATGGTGTTCCTGATGTTGGGCCTGCAGCTGCCGGACATCCTCACCAACTCGATGAATCTGGCCGAAGCCGATCCTAACGTCGATTTCTGGATGCTGGCGCTGTCAGTGGTGCTGATTTACGCCGCGCTGATGATCGTGCGTTTTAGCTGGTTGTGGGCGATGCAGCAGATCAGCAAGCGCCTGCTTAAGAAGAAGCCGATGGAGTTCACCAGTTACTCAACGCGTGAGCTGCTGATTGCTTCGTTTGCCGGCGTGCGCGGAGCGATCACTCTGGCCGGTGTACTGTCGATTCCGCTGTTCCTGACCAATGGCGACGCCTTCCCGGCACGTTACGAGCTGGTGTTCCTGGCGACGGGCGTGATCCTGTTCTCGCTGTTGGTGGGTGTGATCCTGTTACCGTTATTGCTGCGTGGCATTGAAGGGATGGATAAAACCGCCCATCGTCATGAAGTGCAGATGGCGCGGGCAGTGATGGCCGGCACGGCGATTGAAAGTCTGCACAAGATGGAAGAGCGTCTGGCCGCCGATACCGAAGAGAACATCGATCCGGAGCTGGTAAAAGAGGTCAGTTCGCGCGTGACCGGCAACCTGCGCCGCCGCGTCGACGGCAAAGAGGATTTGGAGCGCGCGCTGTACGCCGAGAATCTGGAGCGCCGCTTCCGCCTGACGGCCCTGCGGGCTGAGCGAGGCGAGCTGTATCACCTGCGCGCCACGCAGAAAATCAGCAACGAAACCATGCAGAAATTACTGCACGATCTCGACCTGCTGGAAACGCTGCTGATCGAGAAAGAAGAGTAAATAGCGCAGGTCGTCTGGATGTGCTGGTGGCAGGGTGAGTGTGGGTTTTTGCTGTTAGCGCGGAGGTCGTCTGGGTGTGCTGGTGATTTGCTCAGGGAGAGAGGGGTGAACGCAAAGTCGCCGTAAACCCATCCCTGGGGGCTCAGCGGCGACATCCCTGTCGCCGATGCTTTGCTTATCACCCCTCTCACCCTTCCCCTCAAGCTTCAGCGTTGAATGGTCGATTGTGGACACACACGTCAAACCCATTTTTTTTGACCTGTGTGTCCACCGGCCCAATCCAAAACGTCAGTGTTAGTGGGTGGCGGCATAGAGCACGTTAGCCGGGTGTCTGCGGCAGGGATGCCGCAGCCAAGCCTCCAGGGATGGATTTACGGCGTCCCGGAAAATGTGCTCTATGCTGACGCCTTACCCCCGAAGCTGGTTTTGCCCTTCACTCTTTCAATCTCCCAACCGACAGCGTCGGGGCCTGGCCCGGCCAGAACTCGCGACAACAGGCAATCCATGCCTGCGCGCTTTTCGACAGATAGCTGCCTTCCCGCCAGATTAACCCCAGCTTCCACACCAAATCCGACTCTAACGGTAGCCACAACAGATGCTTCTTATCCAGACGCTGGCAAATCGGCTCGGGCAGGATCGCCACGCCCATGCCCGCCTGCACCATCGCCGCGAGGAAATCCCACTGGCCGCTGCGCACCGCGATCTGTGGCGCAAAACCGCTGTTTTGAAACGCCTTCATTAACTGCCGGTTTAACGAAAACTCCTCGTTATAAATCAGGATCGGATGCCCGGCTAACTCCGCAATCGGAATATGCGTGCGCCGCAACCATTCACTGGTGCGCGGCACCAATACGCATAACGGATGACTCATCAACGGCAGCGAATTGAGCGGCAAATCATCGGCCACCGGCAATGCGGTCAACGCGATATCCAACGTGCCGGACAACACCGCCTGCTGCACGGTGAGGCCGCCAAATTCGGAAATCTTCAGCTCCACGCCGGGATAACGGTGACGGAAGGCCGAAATCGAACCGGCAATCTGCATCCCGACCATCGGCGGGATCCCCAGCCTCAGCTCGCCGGTTTTTAAATCATTGATATCGGTGATTTCCGCTTCCAGCTGCTTAAACTCCTGCAGGATGGTCAGCCCGCGCTGATAAACCGCCTGCCCGGTATCGGTCAGATGCAGCTTGCGGCCTTCGCGGATCAGCAGCGTGCAGCCCAACTCATCTTCCAGCTGGCGCAGCATCTTGCTGATGGTCGGTTGGGTGACAAACAGCTGCTCCGCCGCCCGGGTAAAGCTTTGCTGGCGGACCACTTCGACAAAATAACGCAGGGCTCGGACGTCCATAAACATTCCTGAATGGCATAGTTTGAATAATATTAAGTCATTTTTTTCACTCTTTGTTACCGATTTATACTACCCACTCGCAATCTCGGGGAGAGGTCATTATGGCGTTAGCATTACATCCGCAAAGAACGGGCTGGCTGCAACGTGTTCAGGTGCCATTACAGGTGGCGCTGTACGTCGGATTCTTTTTAGTGGCTGAGCAACTGGTGGACTGGCTCCACCTGCCGCTGCCGGCCAATATCGTCGGCATGCTGCTGTTGCTGGCGCTGATTATGCTGCGCGTGCTGCCGCTGGACTGGGTTAAAGCCGGATCCCGCTGGCTGCTGGCGGAAATGCTGCTGTTCTTTGTGCCGGCGGTGGTGGCGGTGGTCAACTACTCGCAACTGCTGCGCGTCGAAGGCTGGCGCATCATGCTGGTGATCGGCATCAGTACGCTGCTGGTGCTGGCAACCACCGCGCTGGTGGTCGATCGCGTTTATCGCTTCGAAATCTGGCTGGCGGAACGCAAACAGGCGCGCAACCATGAATGATCTGCGGGTCAGCGTACTCTGTCTGATCGCCACGCTGGCGATCTACTTCCTTAACAAACGACTCTATCGCCGCTGGCATAAACTGCTGATGATGCCGCTGGTGATGACGCCGATGGTGCTGGTGGCGTTGCTGGTGATCACCCATATCTCCTGGCAGAACTATATCGGCGAAAGCCACTGGCTGCTGTGGCTGCTCGGCCCGGCAACGCTGGCCTTTGCCGTGCCGGTGTATGAAAACCTGGCGATAATCCGCCGCCACTGGATGTCGCTGAGCGCCGGGGTGATCACCGCCACCTCGGTTGCCGTGTTCAGCTCGGTGTGGCTGGCGCGCATGTTAACGCTGCCGGAAGCCATCCAGCGCAGCCTGGCGGTGCGCTCGATCACCACGCCTTTTGCGCTGGCCGCCGCGAAACAGCTCGGTGGACAGCCGGACCTGGTGGCGCTGTTTGTGGTGATCACCGGGGTGTTTGGTATGGCAGTGGGCGACGTGCTGTTTATCCGTCTGGCGGTGAAACAGGGCATGGCGAAAGGGGCCGGATTTGGCGCGGCGTCGCACGGTGCCGGCACCGCCCGCGCCTATGAAATCGGCCAGGAAGAGGGCGTGGTATCAAGCCTGGTGATGATGCTGTCTGGCGTAGTGACGGTGATTATCGCCCCGGCGATTGGCCATTTACTGTGGGCCACGGTCTGACAGACACATCCTGTTACTGCTGTTTTGTAATGTTAACTAAATTCTGCGTTCTGTCAGTGATGTCTCATAGGAATACGCTGGCAGTTGGTTTACTCTGCGAGGCCGCCCGTACAGGGTGTGAGTAAATTCATCAGGAGAATAAAAAATGAAAGCAGTGGCAACTACCGCAGGCGCACTGGCGCTTCTGGCGCTGGCAGGATCCGCGCAGGCAATCGATGGCGGCGTTGACGTCGGTCGTGATTACACCAACCTGCACCTGGGTCTGGGCACCGATTCCCCAGGATTTGCGCTTTCAGGTGACTGGCTGCGTAGCGATCATGATGGCAACGTTGAGAGCCTGGGTCTGGGTTATAACGTCGCGATTGGCGATGTGTTCCTGTCGCCTGGCGCGAAAGTGATGTCGACCAACCCAACTGACAGCAAAGATGGCTATGCCGTTGCCGTCGGTGCTGGCGTGAAGGTGCCGGTCACCCATATGTTCAACGTATTTGGTGAGTACTACTACTCGCCGGACGCGTTCTCCAGCCATATCGACAACTACCAGGAAGCCTCTGGCGGCGTGAGCTTCCAGCCAATCTCGCTGGTTGACGTGCGCGTGGGCTATAAGTACATGACCATGAACGGCAAAGACGGTCGTAAAGACAACGTCATTGCTGATGGTCCTTATGTCGGTGCGTCAGTTCACTTCTGATGCGCAAGGGCGGATCGTTCGATCCGCCCCTCAACGCCCGTTTAGTGTGATTTCCCGCCTTCAATCCCGACACCCGTCTGTGAACGTACAAACTGTGCCTGGAAGCGCTTACGCTCCTCTGCGCCCGATGCCGAACTGTCGGTGATCGAGAACAGCCAGGTGCCGATAAAGGCCGCTAACATCGAGAACAGCGCCGGATACTCATACGGGAAGATCGCTTTGGCATTGCCCAGCACCTGAACCCAGATTGTCGGGCCCAGCACCATCAGCATCACCGCCGTAATCAGCCCCAGCCAGCCGCCAATCATCGCGCCGCGCGTGGTCAGTTTCGACCAGTACATCGACAGCAGGATAATCGGGAAGTTACAGCTCGCCGCGATAGAGAACGCCAGCCCGACCATAAAGGCGATGTTCTGCTTCTCGAACATAATCCCCAGCGCGATGGCGACAAAGCCCAGCAGCACCACGGTAATTTTCGATACCCGCAGCTCCTGCAGCTCGGTGGCCTGGCCTTTGCGGAACACGCTGGCATACAGGTCATGAGAGACCGCCGAAGCGCCCGCCAGGGTCAGACCGGCGACCACCGCCAGAATGGTGGCAAAGGCCACGGCAGAGATAAAGCCGAGGAACAGGCTGCCGCCAACCGCATCCGCCAGATGCACCGCCGCCATATTGTTGCCGCCGATCAGCACGCCGCTGGCATCCTTAAACGCCGGATTCGCGCCGACCAGCAGGATCGCACCAAAGCCGATAATAAATGTCAGGAAGTAGAAATAGCCCATAAAGCCGGTGGCGTAGAACACGCTTTTGCGCGCTTCACGGGCATCGCTGACGGTGAAGAAACGCATCAAAATATGTGGCAGGCCAGCGGTACCAAACATCAGTCCCAGCCCCAACGACAGCGCGGAGATGGGGTCGTGAACCAGCCCGCCAGGACGCATAATTTCAACGCCTTTCGGGTGCACCGCCATCGCCTGGGTAAACAGGTTATTGAAGCTGAAGCCGACGGTTTTCATCACCATAAACGCCATAAACGACGCGCCGAACAGCAGCAGCACGGCTTTGATGATCTGCACCCAGGTGGTGGCCAGCATGCCGCCGAACAACACATACATCACCATCAAAATCCCGACCAGCACCACCGCAACATGATAATCCAGGCCGAACAGCAGCTGGATCAGCTTGCCTGCGCCCACCATCTGCGCAATCAGATACAGCGCCACCACCACCAGTGAACCACAGGCGGACAGCGTGCGGATCGGCATCTGTTTCAGACGATAGGACGCCACGTCCGCGAAGGTATAGCGCCCCAGGTTACGCAGACGCTCGGCAATCAGGAACAGGATGATCGGCCAGCCGACAAGGAATCCCAGCGAATAGATCAGCCCGTCATACCCGGAGGTATAAACCAGCGCGGAAATACCCAAAAATGACGCGGCGGACATAAAGTCACCGGCCATCGCCAGCCCGTTCTGGAAGCCGGTAATATTGCCGCCGGCGGTATAATAATCGCTGCGCGAGCGGGTACGTTTCGACGCCCAGTAGGTAATCCCCAGCGTAAAGGCGACAAAAATCAGGAACATCACGATCGCTTCGTAATTGGTGGGCTGCTTTTGCACCGCACCGGTGATCGCGTCCGCCGCCAGGGCAGAGAACGGCAGCAGCGCCGCCAGACAGAGCAATAAACGAGGGCGCTTCATCCTTTCACCTCTTTCAGCAGTTCACGGGTTAAGCGGTCGAATTCACCGTTGGCGCGCCAGACGTAGACGCCGGTCAGCAGGAAAGAGATCACGATCAGGCCAATACCAATGGGAATACCACGGGTCACGTTGGTACCGGCATGCAGAGGCGCGCCCAGCCAGCCAGGCGCAAAGGCAATTAACAGAATAAAACCTACGTACAGGATGAGCATGATGACGGAGAGCAGAGTGGCAAAGGCCTGGCGTTTTCTCACCAGTTCTTTAAAGCGTGCACTCTTTTCTATCCGTTGATAAATAAGTTCATTCATCACAGAGTCTCCAGAGGTATAAGTACAGGGTTTATTTTTTTAAAAAGGGTAATGGTCAGTAGAAGGAATAATGGGCAGCGTTATTAACGACTTTTTATTACGCTGCCCATCAATAAAGGAAATCTATTAACCGGACTTAAGGCATCTTAATAGACTGTTTCTCTTCAAGTAGTTTTTCTACCACGCCAGGATCGGCCAGGGTTGAGGTATCGCCAAGATTGCTGGTATCGCCGGAGGCAATTTTGCGCAGGATACGGCGCATAATTTTCCCCGAGCGGGTTTTTGGCAGTGAATCCGTCCAGTGCAAGACGTCCGGCGTGGCAATCGGGCCAATCTCTTTACGCACCCAGTTACGCACTTCGGCATACAGCTCTGCTGACGGTTCTTCACCGCTGTTCAGGGTGATATAGGCATAAATCGCCTGGCCTTTAATGCTGTGCTGAATACCGACCACTGCCGCTTCGGCAATTTTCGGATGCGACACCAGCGCCGACTCAATCTCTGCCGTGCCCAGGCGGTGGCCTGAGACGTTCAGCACGTCATCCACGCGGCCGGTGATCCAGTAGTAGCCATCTTCATCGCGACGGGCACCGTCTCCGCTGAAGTACATGTTCTTAAAGGTGGAGAAGTAGGTCTGTTCAAAGCGATCGTGATCGCCGTACAGCGTGCGCGCCTGGCCCGGCCAGGAGTCGACAATCACCAGATTGCCTTCGCCCGCGCCTTCCTGCGGATTGCCTTCGTTGTCCACCAGTGCCGGCTGCACGCCGAAGAACGGCTTGGTGGCCGAACCGGCTTTCAGCTCGGTGGCACCCGGCAGCGGGGTGATCATAAAGCCGCCGGTTTCGGTCTGCCACCAGGTATCGACGATCGGGCAACGGCCGTCGCCAATCTTGTTGTAATACCATTCCCAGGCTTCCGGGTTAATCGGCTCGCCGACCGAACCCATAATGCGCAGGCTGCTGCGATCGGTGCCTGCAATCGCCTTGTCGCCTTCGGCCATCAGGGCGCGAATGGCGGTCGGCGCGGTGTACAGCAGGGTGACCTTATGCTTATCGACCACTTCGGCCATGCGGCTGGGTTTCGGCCAGTTTGGCACCCCTTCAAACATCAGCGTGGTGGCGCCACAGGCTAGCGGGCCATACAACAGATAGCTGTGCCCGGTGATCCAGCCAACGTCAGCGGTACACCAGTAAACGTCATCCGGATGATAATCAAAGACATATTTGAAGGTGGTCGCCGCATACACCAGATAGCCACCGGTGGTGTGCAGCACGCCTTTCGGCTTGCCGGTGGAGCCGGAGGTATAAAGGATAAACAGCGGATCTTCCGCGTTCATCTCTTCGGGCTGATGGTGGGCGCTGGCTTTGTTGACCAGCTCGTGCCACCAGAGATCGCGACCATTTTCCCAGGCCACCTCTTTGCCGGTGCGGCGAAACACCACCACGTTGGCGATCGATGTCACCCCAGGATTGGCCAGCGCATCGTCGACGTTTTTCTTTAGCGGGATTGAACGGCCGGCGCGCACGCCTTCATCGGCGGTGACCACCAGCCGGGCGTTGGAGTCGATAATACGGCCGGCAACGGCTTCCGGTGAAAAGCCGCCAAAAATAACCGAATGCACCGCGCCAATGCGGGCGCAGGCGAGCATGGCAACGGCCGCTTCAGGCACCATTGGCATATAAATAGCCACCACATCGCCGCGCTTCACGCCGAGTTCCAGCAGCACGTTGGCAAAGCGACAGACTTCCCGGTGTAACTCGCGGAAGGTCAGGGTTTTGCTTTCACTGGCATCATCGCCTTCCCAGATAATTGCCGGATGGTCACCGCGGCTGTGCAGATGGCGATCGAGACAGTTGGCCGCCAGGTTCAGCGTGCCGTCTTCAAACCAGCGGATAGTGATATTGCCCGGCGCGAACGAGGTGTTCTTCACCGCGGTATAGGGTTTGATCCAGTCGAGAATTTTACCTTCCTGGCCCCAAAAGGCATCGGGGTCCTGCACGGACTGCTGGTACATGGACTCATACTGCTGGGCATTAATCAGGGTGTTTTCCGCAATATTGGCGGGAACAGGATGTCGGTGTTGTTGGCTCATGGCTATTCTCCTTGAAGATGTTAATGATATGTCAATCAAAGGTTAATTGAAGCGAGCCGGGGAGTTTTGTTTGCTTTTTGCGCCACAGATCACGTCATAACAACAGGTAATGAAAAGCGCGAAAACGGCCGCCGGAGACGCGAAATTTGCCTTTATTTCCGTCGGTCAAAACGCCGACGCGGGCCGCTGGGCTGAGTGAAAAGTAGACAACCGAACCGCGGGGCTATTTCAGGTCACAGCACGATAATGCATAGATATGCTTTATCAGTAACAAATATTGCCAAGTATAACAATGGCTTAGTTTGTGTGGGGCTGTTTCAGAGCTTTATCCTGTCCGCAGGCCATAAAGTAGCCACATCTCGCCGAGGGTTGCAATTTACCCAGTGAAAATGGTACTTATCACGCGCCTGAAATTCAGGTTTCAACCATCCATCATCCGCGAATTAGCCGACTTCGGCCTACTCCCCTTGAGAGTGATTCATTCCGCCAACTGCGCGCGGAGACCGGGTTTTGTTAAGGAAAAAGACAAGTTATGAAAGTAAAATTCAGCCTTGCCTGGCAAATAGTGACGGCGTTAGTACTGGGGATCATCGTCGGCGCTATATTGCATAATCAGCCATCCGAACGTGAATGGTTAATCACCAACATTCTCAGCCCGGCCGGTGACATCTTTATTCACCTGATCAAAATGATCGTCGTGCCGATCGTCATCTCTACGCTGATTGTCGGTATTGCCGGCGTCGGTGATGCAAAAAAACTCGGACGCATTGGCGTGAAAACCATCGTCTATTTCGAAGTGATTACCACCATTGCC
Source organism: Erwinia billingiae Eb661 (assembly GCF_000196615.1). Taxonomy (NCBI): domain Bacteria; kingdom Pseudomonadati; phylum Pseudomonadota; class Gammaproteobacteria; order Enterobacterales; family Erwiniaceae; genus Erwinia; species Erwinia billingiae. The sequence continues at coordinate 433,018 of NC_014306.1, forward strand.
ATCGTGGTAGGGATTACCCTGGCGAATGTGTTTAAACCTGGCTACGGCATTGATATGTCGACGCTGGCAACGGTGGACATCTCTAAATATGAAGCGACCACGGCACAGGTGCAGAGCGGGGCGCACAGCCTGGTCAACACAATCCTGTCGTTGATCCCGCAGAATATTTTTGCCGCGATCGCCAAGGGCGACATGCTGCCGATCATCTTCTTCTCGGTGCTGTTCGGGCTGGGGCTCTCCTCGCTGCCGTCTGAACACCGCGACCCGCTGTTGAAGGTGTTCCGCTCGACCTCGGAAGCGATGTTCAAGGTCACGCACATGATCATGCGTTATGCGCCGATTGGCGTGTTTGCGCTGATCTCGGTGACCATCGCCAACTTTGGTTTCGCCTCCCTGTGGCCGCTGGCGAAGCTGGTGATCCTGGTGTACGCCGCCATCCTGTTCTTCGCCTTTGTGGTGCTGGGCGCGGTGGCCCGCATCTGCGGCCTGCGGATTACCACGCTGATGCGAATCCTGAAAGATGAGCTGATCCTGGCATACTCCACTTCCAGTTCCGAAACCGTGCTGCCGCGCATCATGGAGAAGATGGAAGCCTACGGTGCGCCGAAATCCATCACCAGTTTTGTGGTGCCGACCGGCTACTCGTTTAACCTCGATGGCTCGACGTTGTACCAGAGCATTGCGGCGATCTTTATCGCCCAGCTGTACGGTATTGACCTGTCGATTGGGCAGGAAATCGTGCTGGTCCTGACGCTGATGGTGACCTCAAAGGGCATTGCTGGCGTACCGGGCGTCTCTTTTGTGGTGCTGTTGGCCACGCTGGGTAGCGTCGGTATCCCACTGGAAGGACTGGCCTTTATCGCCGGTGTAGACCGTATCATGGATATGGCGCGTACCGCGCTGAACGTGGTCGGTAATGCGCTGGCGGTGCTGGTTATTGCCAAGTGGGAGAACCAGTTTGATGCTAAACAGGCGGTTGCCTACGAGACTAAAATGAAGACCTTAGCCTCGACGTCTTGATTTAACGCTGGTGCTGGTGGCAGGTTTTCCTGCTGCCAGCTCGGCCCTCTCTCATGGGCGGCCTACCGCTAATAAAGGCTGGGGAAACTCAGCCCGTTATTCCCCCTCACTGAAGATACATCCGCAATACACTAAAACCCGCCTTAATAATAATGGCTTAGCAATTCAAGGGGCATTGCCTGCCCTGGAACCGGTTCAAAGTGCACTAATCACGCAGCGGAAGGGCTTTGTCTGCTTTTTGGCCTGGATCGCAAAAGTTAGGTTAAGTCGCTAAAGTTCACTGATTTCCCGCCGAAACTATAAAAAAAGATAACTCTTCTGCCTAACCCCAATCCTGGCGACAGCCTCAAGGATGTTGATTCATGCGTACAAATTTGCCCGTAACACAGCAGGAATATGTGTTTGACGATAATGCCACTCTGATGACCACCACCGACATCAGCAGCCACATCACCTATGCCAACGATGCATTTATTGAGGCCAGCGGATTTTCGCCGGAAGAGATCAGCGGCCAGCCGCACAATATGGTGCGCCATCCGGATATGCCGCCTGAAGCCTTTGCCGATATGTGGGCGACCCTCAAGCAGGGCGAACCCTGGACCGGGCTGGTGAAAAATCGCCGTAAAAATGGCGATCATTACTGGGTGCGTGCCAACGCCATTCCGGTGGTCCGGGACGGCAAGGTGCAGGGATTTATGTCGGTTCGCACCAAACCCGGCAAGCAGGAAGTGCGTGAAACCGAAAAGCTTTACCGCGAGTTCCGCGAAGGGAAACGTAAAGGCTGGCGCTTCCATAAAGGGCTGCTGGTGCGAACCGGCTTGCTGAGCTGGACCACGCTGTTTAAAACCCTGTCTCTGCGCTGGCGCATCCGCAGCGCGATGATCGCTTTGCTGCCGTTGGCGCTGCTGGGCGTCTGGCTGCTGGGCTTGCCGGGCCGGTCGCTGGCGATCTTTGCCGCCGTCATGGCGGTGCTGTTAATGCTGGCGTCGGCCTGGCTGGAGCAGCAGATTTCCCGCCCGATAGAGCGGATGTGCCAGCAGGCGCTGAAGGTGGCGACCGGGGCCAGCCACAAGGTGGATGAAACCGATCGGGTTGATGACGTCGGCATGACGCTGCGGGCGGTGGGTCAGCTGGGGCTGATGTTCCGCTGGCTGGTGGATGACGTCAGCGGCCAGGCGATTAACGTGCTGAGTGCCAGCGATGCCATCGCCCACGGCAACAACGAACTGAGCCGCCGCACCGAACAAGCGGCCGCCAACGTGCAGCAAACCGCCGCCACCATGAATGAAATGACCGCGACGGTGCAGAGCAATACCGAAACCGCCCGTCAGGTGAACACGCTGTCGAAAAGCACCAGCGATGTGGCCACCAAAGGCGGCAAGGCGATGAACGAGATGGTGACGATGATGGCCGAAATCGACGAAAGTTCGAAGAAAATCGCCAGCATTACCAGCGTGATCGACGGCATTGCTTTCCAGACCAATATCCTGGCGCTGAACGCCGCAGTGGAAGCCGCACGCGCCGGTGAGCAGGGTAAAGGCTTTGCGGTGGTGGCTGGCGAAGTCCGCAGCCTGGCGCAACGCAGCGCGGTCGCCGCCAGTGAGATCAAGAATCTGGTGGAAAACAGCGCCACCAAGGTGCGTTTAGGCAGCGATCACGTCAACGATGCCGGTAAAACTATGGAAAACATCGTCAGCCAGGTCCAGAACGTTACCTCACTGATTGCGCAGATCAGCGCGGCGACCTCCGAGCAGGCGACCGCGCTCAGCGAAGTCAGCCTGGCGGTGGAAGACCTGGACAACATCACCCATCAAAACGCCGCGCGGGTGGAAGAGGGCGCTCAGGCCTCCGGCCGCATGACGCGTCAGGCTACGCGGCTGGTGGAAGCGATCAGCGTCTTCCGCTAACCCCGGTCCCGGTTGCGGCACGCGAATGCGCGGCAACCGGCTCGCATTGGCTAGTCCGGTTGCCGCATCATATTGCACTGCAACCGGCTCGCATTGGCCAGTCCGGTTGCCGCATAATATTGCACTGCAACCGGCTCGCATTTCTCACCGGTGGCGTGATACGTTTCTGTCACCACCTGCCGCCGGTAACCGTCATGTCGACCACCTTTATCCCCGAATTTTCCACCCGTCCACTGATCCCTTTTGCCCATGATTATCAGCATGGCGACCGCGAACAGATGCATCACCACGACTGCGCGCAGCTGATCCACAGCCTGACCGGCGTGGTCAGGGTTGAAACCGCCGCCGGACACTGGATTGTGCCGCCGGGGCGCGGCGTCTGGATGCCCGCTGGCGTGCGGCATGCGTTGCAGATCACCGGCCAGGTGGCGGCGAGGACGCTGTTTATCGACCCGCTCGCCCGCGCGGATTTGCCGGTCAGCTGTCAGGTGGTGCAGGTTTCGCCGTTGCTGAGAGAGTTGATCGTCAGCTCGCTGTCGCTGCCGCCGTCTTATTCGGCCAACACCCGCACCGAGCGGATTTACGAGCTGATGCTGGATGAAATCCGGGTGATGGCGGCGTTGCCGTTTTGCCTGCCGGAGCCACAGACGCCGCCGCTGGTGGCCCTGTGCCAACGCATCCGCACACAGCCCGCCGAACGCTGGACGCTGGAGAATAGCGCCAGCCAGCTGAGCGTCAGCAGCAGGACGCTGGCCCGACGTTTTTATCAGGAAACCGGCTTGCAGTTCAGTGACTGGGTGCGCCGCGCCAGGCTGATGGAAGCCCTGACGCGGCTGGCGGCGGGTGAGTCGGTGCTGCGCGTGGCGCTGGATATGGGTTACGAAAGCCACAGTGCCTTCAGCGCCATGTTTCGGCGGATTATGGGCGTGGCGCCCAGCGACTATTTCCCGGCCAAAGACGTCCAGTGAGCGAAGGCGTTGAGCAGCGCCTGCAGAGAGGCTCTGGCCACGTCGCCATCGATGCCGACGCCCCAGCTGCTCTGGCCGTCCGGCAGGATGCAGCGCAGATAGGTCACCGAGCGGCTGTCACTGTGTTGCCCCAGCGTATGCTCGTGGTAATCCTGGATCGACAGCGTGACGTTATAGGTCTTGCTCAATGCCGCCACGGCCGCCGACAGCAGGCCCTTTCCCCGTCCTTCCAGTTTCTGGCGTTTTTCGCCCTGCCACAGTTCGCCCTGTAACAGCAGTTCGCCGCCTTCGCTCTGACTGCGGTAATCATGCAGTTGCAGCGCGGGCGAGTTTAAGCCATACAGGCGGCAGAACAGTTGCCAGATGGCGGCCTGGGTCATTTCCCCGCCTTCGCTGTCGGCCTGCTGCTGGACGTGATGGCTGAAATGCTGTTGCAGCGCGCGAGGCAGGGACAGCCCGTGGTTTTGCTCGATCATCCAGGCGGCACCGCTTTTCCCCGACTGGCTGTTGACGCGGATCACCGCTTCATAGCTGCAGCCGATATCCGCCGGATCGATGGGCAGATACGGCACTTCCCACTGCGCGTCCGGCGTCTGCCGGCGGGCGCTGAAGCCTTTTTTAATCGCATCCTGATGCGATCCGGAAAAGGCGGTAAACACCAGTTCACCGGCATACGGATGGCGGGGATGCACCGGCAGCTGGTTGCACTGCTCGACGGTATCCACCACCTGTTTAATCTGGCTGAAATCGAGACCCGGCGGGATGCCCTGGGTATAGAGGTTCAGCGCCAGCGTCACCAGATCGACATTGCCGGTGCGCTCGCCGTTACCAAACAGGCAGCCTTCAACGCGGTCGGCCCCGGCCAGCATTGCCAGTTCGGCACAGGCAATGCCGGTGCCACGGTCGTTATGCGGATGTACGCTGATACACACCTGCGATCGCGCCGAAAAATGGCGGCAGAAGTGCTCAATCTGATCGGCATAAACGTTCGGGGTGTTCACTTCCACCGTGGCCGGTAAGTTGATGATCATCGGGCGTTCGGCACAGGGTTGCCAGACGGCGGCGACGGCTTCACAAATCTCCAGCGCAAAATCACTTTCGGTAAAGCAGAAGGTTTCCGGCGAGTATTCAAAGGTCCACCGGGTGGCCGGGTTCTCTTCGCAGCGCTGGCGAATTTGTCGGGTGGCGTTGACTGCCAGCGCGACGATCTCTTCCCGGCTTTGGCGGAACACCAGCTTACGGAACACCGGTGCGGTGGCGTTATACAGATGCAAAGTGGCGCGGTGTGCGCCTTCAAGGGCGGCAAAAGTGCGGTCGATTAAGTCACTGCGGGCCTGGGTCAGCACCTGAATGGTGACGTTTTCGGGGATATGATCCCCTTCGATCAGCTCACGGACAAAGGCAAAGTCCGTCTGTGACGCCGACGGAAACGCCACTTCAATTTCGGTGAAACCGCACTGCAGCAGCAGGTTCCAGAACAGCATTTTGCGCTGGCTGTCCATCGGCTCGGCCAGCGCCTGATTGCCGTCGCGGAGATCGGTGGATAACCAGCGTGGTGCCTGGGTTAAGGTCCTGCCCGGCCACTGACGGTCGGGGAGTGCCAGCACCGGGGACGTGGGGTATTTTTCTGCGGGGGATAACAGCATGATGAGTCTCCTGAAAAGGGAGAACCATCATGACCGCAGGTCGCGGCAGAGACTGGCGGAAAGCTGACAATCAGTGTGGCAAAAGTGACAAATGAAAAAAAAGCAGACCTTGCGGTCTGCCTTCTGAACGCCCTGGAATTGGCGTGTTGAACCAAAGAGATTTGCTGTCAGCGGTATTAATTGTTGGTTGTATAAAAATCCGCTGGCTTATTTTTTATAGGAAAACGATCTTTGCCACAAGCTGTTCCTGGAAATCCGCCATATTTTTAAGCCATTTCTCGGAAAATTGCAGCAAGCTTTACGGTGAAATGTGACAAAAACAACACTCTCCTGACCTTTTTCAGAATGTGGAACATGTCGTCCGGATAATGAGTAATCATAAAACTGATCTATATCAATCGGTTGTAATTAACGTTGAAAAAAATTCACTGATTGTAACGGCATGTATCAGGTTTTTTAAAACGTCAGCAGGACATTATTCTGCTGTGGCCTTTATATTAAGGATGAATAATTAGCGGAGTCAGTAATCGCTATTTTAGTATTGCCGCCAGATTTTCTGGAAATGCGCTTCTATTACTGCATCGCGTTACTGACTCTTTTTGCCCAATCACGAAAAATAATTCAGCTACAGTTAGACACTTAGCTCGTTTTCCCCTTCATCATTCACATCATCAGAGAGAGAAGCGTCATGAGTCAGTTTTTTATGAATCAGAAGAGCGGCCTGGTCAATGAAGCCATCGAAGGTGCCCTGATTAGCAGTGGTTATCACAATATCAGTCAGCTGGACGTGGGGCCGGATATCCGGGTGGTGGTGCGCAATGACTGGGATAAGTCGCGCGTGGCGTTGATTTCCGGCGGTGGTTCCGGTCATGAGCCGGCTCACGTTGGTTTTGTCGGCAAAGGGATGCTGACCGCAGCCGTTTGCGGCGATATTTTTGCCTCACCCAGCGTTGACGCGGTATTAAGCGCCATTGTTAACGTAACCGGTAAGAAAGGCTGTTTGCTAATCGTCAAAAACTACACCGGCGATCGGCTCAATTTTGGTCTGGCGGCGGAGAAGGCGAAGAAGCTGGGCTTCAAGGTCGATTTGGTGATGGTGACCGATGATATCGCCTTGCCGGATAACCCGCAGCCGCGCGGCATTGCGGGAACGGCGTTGGTGCATAAGGTGGCCGGTTATGCGGCAGAGCAGGGCAAATCCTTAAAAGACGTGACGGCGTTGGCGAATAAAGCGATTGCGGCCACCGCGAGTATTGGTTTGGCATTTTCCACCTGTCATGTGCCTGGTGAGAAGCGCGACGATCGGGTGAAGGAAGGGCAGAGCGAGTTGGGCATGGGCATTCACGGCGAACCGGGTGCATCGACGCTGAAGACGCAGAACAGCGAGGAGATCGTCAGCGTGTTGGTGGAGAAGCTGGCGAAGCACAATCCGGATGGCAAGAAGGTGGCGTTGTTAGTGAACAATCTTGGCGGTTTTTCGGCGCTGGAGATGGCGGTGCTAACCCGCGAGGTGTTGAAAACGGATTTAGGTAAAACCGTTAAGCAGTTGGTGGGTCCGGCAACCCTGGTGAGTGCGTTGGACATGAAGGGCTTTTCGCTTTCGACGCTGGTATTGACGCCCTCGTTAGAGGAAGCATTGCTGGCGCCGGTCGAGGCCAGCGGGTGGCAGTCGGCGGTGAAGGTGAAGGCCCCGAAGGTGATCAAAGGTAAGAAAGTGGCCTCCCAGCAGAAGGTGAAACCATCGGAGAATGCCAGGGTTGCTGCGGTGGTGAAGGCCATTTGCAGCACGTTAGTGGGATTAGAGAGTGAGTTGAATCAGCTGGATGCGAAGGTCGGTGACGGTGACACCGGTTCAACCTTTGCGGCCGGCGCGGGCAAGGTGTTGAAGGACTTAAAGGCGAAGGCATTGCCATTAGACGATCTGTCCAGTCTGCTGACCTATGTCGGTGAGCAGTTAGCGGTGGTGATGGGCGGTTCCAGCGGGGTATTGATGTCGATTATGTTTACCGCGGCGGGGCAGAAGCTGGAAGAGGGCGAGCCGTTGGCGAAGGCGTTGAGTTGGGGGCTGGACAGAATGCAGCATTACGGTGGCGCGCAGCCGGGTCATCGCACGATGATCGATGCGTTGCATCCGGCCTTTGAAGCCTTGGTCGCCGGTAAGGATTTGAAGAAGGTGGCGACCGCGGCGAAGAAGGGGGCGGACAGCACCGCGAAGATGCGTTCAGCCAAAGCCGGACGTTCATCGTATCTGAACAAGGACAGTCTGAACGGGGTGAAAGACCCAGGCGCTTATGCCGTGGAGCAGGTGTTTGCTGAGTTGGCTAAGGGCGGTAAGGCTTAAGGGGTTTAGGGGTAGGTCAAGGGCGGCTCGGTGGAATTGGGGTCGCACAGGTCAAAACCAGCTTGGGTGTCTCGGCGTCGGCAGAGTGCGCGTGATCCGAGACGCCGTGAACCCATCCTTGGGGGCTTGGCTGCCGCATCCCTGCGGCAGACACTCGGCTAACGCGCACTCTGCCGCCACCATTAAGCTTCTGATTTGTTTGGTGATTTTGGGGATGCACAGGTCAAGGGCGGCCTCGGTGGAATAGGGGGCGCACTGGTCAAGGGCGGCTCGGGTAGTATCAGGGTCGCACAGGCCAAAACCAGCTTGGGTGTCTCGGCGTCGGCAGAGTGCGCGTGATCCGAGACGCCGTGAACCCATCCCTGGGGGCTTGGCTGCCGCATCCCTGCGGCAGACACTCGGCTAACGCGCACTCTGCCGCCACCCTTAATCTTCTGAGTTGTTGGTGGGATTTGGGGATGCACAGGTTAAGGGCGGTCTCGGTTGTATTAGGGGGGCACGGTCAGATCGTCTTTCTCAATTTGGGGCTTACTGATCGGGTCTGTCAGGCAGTATTTTGACCACGATATAGACGACCAGAATAGATACTCCGATGGCAATCAGGCGCTCATGCCAGGTTTCATAATGAAAAAACCAGTAGCAGCAGACAAGAACAAGCAATCCACCTAAAATCGAAACGCTCGTTTCAAGAAAAGTATGAAAAAGCCGTTTCCACACGCTCAAATTATTTGCCTCATCTTTTCGCCTTGATCTCATTTTCTATCTTATCCAGAATTTTCTCAAATGCTGATAAACCGTGTAACCTTTTGATGTTAAGTGCTTCGATAAAAGGGTGTAACGCAGGTTCAACCAGGAAGTAAAGTAGGTCATAATTTCTAGGTTTCAGAGCGTTATAAACTTCAGGATTGTTTCGTTGAAGTCGCTCTGAAGTATAGATGCATCTTTCCATCATCCCACCAATCAATAACGTGTTGCCAACAATACCACCACGTAACTTTACTAACAAAGAGCTCCGTTGAGCAATTGAGGAAGCAAGTTTTCCAGCTACCACAGCGTTTGTCACGACTCGTCCAGCAATTGAGGCGATAGTTTTAGCGTAAATGGCATCTTGCTTTTTTTCAGATATGTTTTTATTGAAAAGGGTGAGCACTGTTTCAATCGTGCTTGCAAAGTGATGATTTTCAAGGATACCGTGGCGAATAGCTTTAAGCATCCTTATTTTTTCGGTTTCACGGTAATAGCGGCCATCTGTATGCATATATCCATAGGCCAGGTAGCCAATGTCAGTGGGCACGGACAGGATGCCATGGGTGAAGCCTATGGCAGACTCCGGAGAAAGTATTATTTTAGCAATTCGTCTGGCAATATCATCGTAGCTACGCATGTTTGATTCCTTTCAGTTAACAATGAACGTTATCCTTAACTTCTCCTTTGGAAATTAAAATCGTGTGACTGTGTTTTACTTTTGATATGTTAAGGATTCCTCATGGATGTAAATAATATGTATCTCTACTTTTAAATAATTAATTTGCGCATTATGAATTTCAATGTGTAATGATTTTTCATCCTGCCGTTCATAACTATAACGTCGTGAAGAGGATATTAACTTTTTATAAAAAATATATGAAAATTTATTCCTGTTTCTGTGCTCTCTCGCACATTTATATTGCCGTAAAGATAAAATATAAAAAAGCCCGATATATCGGGCTTTTTTTACAAGGGCTTTCTGCCCGCAGGTTCTGCTGTTGCGGGATTACTCGACGGTGACGTCCTGTGGGTCGGGCAGATTATCCAGCGTGCGCTCGAAGCTGCGCAGACGTTTGTAGATCGATAACAGCTCCACCAATGTGGTCCAGGAGTTAATCAGATACTGGAAGGAGCCGCGAACCTGATCGAAAACGTTGGTGATCTGCGTCAGCAACCCGAGGGTGATGGCGCCGGTGATGATCGACGGGAACAGTACAAACAGACTGAATACCGCATCAAGCTGCAGATACAGAATGCGTGCAATGTTGAAGTACAGATAGTGGAAATACAGGCGGAAATAGTTGCGGCGCACGTTGGAGAACAGCTCGCGCACGGTCGGTGGACGGGCGCGGTGCGGATCGTCTTCGCCGTAGACCAGCTCTTTACGGTACGCGGCTTCAACCCGCTGATTCCTGAACTCCAGACCCGGCAGCTTAATCCCGATAACCGCCAGCAGGCCGGTTCCCAGCAAGGACCACAGCAGCGCGGCAATCACCAGCGAATAGGGAATGCTGCCCAAAATCGGAATGGTTTTGACGTGGACCGACAGCGCGACCAGCACCGGTAAAAAGGCAATCAGCAGCATGATCGAATTGATAAAGCTGGTGCCCATATCTTCCAGCGTCGAAGAGAAACGCATGGTGTCTTCCTGCACACGCTGAGCCGCACCTTCAATGCCCCGCAGTTCCGGCCAATGATCCATATAGTAATTGTTCATCGCCGTGCGCCAGCGGAATATGTAGTGGCTGACAAAGAACATATTCAGCACGCCGACCACCACCGCAATCATCGCGATACTCAAAAATCCCTGAAGCTGCAGGTAAAATGCTTCGATCTTGATGGTATTAGGGTGCGACATCGCCTTTTGAATTAAATCATAGAAAGGCTCGTACCAGGCATTCACCGCCACGCTGACCTGCACCGAAAACCAGGTGGCGAAGATAATCAGCGCTGAACCCAGAATCGACCAACGCTGCCACGGATGCGGGCTGACGATGGCCCAGAAGGCATAAAATATCGCTACCACCAGCAGATAGTAGAGATAAAAAGCCAGCGCGCTAGGGGCGATAAAGCGCAGTGCGTTATTCGGTAACGGTTCCTGCGTGTTGCCTGCTAAGGCCGAAAAGTGAGTCATCCAGGTACTGGCTCCCGCAAACCACAACAGAATGGCCAGGGCACTCCAGAGCACGACACTTCCAAAAAACAGCCCCGGTCGGGGAAAAAATGATTTGAACATAATGACTCCAAATAATGTGCTCTTTTTTTATAACGCTTTTTGCTGTGAACAATCTTATCGCGGTTGTTTCCGAAAGTGTCAGCCCTAAATAAACGCTGAATGTTTTTTAAACAATGCCGATAAACAGAAAAGAACCTCTGACATTCATCGGAAATCGCTTGAATTGACAGCGCTTTTCAGTTTATAGCTATTAAGAATATTCTTAGAAAAAACAGACAGCCTGCTGATAAAAGGCAGCGTTGAGCCCATTGGCGTCAAGCCCTGACGCACTTGAAAGCCAGGGGTCTGAACAGGCAAATACCCGTCCAGACCTTCAGCAACCAGGCGAAAAGACCATGACAGAAAATAGCGATGTGATGTACCGCTTATTGGTACAGAGCGTAGTGGATTACGCAATTTATATGCTCAAGCCGGATGGCACCGTCGCCAACTGGAATGCCGGCGCACAGCGCGCCAAAGGCTATCTGCCGGACGAAATTGTCGGGAAAAACTTCTCGCTGTTTTACAGCGAACAGGATCGCGCTAAAGGCCTGCCGCAGCATGGGCTGGAAACCGCCAGCCGCACCGGGCGCTATGAAGTGGAAGGCTGGCGCTACCGCAAAGACGGCAGCGCCTTCTGGGCGCATGTGATTATTGATGCCGTGCGCGCGGAAGACGGCACGCTGATTGGCTTTGCCAAAATTACCCGCGACTGCACCGAACAAAAGGCCGCCCAGGCCGGGCAGCGCGCGCATGAAGAAAAATTTCGCCTGCTGGTGGATGGCGTCAAAGATTACGCCATCTACATGCTGGATGCCGAAGGCAACGTGGTGAACTGGAACGCCGGTGCCACCCGGTCGAAAGGCTATACCGCCGATGAGATCGTCGGCAAACACTTCTCGGTGTTCTACAGCACCCAGGATCGGCTGGCGAAAGTGCCGGAAGCCAACCTGCGGACCGCGCACCGCACCGGACGTTTTGAAGAACAGGGCTATCGCTACCGCAAAGACGGCAGCGCTTTCTTTGCCCACGTGGTGATTGATGCGGTCCACGACGACGACGGCAAGCTGATCGGCTACGCCAAAATCACCCGCGACTGTACCGAACAACAGCGTCTGCTGGTCGAGCAGCGTGAGAGGGAGCAGGTGTTCCGCCTGCTGGTGGAAGGCGTTACCGATTACGCCATCTACATGCTGGATCCGAATGGCCTGGTGGTGAACTGGAACGCCGGTGCGCGGCGGGCCAAAGGCTACAGCGCCGACGAAATTGTCGGAAAGCACTTCTCCTGTTTCTACAGCGCGCAGGATCGCCTGGCGCGGCTGCCTGAAACCAATCTGAAACTGGCTGAAACCAGCGGTCGCTTTGACGACGAGGGCTGGCGCTACCGCAAAGATGGCAGCGCGTTCTGGGCCCATGTGGTGATCGACGCCATCCATAACGACAGTGGTCAGCTGATTGGCTACGCCAAAATCACCCGCGACTGCACCGAAGTGCGGGAATATGAGCAGCAGATTTTACGGGCGAAGGATCTGGCCGAGCAGAACAGCGCCAGGACGGCGTCGCTGTCAAAATTCCTCGACACCATCATCGCCAATATTCCCTCTTCGGTGATTGTGGAAGATGTGGTTTCGCGCGAAATCCTGCTGATGAATAACAAGGCCGAACAGCTGCTGGGGCTGACTCAGCAACAGATGAGCGGCAAAAAGCTGGCAGCCTGCCTGACCTCAGAGATGGGCGACTATTTCACCCAGCTTTCCACCGCCGCGCAACGCTTCGAAGGGCTGCATAAAAACGAGCAGCTGTTAAATACCCGTGGCGGCGAGCGGATTATCTCCGCCACGGCGTCGATTATTCGCGGCAACGATGCGCGCACTAACTACGTGCTGCTGATTGCTGATGATGTCACCGATCAGCGTGCGGCGGATGCGCGCATTCACCATATGGCGCATCACGATAACCTCACCAGCCTGCCGAACCGCGTGCTGTTCAGCCAGCGGCTGAATGAGGCGCTGCGTGCCGATCGCGAGGCCGGGAAACTGACCGCCACGCTGGGGCTGGATCTCGATAACTTTAAAAACGTCAACGATGCGCTTGGCCATCAGGTTGGCGACGATCTGCTGCGCGCCGTAGCCAGCCGGTTGCGCGGGGTACTGCGCGATGTCGATACGCTGGCGCGGAATGGCGGCGACGAATTCTCGATTGTGCTGCCCGGCCTGACCCATCAGCAGGAAGCCGACGCGATTGCTCACCGGCTGATTGAAGTGACCAAATTGCCGTTTAACGTCGATGGCCATAACCTCTCGGTCGGGCTGAGTATCGGCATCGCGATTGGCGGTCGCGAGCTGGCGACGCCGGAGCAGCTGTTGCGCTGTGCCGATATGGCGCTGTATGAAGCCAAGCGCAACGGCCGTAACCGCTTCGAACACTTCTCGGTGCAAATGGGCGAAGCCGCCAATCTGCGTCGGATGATTGAAAACGACCTGCGCGATGCGATTACCCACAAGCATCTGCGGCTCTACTATCAGCCGATTACCAACAATCACGGTCGCGAAATCATCGGCTACGAAGCGCTGATGCGGTGGCATCACCCGGAAAAAGGGCTCATCATGCCGATGGACTTTATCCCCATTGCCGAAGAAACCGGGTTAATCCACAGCCTGGGCGCTTATGCCCTGTATGAAGCCTGCCGCGAGGCCGCCAACTGGCCGGCGCATCAGAGCGTGGCGGTTAACCTGTCGCCGCTGCAATTTAAAAACAGCTCGCTGGTGTCGGTGGTGGAAGCCGCGCTGAAAGAGTCCGGGCTGGAGCCGGGCAGGCTGGAAGTGGAGATCACCGAGTCGGTGCTGCTCGACAACACGCTGGTGAATATCCGCACCTTGCAGAAGCTGAAGGCGCTGGGCGTGCGCATTGCGTTGGATGATTTCGGCACCGGCTATTCGTCGCTCAGCTATCTGCGATCCTTCCCGTTCGACAAAATTAAAATCGATAAGTCATTTATCAACGATATGAAGGACAGCCGGGAAGCGCTGGCGATTATTCGCGCCATTACCGGCATGAGCCGCAGTCTGGATATTCAAATTACCGCAGAAGGGGTGGAGAGCAATGAGCAGTTTGAACAGCTGAAAAGTGAAGGCTGTACGCTGTTCCAGGGCTATTTCTTCGGGCGTCCGCAGCCGCCAGAAACCCGGCTCAAGGTGTTTAATCCGCCGGAAAGATTTGCTGAAACGGCATCGGAGATCCGTATCAGATTGCCGGAAGCACCGCCGGATGCAGTCATGTCGGTTAACACACTGCCAGACCGGCATCCCGAACCCAGGTTCCCGGCAGAAAAGTAAGCCTGCCGCCGGTATTGCCTGCGCATGCAGGCAATACAATACCAGGCGGGGTTTTAGATCCGTTCCGGGTCTAGCCCGCGCGTCTTCGGACCGAAAATCCCAATCACCAGCATCACAATCACCATACTCACCACGATAAAGGCAATCACGCCCTGCGCACCGGCCACCTGTAAAATCATGCCGATAATAATGCTGCTGAACACCGTGGAAAGACGGCTGAATGAGTAGCAGAACCCGACGGCGCGCGCGCGAATAAAGGTCGGGAACACCTCGGTTTGATAGGCGTGATAGCTGTAGGTCAGCCAGGCGTTGGAGTAGGTGATGCAGAAGCCGCAGACGATCAGCAAAATCGGACTGGTTTGCAGCGCAAACAGCGTGCCGAAGACCACCGTCATCAACGAGGCGAGCACGATCTGCCATTTGTTCTCAATCTTGTCGGCATAGCGGCTGCAAATCAGCGAGCCCAGCGGATAGGCGAGGGTAATGAAAAAGGCATACAGCAGGCTGTGGGTGATGCTCGCGCCTTTGCCGGACAGCAACGCGGGCAGCCAGTTGCCGAAGCCGAAGAAACCGATCGCCTGGAAGATATTCATCACCACCAGCATCAGCGTGCGCTGACGGTATTCAGGACGCCAGATATCGCGGAAGCGACCTTTCTTTTCAATGATGCCGCCGGTTTCGATCGTCTCTGCCGCCGGTTCGGTGCTGGCTTTACCACAGCGGATCTCCATCGCCGTCACGCCTTTATGCGCCTCCAGATGGCGGCCCTGCTGCGCCAGCCAGCGCGGCGATTCCGGCAGATTTTTTCGGATAAACCAGATCACCAGCGAGCATAACGCCCCGGCAATCACCACCCAGCGCCAGCCGGTCAGGCCGAGGATCGTTTGCGGCACCAGCCACCACGACATCAGCGCAACCGCCGGCACCGACAGAAACTGCACAAAGAAGGCGAAGGCAAACGCCTTGCTGCGCAGGTAGCTCGGCACCGATTCGGTCAGATAGGTATCGATGGTCACCAGTTCGATGCCCAGCCCGACGCCGACCAGGAAACGAAAGAAAATGATCCCTTCGGCGTGATTCTGGAAGGCCATGATCAGCGAAAAACAGCCGTACCAGGCCAGCGCGCACATAAAGGTGATGCGACGGCCAAAGCGGTCGGCATAGGGAGCCAGCAGGCTGGCACCGAGGAATAAACCCAGGAAGGTGGAAGAGGCAAAGGCGGCCTGATCGGAGATGCCAAACACGCCCTGGCTGCCGACATGGAAGATATTTTCCGCCACCAGACCGGCGCTGATATAGCCGGTCTGAAACAGGTCGTACAGCTCGAAAAACCCACCCAGTGAGAGCAGGGCGATAAAGCGCCATAGCCCGGCTGAGGCCGGCAGTGCATCGATACGTTCGGAAAGCTTATTGTTATTGAATGCAGGTTCAGACGGCATCGTCCCTGGCGAACAGACTTCACTCATTGCTTTTTAATCCTCGTTCTTGCGGTACGCAGATCCTCCATCCTAAGGGTTTATGTCAGGTTTTGTATATCCAGATGCAAATCTTGTTAATGAATTTGTGCCATTTTGTTTCCCTGCGCTAAATCTTTGCTAAAAGACCTGTTAAACTCCATGGCATTGTTACCGGTAACATTGATTCGGTAACCGCGTTATGTGCCCGATTAAAAAAAATACTGCAAGCAACCGTGAATCCTAAGCCGAAGCACCAGGCGCAAGTTATTAAGGCAATGTCATGTCGAAAGAAACCACAGGAAGCTCCCGCCGGGACTTCCTGCTGAAAACCATCACCCTGGCTCCGGCCATGGCGATCGGCAGTACCGGAATTGGCGCGCTGACCGCCGCTGCTCCGGCCGCCGCGAAAGAATCCGCGCCATCCGGTCCACAAAAAGCCCGTGATTACCAACCGACCTGGTTCACCCCCGAAGAGTATGCCTTTGTGCAGGCCGCCTGCGCGCGCCTGATCCCGGCCGACGATCGTGGACCTGGCGCGCTGGAAGCGGGCGTGGCGGAATATATCGATCGCCAGATGAATACGCCGTATGCCATTGGTTCCAACTGGTATATGCAGGGACCTTTCCACCCTGATGCCGACAAGGAACTGGGCTATCAGTACCCGCTGGTGCCGCGCCAGATTTACCGTTTAGGGCTGGAAGATGCCGATGCGGTCGCGAAAGCGCAGCATGGCAAGGTCTTCGCCAAACTGAGCGCGGACCAGCAGGACACGCTGCTGCAGGCGTTCGAAGCGGGCAGCGTTGCGTTCAAACAGGTTCCGGCCAAAGTCTTCTTCTCTTTCCTGCTGCAGAACACCCGTGAAGGGTTCTTCAGCGATCCGATCCACGGCGGCAATCAGGGCATGGTCGGCTGGACGCTGATTAACTTCCCGGGCGCGCGTGCGGACTTTATGGACTGGGTTGAACGTGGCGAGCGTTATCCGTTCCCACCGGTATCGATTCGTGGGGAAAGAGCATAACCATGGCAAACGAAATGAAGAAAGTAGATGCGGTGATCGTCGGCTTCGGCTGGGCAGGATCGATCATGGCCAAAGAGCTGACCGAAGCCGGTCTGAACGTGGTGGCACTGGAACGCGGCCCGCATCGTGATACCTATCCGGACGGCGCCTATCCGCAGGTAATTGATGAGCTGACCTATAACATCCGTAAAAAGCTGTTCCAGGATCTGTCGAAAAGCACCGTCACCATCCGCCACAATTCGGCGCAAACCGCACAGCCTTATCGTCAGCTGGCGGCGTTTTTGCCGGGCACCGGCACCGGCGGCGCGGGCCTGCACTGGTCAGGCGTGCACTTCCGCGTCGACCCGATGGAACTGCGTATGCGCAGCCATTACGAAGAGCGTTACGGCAAGAACTTCATTCCTGAAGGCATGACCATTCAGGATTACGGCGTCACCTACGACGAGCTGGAACCGTTCTTCGACAAAGCGGAGAAAGTGTTCGGCACCTCAGGCTCTGAATGGAGCGTAAAAGGCAAGGTGATTGGTCAGGGCAAGGGCAACCCGTTTGCGCCAGACCGCTCCGATAAATTCCCGCTGCCGGCCCAGAAGCGCACCTTCTCGGCGCAGATGTTTGCCCAAGCCGCAGAATCCATCGGCTATCACCCGTACGATCTGCCGTCGGCCAACACCTCCGGCCCGTATACCAATACCTATGGCGCGCAGATGGGACCGTGCAACTTCTGCGGTTATTGCAGCGGCTATGCCTGCTACATGTATTCCAAGGCCTCGCCAAACGTCAACATCCTGCCGGCGCTGCGTCAGGAAGCGAAGTTCGAACTGCGTGAGAACGCCAACGTGCTGCGCGTTAACCTGACCGCCGATAAAAAGCGCGCCACCGGCGTGACCTATGTCGATGCATTAGGCCGTCAGATTGAGCAGCCTGCCGATCTGGTGATCCTCTCTGCCTTCCAGTTCCACAACGTGCACCTGATGCTGCTGTCCGGCATTGGCAAGCCTTACGATCCGGTGACCAATGAAGGGACCGTGGGCCGTAACTTTGCTTACCAGAACATCTCCACCATCAAGGCGTTCTTCGATAAGGACGTGTTCACCAATAACTTTATTGGTGCGGGCGGCGCGGGCGTGGGTCTGGATGATTTCAATGCCGATAACTTTGACCACGCCAAATACGGCTTTGTTGGCGGCTCGCCAATGTGGGTTAACCAGGCGGGCGTGAAGCCTATCTCCGGTCTGCCAACGCCTCCGGGCACGCCAAACTGGGGCAGCAAGTGGAAAGCCGCGGTGGCCGATCACTACACCCATCACGTGTCGATGGATGCACACGGGGCTCACCAGTCCTATCGCAACAACTATCTGGACCTGGATCCGAACTACAAGGATGCCTTTGGCCAGCCGCTGCTGCGTATGACCTTCGACTGGCAGGACAACGACATCAAGATGTCGCAGTTCATGCACGGCAAAATGCACAAAATTGCTGAAGCGATGAACCCGAAACTGATCAGCGGTTCACCGAAAGCGGCCGGCACGCACTTCGACACCACCGTCTATCAGACCACCCATATGAACGGCGGCGCGATTATGGGTGAAGATCCAAAAACCAGTGCGGTGAACCGTTATCTGCAGAGCTGGGATGTCCCGAACGTGTTTGTCCCCGGCGCTTCTGCCTTCCCACAAGGTTTGGGCTACAACCCAACCGGCATGGTGGCAGCCCTGACCTACTGGTCAGCTAAAGCGATTCGTGAACAGTACCTGAAAAATCCAGGTCCGTTGGTGCAGGCATAAGGACAACCCGATGAAGATGATGATCCCGGCCCTGTTACTGGGCATGGCAAGCTTTGCCGCGCTGGCGGACGACTCCGGTGCGGCGCAGATCCAACGCGGTGAATACCTGGCGCGCGCCGGTGACTGCGTGGCCTGTCACACCAAAGCGGGCGGCCAGCCGTTCGCCGGTGGCCTGTCGATGGCGACGCCAATCGGCAATATTTACTCCACCAACATCACGCCGGATAAGCAAACCGGTATTGGTGATTACAGCTACGACGATTTCCAGAAAGCGGTGCGTCATGGCGTGGCGAAGAACGGCGATACGCTCTATCCGGCGATGCCGTATCCGTCTTACGCCGTGGTCAGCGATGAGGATATGCAGGCACTGTATGCCTACTTTATGCATGGCGTGCAGCCGGTTTCGCAGGCCAATCAGGACAGCGACATTCCGTGGCCGCTGTCGATGCGCTGGCCGCTGGCGATCTGGCGCGGCATGTTTGCGCCGGACGTGAAGGCCTTCCAGCCAATCAAAGGTCAGGATGCGGTGCTGGCACGCGGTCAGTATCTGGTTGAAGGCCTCGGCCACTGCGGTGCCTGCCATACGCCGCGCAGCCTGACCATGCAGGAAAAAGCCCTCAACGACAGCGAAGGCAGTGACTATCTGTCCGGCAGCAGCGCGCCGATTGATGGCTGGACCGCCAGCAACCTGCGTGGCGATAACCGTGACGGCCTGGGCCGCTGGAGTGAAGACGATCTGGTGCAGTTCCTGCGTACCGGCCGTAACGATCAGACCGCCGTATTCGGTGGTATGACCGATGTGGTCGAGCACAGCCTGCAGCACCTCAGCCCGGAAGATGCCACGGCGATTGCCCGTTATCTGAAGTCGCTGGGCGCGCGCGATCCGAATCAGGTCGGCTTCAAGTCTGATGACGCGGTGGCGAAAGCCCTGTGGAAAGGCGATGACAGCAAGCCGGGCGCCTCGGTGTACGTCGACAGCTGTGCTGCCTGCCATAAAACCGACGGTAGCGGCTATAAGCGCTTCTTCCCGGAACTGCGCGGTAACGCGGTGGTGCAGGCAGAAGACCCAACCTCGCTGATCCATATCGTGCTCAGCGGTGCCACGCTGCCTGGCGTGAAGGGTGCGCCTTCCAGCATCACCATGCCGGCCTTCGGCTGGCGTCTGAACGACCAGCAGGTCGCTGACGTGGTGAACTTTATCCGCAGCAGCTGGGGTAACAGCGCGAAGCAGCAGGTCAGCGCCAGCGATGTGGCGAAAGTGCGCAAGACGGTGCCTGAGCATCAGGGCAATGCCGACGTTGAAAAGTTGATGGAAGAGAAGTAAGCGACTTTACGATCGAAAACGGCCAGCAAACTGGCCGTTTTTTTTTGCTTTATTTTTAGTTATCTCGTTATTTTTAGCATGTTGATGTCCATTCGTTGAAGCAATTTGAAGAATATTGTATCGCTCATAATCTGGGAAACTCTTTCCTTCCCGGCGACTGTTCCCGCGCCGCGATACGGTATTCATTAACCGCTTATCCTCTGTCTTCTTTGCATATGTTATTAACCAGTAACATGTCATTAAGCGCCGGATTTGAGTCGCCTGCTACACTTTCTTCGAGCTTGTTCTTAAGCACATACCTCAAACGAAGGAGATGTTATGCAACTTTCGCCTTATTTATATTTTTCGGGAAACTGTGAAGAGGCTATCGCTTTTTATCAGCAGGCTACGGGAGCCGAACTGACGGTTAAAATGAACTGGGGTGACGTGCCTGCGGAGAAAAAACAGCAGCCACAGAAACAGAACAGCCCAGGCGCTAAACAGCCAGCGGATGATAAAATCATGCACGCGCTGCTGCATATTGGCGACGGCGAGCTGCAAATGAGCGACAGCGCGGAAGCGGTAAGCTACAACGGTTTTGCCGTTAGCCTGTCGAGCAACGATCCTGCCGAAGGCAAACGTTGGTATGATAATCTATCCGCTGGCGGTAAGGTCACGCTGGAATGGGAAGAAACCTTCTGGGCGGCCGGTTTCGGTACGCTGATCGATAAGTTCGGCGTGCCGTGGCGCATTAACGTAAACAAACCCGCTACTGACTGATTTTCAGCCGATCCAGCGTGGCAAGCAGCGCGTCGACCTTCGGCAGCAGCTGCTTTCTGCGCGGCCAGACGATAAACAGCGGCAGACCTTCTACCGCCAGCTCTGGCAGGATCCGCACCAGCGCACCGCTGGCTAACTCTTTTTCCATCAGCCAGGTCGCCATCTGCGCCACGCCGAGTCCGGCTACCACGGCGGCGACCTGAGCTTCGCCATCCCCCAACGCCATCCGATAAGGCAGGGTTCGGGTTATCGTTCGTCCATCTGGCGAGCGGATATGCCACGGACTGGTGCTGCCATCTACCCGATCGTAAACAATGGCTCGCCTTTCGGTCAGCGCCTGCAAAGAATCAGGCACGCCGTGCTGCGCCAGATAGTCCGGCGAAGCGCAAAAGATCAGCCTTTCATTACCCAAAAAGCGGTAGCCCAGCGAGGGCGGAAAATCTGGCGAGCCGCCAATACGTATCGCGATATCCACGCCTTCCTCAAACAGATCGACAAAGCGATCGGAAAAAGAGAGGGCAATCTGCATCTCCGGGTTCTGCTGGCAAAATTCGTTGATTAGCGGCATCACCTGCATCCGGCCAAAGGTGTTGGGTACGGCAATCCGCAGTCGTCCGACCGGAATGGCGCGCTGGGCGGCCAGTACGGATTCCGCTTCCGCCAGCTCGCTCAGCACACGCGTACAGGTTTCATAAAAGGCCTGACCGGCATCGGTCAGCGCCAGCCGGCGGGTGGTGCGTTCAAACAGCCGCGAGCCGAGCCGCGCTTCAAGCCGTGCCACGCTTTTACTGATCGCCGAGCTGGTCAGATGCAGCGAGTCGGCGGCGGCAGTAAAGCTACCGTGCTCCACGCTGGCGACAAAGGGGGTGATATCTTTAAGACGATCCCGGCTGGCCATGATTTATGACTCACATTCTCAAATAGTATGAATTTATACCTGTAATAAGATTTAAATTCTCTATTAAGCTTATCGCAATAGTAATCAAGAGGAAAAATTATGCAACAACGTGCACTTATTGTCGGCGTCAGTGGCGTCATTGGAACCGCGCTGGCGGAACAACTCACCGGTGACGGCTGGCAGGTTTACGGCCTGTCCCGTGGACGCACCGCGGTGCCAGCGGGTTGCACCGCGCTGACTGCCGATCTCACCGACAAAGCCTCGGTAGAAAAGGCGCTGCAAGGCGTCACCGTGGATAAGGTCTTTTTCAGCGTCTGGGCGCGTCAGGCCAACGAGAAAGAGAACATCCGCGTCAACAGCGCCATGGTTCGCAACGTGATTGACGCGCTGGGCGACAGCCTGAAAGGCGGCCACGTCGGGCTGGTCACCGGCCTTAAGCATTACCTCGGCCCGTTTGATGCCTACGGTAAAGGCGCAGTGCCGATGACGCCGTTCCGTGAAGAGCAGGGCCGTCAGCCGGTAGATAATTTCTATTACGCGCAGGAAGACGAAGTGTTCGCTGGTGCGGAAAAATATGGCTACAGCTGGAGCGTGCATCGCCCGCACACCATCATCGGCTTCGCGCTGGGCAATGCGATGAATATGGGCCAGACGCTGGCCGTCTACGCCAGCCTGTGCAAGCAGACCGGCCAGCCGTTTGTCTTCCCAGGATCCAAAGCGCAGTGGGAAGGCGTCACCGATATGACCGACGCGCATATTCTCGCCCAGCAGCTCGAATGGGCCGCCACCACGCCGTCGGCGCAGGATCAGGACTATAACGTGGTGAATGGCGACGTGTTCCGCTGGAAGTGGATGTGGGGCGAAATCGCCCACTACTTCGACATTGAGGCCGCGCCGTTCCCGGACGACGTGCAGCCGCTGGATGGCCGTATGGACGCGGCTCCCGCCGAGTGGCAGGCGCTGGCGAAGCAGTTCAACCTGAAGGAAGCGGATATCAGCAAGCTGGTGTCCTGGTGGCATACCGATGCCGATCTGGGCCGTCCGATGGAAGTGTTTACCGACATCAGCAAGAGCCGTAAAGCGGGCTTCACCGGCTATCAGTCCACGCGTGACGCCTTTTTCGCGCTGTTCGACAAGCTGAAAGCGGAAAAGCTGATCCCTTCCTGATTTCGGTTTTCAGCAACGACTGTTTCCTGTGGAAAACAATGCAGTGTTAAAGTGTTTTATTGTTGCCTGAATGGCGGTTTGACGTCAGGATGGTTGCAACAGGCCAGTGCAGGGTTAGCCAGCCGTGCTACCTTGAAATACTGACCGACACACTTTAACCCTCTACGTTATACAGGTGCGACCATGAGCAATAAGACTATCCATTGGAACGGCGGCTTACAGCCAGAAGCAGTTAAGGTTTTGTCTGCTGACGGCGGCATGATCGTCTGCCCGACCAAAGTGGGCTACATCATCATGACCTCCGATGCCAAAGGGCTGGAGCGTAAATTTGATGCCAAGCAGCGCAACCGCAACAAACCGGGCGTGGTGCTGTGTGGTTCTCTGGAGCAGTTGAAAGAGCTGGCGCAGCTGAACCCGGAAATTGAATCGCTGTATCAGCAGCACTGGGATCAGGACGTGCTGTTGGGCTGCATCCTGCCGTGGAAAGAAGACGCAGTTGCACGCATTCCGGAAGACGGTTCCAAAGACCTGATGATGGATCGTCGTCAGACCAGCTGCTTCGTGATCAAATTCGGAACCCCTGGCGAAAACCTGGCGAAAGAGCTGTGGGAAAACCACGGTAAATTCTCCTTCGCCAGCTCCGCTAACCCGTCAGGCAAAGGCAACCGTGGCCTGGTTGAAGGGATCGGCGAGCGTATCGAATCGCAGGCTGACCTAATTATTGAAGCCAACGACTACGTGAAATCTATCCAGCCGAACGAGTCTGAGAAAACCCGTTACGAGCAGGGTGTGATGGTGGCGATGGTGGATGAGCAGGGCAAACTGGTGCCAGAGCAGAAAGGCGAGCGCAACATCACGCCATGCCCAATCCTGATCCGTAAAGGTCTGGATGTGGATAAAATTATGTCGATGCTGTCTGACACCTTTACCACCTGGGATTACCGTCACGGTAATTACTACTAAGCATGCTGAGGGCGGACGCTGTTCCGCCCTTTATTTTATCCGTAACGCCTGCTGCAAATCCTCGATAAATACCCTGACCCGCGGTGAAATCAAACTGTCGGCTTTGGTCAGGATCCACGACTGATAGACGTCCATTTCCCATTCCGCTAACACCCGACTGAGCTTGCCCTCTTTCACCGCTTCCTGCGCGACGTATTCCGGCAAATAGGCAATGCCGCTGTTGGCGATGGCGGAATTCAGCAGCGCGGTGCTGTTATTAGCGCGAAAACGGCTACGCACTTCGATATCCAGCTTTTGCTTCTCTTTACGGAACGGCAGCGAGATGGTGTGGGCCGGCCCACGAAACAGGATAAAGTCATGGCGCGGTAAATCGTCTGGCTGGGTGATGGGCGGGAAGCGTTGCAGATAGTCCGGCGCGGCAAACAGGCCCCAGCCGATGTCCATCAACGGCGTGCAGTGGGCATGCTCCGGCGGCTCGCGGCGGATGACTATCGCCAGATCGACATTGTCATCGACCAGGTTAACCGGGCGATCGGTCAGATCCAGATCGACGCTGACATGCAGGTTATTGGCGACAAACTGATTGAGCACCGGCACGATGCACTGACAGCCAAAGGTGACGGGCGCCACCACGCGCAGGCTGCCGGTCGGCTCTTCGTGATACTGGCGGATAAAGAGCCCGGCACTTTTAACTTCGCTGAGGATGCGCGCGCAGTAGTGATACCAGGTCATGCCGACATCGGTCACCACGATTTTACGGGTGGTGCGTTGCAGCAGTTTGGTGCCCAGCCGGACTTCCAGCGCGGAGATCTCTTTGCTCACCGAGGATTTGGATAATCCCAGCAGTTTGGCCGCTTCGGTATAGCTCAGCGTCTCCACCACTTTGGCGAAGATCACCATCCCCTGCAGGTTTTCTACGTCGCTCATCGCCGGTCCGGCTCCTGAAAATTCTCAGCCTGGAAAGGGTCGCAGGCGGGGAATAAAGGGGTGTGATAATCAGGGGCGCTAGCTTAATGGTTGGGCAGGGGGAAGTAAATCGTCACGGCAGGAGAGCAGCAGGGGCGGAGCCTGAGCTCCGCCCGCCGGTTAGCGAACTTTCTTCACCAGCACCGGGATTTTACGCAGGTTGTTAGCCAGAAACAGGCCGCCGATCAGCATCACCGCCACAAAGGCGGAAACGCCCATCCAGCCCCAGTTGTGCCAGAACACGCCACCGAGCGTACCGGCGACGCTGGAGCCGAGGTAATAGAAGAACAGGTACAGCGACGACGCCTGTCCTCTGGCGCGGCGCGCGCGGTGTCCTACCCAGCTGCTGGCCACCGAATGCGCGGCAAAAAAGCCGGCGGCAAACAGCATCAGTCCCGGCAATACCAGCAACAGCGTGGTGAACTGGGTGGCTAACAAGCCGACCAGCATCAGGCTGAGTGAACCCATCAGCACCACGCCACGGCCATATTTCACCGTCATCATTCCCGCACGCGGCGAGCTGTAGGTGCCGGTCAGATACACTACCGACAGCAGTCCGACCACCGTCTGGCTTAACGAGAACGGCGCGGCCATAAAGCGATAGCTGACGTAGTTAAACAGCGTGACAAAGCTGCCCATCAGGATAAACCCGACGATAAACAGCATCGGCAGCCCCATGTCGCGCCACTGGAACATAAAGTTGACCAGCAGCTTATGCGGCCGCAGCGAGCAGGCGCGGAAATGCTGCGAGGGCGGCAACAGGCGGAAGAACAGGCCGGCCGCCGCCAGCGCAAAGAGCCCGACCACAAACAGCGATACGTTCCACGAGAAGTGATCCGCCAGCATCCCGGTCGACAGTCGGCCGACCAGCCCGCCAATCGAGTTGCCGCTGATATACAGCCCCATCGAGAAGGAGAGGAACACCGGGTGCAGCTCCTCGCTCAGCCAGGTCATCGCCACCGCCGCCACGCCGCTGAGGGCCAGGCCGGTCAGCGCACGCATCGCCAGTACGCCTTCCCAGCTGCTCATGGTGGCGCAGATAAGCGTGAAGAACGCCGCCAGCAGCAGCGAAATCGACATCACCGATTTGCGCCCGATGGCATCCGACAACGGCCCGGTGACCAGCAATCCCAATGCCATCATCGCCGTGGTGACGGAAAGTGACAGGCTGCTCTGTGCCGGCGTCAGATGAAAACTCTGCGAGAACACCGGCAGAATGGGCTGAACGCAATACAACACCGCAAACGTCGAAAGCCCGGCACAAAATAGCGCCAGCGTGGCGTGGGTAAAACGCCGGGTTCCACGGGTAATATAGGTTTTATTTATGGGAGCGGATGTATCAAGGGGGGAAACTAAACTGTCATCCTCATCAGAGAGGCTTTCCGAGTGCAACGCTGCGGATTTATTTACTACCGGTGCCACGAGAGTTCCTTAATTAATCATTTAAAGGTCTGGTTTGCTATCAGATAAACTTATTTTTACCAGGCGTGGCAAGGGCTGCGCGACGATCTGGTGCGCACAGTATTCGGCGGTTTAAATATAATGTAAATGGTAAAACCAATTATTTTTTATAAATGTAAATTTTCAGTTAATTTAATTTCAAAACTGGATAAATAAACATCATTTTAACGGTTTGGCTTAAGTGCAGGGCTGGCGGGCTTGCGAACAACGGCGATATGGAATGCTCGCTTTTCAATTACTGTAAATTAATATGCAGAATAATCTTAAGTA
The DNA here is from genome assembly GCF_000196615.1 of Erwinia billingiae Eb661. Classification (NCBI taxonomy): domain Bacteria; kingdom Pseudomonadati; phylum Pseudomonadota; class Gammaproteobacteria; order Enterobacterales; family Erwiniaceae; genus Erwinia; species Erwinia billingiae. The sequence goes on from NC_014306.1 coordinate 459,264, forward strand.
ACCGCGTACGGTTATTTTTTGAAATATCTTCTCATCGTCGGTAATAAGTTCAATGGGTTGCGTTGTGAGACTGGGGTACTATACTGAGGGCTTGTTTCTGAAATTCAGCGCAATCATTGTCGATATCAATTGGCACAGGAGGTTTCTATCACTTTTAACCAAAATGACCTAATCATTGACAATAATCAGACTGACTACGAAGCCTATTATCACGATTACGAGGCGGGTCTGGAATCGGTCGTTGAACCGCAACCGGAGTCGATTCGTGGTCTGCCCGCATCGGACATCCTGACGCCTTCCGATCGGTATCAGGAGCTGTTTGAAGCCGTGCAAACGTCGCGGATATTTACCGACAGCAAAACGTTTGCCGACTGTGCGCCCAAAATTGAACCTGAAAGAATTCTGTACCGCTATTTTATGCAGCGTGAGCGCGAGGATTTTAATTTACTGGCGTTCGTGCTGGAGAATTTTGACCTGCCAAAAGTCCATGACAGCCGCTATGTTTCGGACCCCAATAAATCGATGGGCGAGCATATCGACGCGCTGTGGCCGGTGTTAACCCGTAAGCCGGAGAAGCACTCGGAGTTCTCTTCGCTGCTGCCGTTACCGCAGCCTTACGTGGTGCCGGGCGGACGATTTGGTGAGACCTACTACTGGGATTCCTACTTCAGCATGCTGGGCTTTGCCGCCAGCGGTCGCACCGATCTGCTGAAAAATATGGCGGATAACTTTGCCTGGATGATCGACACCTACGGGCATATCCCTAACGGCAACCGCACCTATTACCTCAGCCGCTCCCAGCCGCCGGTGTTTGCGATGATGGTCGAGCTGTTCGAAAAGGACGGCGTGCACGAAGCGCAGCGCTATCTGAAGCACCTCAAGCGCGAATACGAATTCTGGATGGACGGTGAAGCGTCGCTGACGCCGAACGAAGCCTATCGCCACGTGGTGATGCTGTCGGATGGCTCGGTGCTCAACCGCTATTGGGACGATCGTGATACGCCGCGCGACGAGTCGTGGATTGAAGATGTGGAAACGGCGAGAAACTCTTCGCGTCCGTCGAACGAAGTGTACCGCGACCTGCGTGCCGGTGCGGCGTCCGGCTGGGACTTCTCATCGCGCTGGCTCAGCGAGCCTGGCCGTCTGGAGAGCATCCAGACCACCAGCATCGTGCCGGTGGATCTGAACGCCTTCCTTTATAAGCTGGAAACCACCATTGCGCGGTTGTCGGCCAGTAAAAACGACCATGCCACGGCCGAGCTGTTCCAGCAGAAAGCGGTGCGCCGCCGGGAAATCCTCGACAGATATCTGTGGGATGCCGAAGCGGGTCTGTATCGCGACTACAACTGGCGTGACCGTGAGAAAGGCGCGTTTTCTGCCGCGTCGGTAACGCCGCTGTTTGTCGGTATGGCGAGCCTCGATCAGGCCACGCACACCGCAGCGGCCATCCGCTCGCATCTGCTGGCGCCGGGCGGGGTGCTGTCAACGGTGGAAGAGACCGGCGAGCAGTGGGACAAGCCTAACGGCTGGGCGCCAATGCAGTGGATGGCGATCAAAGGCCTGAATAACTACGGCGAAGAGCTGCTGGCGAAAGAGATTGCTACCCGCTGGCTGCAGATTGTCGGCGCCACCTACCATCGTCATCACAAGATGGTCGAAAAATATAACGTGGCCGGACGCGCGCCGGTGCTGGCGGGCGGCGGTGAGTATCCGCTGCAGGACGGTTTCGGCTGGACCAACGGCGTCACGCGCCGCCTGCTGGAGATGTATCCGGATGCCGCACCCAAACGCTAATCCGCGTTGTCACTGAATCAGAGCCTTCTTATGAAGGCTCTTTTTTTTGCGCAGCGCCTGTTCACAGCGAAGAAAAAATCCCCACTTTGCGCAATAAATCATGGTATGAAAGAGGATAACCGCTTTTTTATTAACCCTTTTTGCTTTTTTGGGAGCCTGCATGAAAAAAATCGCCCTGTCTGCGCTGGTATTGCTCGCCTGCGCCAGTTCAACCGCTTTTGCTGCCGAGTCGCTGCGCTTCGGCGTCGATCCCACTTTCCCGCCGTTTGAGTCCAAAGCGCCCGATGGCAGCCTGCAGGGCTTTGACATTGAAATGGGCAACGCCATTTGCCATCAGATGAAGGTGAAGTGCGTGTGGGTGCAGACCGGCTACGACGGCATTATTCCGGCGCTGCAGGCGCGTAAATTCGATGCGATCCTCTCGGCGATGGCGATGACCGACAAACGCCGCCAGCAGGTTGCCTTCACCGATATGCTTTACAACACGCCAAGCGCGCTGGTGACCAAGAAGGACAGCGGCCTGAAACCCGATGCGGAGTCGCTGAAAGGCAAGTCAGTGGGCGTCGCGCAGGGCACCACCCAGGAAACCTATGCCAAAGCCGTCTGGGCGGGCACCGGCATCAACGTGGTGTCGTATCCTAACCAGGAAGAGATCTGGCCCGATCTGGCGTCAGGACGGGTAGATGCGACGCTGACCAGCGCCGCCTCAGCGGAAACCGGCTTCCTGAAGTCGCCACAGGGCAAGGATTACCAGATCAGCGGCGATACCCTGTATGACAAAAAATACTTCGGCGAAGGCGTGGGGATCGGCCTGCGCAAAGACGATCGGGCGCGGGTTGAGAAGATCAACGCGGCGCTGGCCGAACTGCATAAAAACGGCACCTACGAGCGGCTGGCGAAGAAGTACTTCAGCTTTGACGTCTATCATATTCAGAAGTGAGCCTGATGCGATCCCTACCTGATTACAGCGCGCAGCGGGCGCGCTTTCTTGCCGCCGTGGCGCGGCTGGATGGCCACGTCACCCATTATCCACATCCGCTGAGCGGGCCGAAGGGCGAAGCCTTAAGCACCGATGTGGCGGTGATTGGCGACCCGGCCGCTGACAATTTGCTGCTGATCGTTTCCGGCACCCACGGTGTTGAAGGCTATTACGGATCGGACAGTCAGATTGCCTGGCTGGACGGACTCGACGCTGCAACATTGCCCGCCGGTGTGGCGCTGGTGATGGTGCATCTGATCAATCCGTGGGGCACGGCCCACCTGCGCCGGGTGAACGAAGATAACGCCGATCTTAACCGTAACTTTATCGACTTCGCGGCCGGTGCACCGGATAACGCCGCTTATCGCGATCTGCATGCCGTTTATAGCTGCAAGGATCTGGATGGCGCAGCGCATCAGCAGGCCGATGCGCTGTTGCAGGCCAAACGTGAAGCGCTGGGTTGGGCTGGCGTTAAGCGTATTGTGGAAGCCGGTCAGTATCAGTTTGCCGACGGTATTTTCTTTGGCGGCCAGCAGGCGAGCTGGTCGCATCAGACGCTGAAAACCATCATTTCCCGCCACCTGGCGCAGGCGAAGCGCATCATCAGTTTTGATCTGCACACCGGCGCGGGCGCCTATGGTCATCCGATGCTGATGGCGATTGCCGAACGGGATTATCCTGCGCTCGAACAGGCGCGGGCGATCTTTGGCGAATGGCTGACGGTGCTGATCACCGGCGCCGGACGCGACAGTGAAACCGGCGTCACCGCCACGGCGACCGGCTATCTGTCGCAATTTATGCTGGATCATCTGCCGGAGACGCAGCTGCTGCAGCTGGTGGTAGAGTGCGGCACGCTGGATGGGGAAGAGATGCATCGCCGCCTTCGCGACGATCACTGGCTGCATCTGTATGGCGATCCTGCCAGCGATCGTGGGCAGCAGATCAAGCAGGATCTTTACGACGGTTTCTATCCTTACGATCCTGACTGGCAGGCGCTGATCGCCTTCCGCACCCAGCAGATCTTCGCCCGGGCCTGGAAGGCGTTGTTGAGCAAGTAGCCGATATCAGAGGAGCCGCTGTCCGGCTGTGAGGGCCACCGCATCTTCACCGGCTTTAAACAGCAGTGTGGCATGCGGCCCGTGGCAAAAGGCTTCGCCGTCATGCATCTCAATCCAGTTACCTTCCGGCAGGCCGATCACCTCCAGCTCAGGGGAAAGCACCAGTAACTCGCGGATACGCTGTTCACGGGTTTCCCCCTGATGGCCGGTCGGTAATGCATTGGTGAAATGCGGATTGATCTGCCGTGGGAAAAGATTTAACGCGTCGAAGCCACCCGGATCGACAATCGGCATATCGTTGGTGGTGCGAATGGTCGGGCACGCCAGATTCGCGCCGGCACTCCAGCCAATATATTGCGCGCCTTTCTTCACCGCGGCCGCAATCGGTTTTAGCAGCCCGCGCATGCGGCACTCTTTCAGCAGGTTAAAGGTGTTGCCGCCGCCGACCATAATCGCGTCGGCACTGGCAATCGCCGCCAGCGGATCGGCAAGGGAATGCACGCCGGTAATCTCCAGCTGCAGGTCGGCTAACGCGTCGCGCACCTTGTTGGTATAGGCATCCCAGCTTTGGGTTACGCCCGCAAAGGGAATAAACACCACCGACTGTCCGGGTGTCAGATCGCGGCCGATCAGCGGCTTAGCGGCGCCAAGAAAACCGGAGCCCGGTAAGGTGGAATTACTCAGTAACAGCAGTTTCATCATCGCTCCTTTTACAACAGATTACGCAACAGGTCCGCCAGCAGCTGATTCGATAAAATCACCGGCAGATCGACGCGGCGTTTACAGATTGCCTGGTGCCAGCCAGTGTAGCCCATGCAATCGGTCAGGATAATCTCAGCCCCCCGATCGGCCAGCGATCGGGCGGCGGCGGCAACCTCCTCTTCCGTCGCCGTATAGGGTGACGCCACGGCAAATACCGGCGGACGGGTAGCGTTATGCCACTTCTGTTGCTCGCTGGCAATTTGCGAGGCCAGCGGCACCAGGATCCCCGCCTGACGATCGCCGACCAGCGCATTCAGCGTCGGCGGCATAATCCGGTCGGGTTCAATCAGCCAGGCGCCATCACCGTGCAGTCCATGAAATTCACCGGTGCACAGCAGCACCACCAGCTGACAGCCTGCCGCCGCCAGTTCACTGATTTTTTGCTGCACCGCCAGGCCGACCGCCGCTTTCCCCATCACCACGGCACGACCGTCCAGCAGGCGTGAGGTCAGCACTGCCTCGCCGGGGATCACCGTGAAGCGGCTGGCAATGGTGGCATCGTCCAGCCCGTCCAGCACCCCGGCGTGCAGGCAACTGACGTGGCCAGGCAGAGCCTTATCCAGAATCGGTGTGATGTCACTACGCGGGGCCTGGCCAATGGTCAGCGTGCCAATTTTCGTGATTGCCATCTCAAACCTCCGGCTGACGTTTTTGCAGATGAGCCAACGAGCCATATAGCTTCAGCAGACGCTGATACTCATCCTGATCAAAGAACTGACAGGTGCCGCGTGAGAACTCTTTGGCCACTTCAACGGCAAATTTACAGGCCAGCGCAATATCCACCTCATGGCTGGCTCCGGTGCCACAACCCGGTACCAGACCGACGGCGGTAATCGCCACACCGACCACCGGTGCGCGGGTGGCGATGGACGGCTGCAGGATGCTGTTCAGATGATAAACGCCGTTGCCATAAGGCGTGATGTCCTGGGTGGTGATCGGGAAGGTGACCGGCAGCTGTCCGGTGGTCATCTCCATCACCCGCAGCAGGTCTTCCGACACGCGCAGGATATAGCCTTCTTTCACCGTCGGCGAAATGGCGAAGCCTTTGTGATTGATGATGCGGTTGCCTTTGGTGGTGTCAATGGACAGCACCGCGTCCATCTCATCGGAGACTTCCTGCTCATTCATGTTTTCGGTTTCGACCGGCGAGTCCATAAAGTCCACTGGCTCATGTGGGCGGGTGGGGGCGTCCGGACAGATATGGGTGGTGATAATCACGTCGCCCGGCAGGCTGTCGCCCTGGCGCTGCATTTCGGCCAGCTTCAGTGCCGACGCAACGGCTGCCACCGCGCCATCTGCATCGGAAACCATGCCAATGCGCCCCGGCCGGGCACCAATGCCGCCCAGCCGGCCAACAATGCCCAGCGTGGGTGCCGAGCCGCCCAGGCGTTTACCTTCAAAGCCGGGGATAACGATTTTGATGAAATCGGTTTTGCCCTTCAGGCCGTGAACCTCTTTCACCGTGACCTCCACATTGGCGTATCCCGCCAGCAGTTGCTGCACCTTCTGACCACTGGCCCAGGCGCTGTCCAGTAATTCAAATACCTGTAAAGTCTGATGTAAGCTCATTTTTTCCCTTAAATAGACGAATTATTTTTTGCCGCCAGGCAGAACCGATGTGAAGAAGCTGAACAGCGCATCACCGGCAATCATGCCAGCCGCCAGCACTTCCATTTTGTTACGTGCGGGCTCGCCGCCCATCCGCAGCCATACGGTACGGATCAGGATGCCGATCAGTACTGCCCATCCCGCCATCGGGTTATTGATTAACAGGCCGGTTGCCAGTAATACGCCCATCTGACGGCCTGGGCCGCCCACCAACTGGATCAATGCGCCAGGAATGGCCCAGATCAGCAGGGATTTGGCGATCTCCATCGAGACCCCGGCATTAATGGCCGCCACATACACTTTGGCGACTGGCGGGATCAGCCCTTGCGAGAAGTAGCCTTTGTAAATAAACAGCACCACCGGGATGGCAACCACGAAGGCCAGCATTGCGGCCAGCAATTGTTGACGGCGGCCCGCCAGTTCGAACGCGGTAAATTCGCCTTTACCGCGCAGGATCCAGCCCGCTTTAAGGTCATAGCCCATATCGGCAAAAGCCGGACCGGTGGCAGCCGAAAAGCCGCACAGCATGGCCAGCGCTTCAGGCGGGAAGCCAATCAGAATGCCGACGAGCAGGGTGATCAGCGCCACGGCAAACGCCGGGAACCAGCCGGAATGCATGGCTGCCAGACCAACAATCATCTGATGCAGGAACGCGGCAAAGGCGGAATACAGCATAAAGGCCAGTAGCCATGGCAACGAAAGGTGCAGATACAGGCCGCTGCTCAGCGCAATCAATACCGAAATGACCGCAAACCCCAGCGCACCCAATCGCAGCGTTTTACCGATCTGCGCGTTTTGTGTTTCTGGCAATACGCCCGCTGCGGCGTTCTGCGGTTGAACGTCATGCTTACCGCTGCGCACCAGCTTGACGATTTGGAATAACGCCACGATGCCTGCACCGGCCATCATGCCGTGCGGGATATAGAGTTTGTTGATATCAATATTGAACATCGGCAGCGAATAGCCGCGTAACAGGAAGCCAACGCCGAGCATGCCCAGCGCCCAGACGTTGCCAATAAACGCCGTTCCCAGTGCGGCCATCGGGAATTTGAACCAGGAACCCACCGCACCCATCGCGATACCCACGCCGAGCAGGGCCGCGTGCTTGCCGCCCTGATCGCCCGCTTTGATCGATTCGGCGGCCGCCACGCCCGGTGGCCATGCGCCCTCTGCCGGGAAAATGCGGGTGTTAAACAGACGGTACAGCAGATAGCCGTCGAGCAACATCGCCAGCGCGACGCCGAAAAACATCGGCATTACCATATCCTGACGGCCAAACAGCCACGGGATGGCAACCGGCAGCAGCAGCGAGTTGGCCGCGCCAAAGGTCGCCGCTGAGGTCGCGCTCTGTGCCAGGTTTTGAATATGGATCGAGCGAAACCGCGCAAAACATTGCAGCGGAATACGGGCGATCACCATCGCCACCATCGCGCCAATAATGGCGGTATTTGGCGTGACGCCGAGGGTGGTCAGTAACTGAACCCCGATGATCGCGCCAAACACGCTGAGTGCCAGCAGCAGCAGCAGTGTTGCTGGCGCGAAAGTGCGGGGATGGACCTCATCGTGGGATGAGTTTGAACGTGGTTTCTGACTCACGGTGAATCTCCTGGTATTGGCAAAATTGTTAAGGCTGGTGGCTCACCAGCCGGTCACCTGTTTTCTGGGCGATAAGCAAGGCGGTCTCTTTCAGCAAGGTGGCAATACGCTGCAGCTCTTCTGGCTGGGCCAGCGTTTGGGGGAAGGACAGGCAAAACGCCACCGCTTCATGGGTGGTGGGATCGCCAATGGCGCAACTGACCGACGCCGTCTCGGCCACCGACTCATTCACCGCAGTGGCAAAACCGGCGTCGCGGGCAACGGCAATCGCCGCGGTCAATTTTTCAATGCTGTGATCGGTGCCGATCAGCTGGGTCTGGACCTGAGGACTGGTTAAGAAGGCCTGCAGCTGGGGTTCGCTGAGACGGGCCAGCAGGGCTCTACCGGTTGAAGTGCCCCAGGCCGGGGATCGTGAACCCGGCCAGGTCACCACTGGCAGCGTCTGGCGACCGTGAATGACTCTGAGCACCAGGATTTCCTGGTTATCCAGCATCGAGATATAGCCGGTGTATCCCGTCTGTTCGCATAACGATCGCAACGCGTTATCGACGAGTTCACTGAGCGGCGCGGCGCGATTCACCAGATGTGAAGCGGACAGGATCAGCGGACCGGGCAGGAACAGGCCTCTTGCTTCGTCTTTTTCGACATAGCCATAAGATTCCAGCTGATTCATCACTCGGGAGGCCGTGCTCTTGGGCATGCCGAGATGGCTGATCACGTCATTGATACGGATTCCGCTTTGCAGCGATACCATCAATTTAAGAATGCTGGCGGTAGTTTCCAGAATGGACATGGCGAGGTCTCATAAAATGGGATTGTGTTCCACTTAATGAGATTGCAAAATGAGTGCCAAAAATAAGCTATTGATTTTGAATAGTTCAGCTGGCCGGCGTTTCAGGCGTGCGTTGAATTGGGGCGCAAGATCGGTGCAGAAAGACAGCAGAAGGGCAGTCAGGCGCGTGGCGATATGCATCGCGCCGGACTGTTCCGACGTTTAAAGGCGGCCGTAAAAGGTCATGCGGGCGGTTTCGGACAGGGCAATATCGGGCTGGGCATTGTAGGCCAGCACCACCAACATCCGGCTGGTATCGCCTTCGGTTGGCGTGACGCGGTGCAGCGCATTGCGGCCGCGGAACAGCACCAGGTCGCCGGGATTAATCGCCAGCTTCTCGACCGGCTGCTGCTGGTGCAGCACCTTTTCCACACCCTCGAAATTCATCTCGCCCGCTTCAGCATTGCGCAGATTGCTAACGTACTCAAACACGCCGCCGCCCTGCGGTTTCTGGATCAGCAGGGTGATGGCAAACGACGAGTTATCGAAGTGCCAGCCCAGTTCCTGGCCGGTGTGGGCATAGTGCAGATTGATAGAGGAAAGGGAATCCGCATAGGGATATAGCTGCTGCTCCCCCAGCACGCTGCACAGAAACGCTTTAAATGCCTCGGCGTTATACAGCATGCGCAAAGGGGAGTGCTCGGGCACCTGATCATCCGTGATGCAGCCTTTGGACGAGACAATCTGATGGTTGCGCGGATGATCGGCCGCATAGGCGTCATCCGGCACTTTCAAATAAACGTTGTGCTTGCTGGCGGTATAAAACGCCAGATGCTGCTGCGCTTCACCCTCCTGGCGTATGGCATCCAGCGCGTCGGCAGTCAGAAAATTTCGCAGGACCAGCGCACCGCTGTCGTCCAGCGACGCTTTGCAACTGGCAAGGTATTCGGCATCCATAATCGGATGGGAGGACAAATTGATAATCGGGGCCAGCTGGGTCATCACACGCTCATCGTCATCAGCTATCAGGATTTCTTACTCTACTGCCAGTTGGTCTTGCTCACCAGATATTCGCCGGGCCGATTGGCTGGTTTGTGGTTAACTGACTAAAGTTAAAAGCTAAATTGTGATCAACATCCAACAGGAGCCACGAATGCGAATTGGACTAGTGGGATACGGCACTGGCGGTCAGAACTTTCATGCACCGTTTATTACCGCGGCAAAAGGCGTGGAGCTGGTGGGGATCGTCGCCAGAGCACCGGCCACCATTGCCCGCGTGAAGGCGGATTTTCCGGATGTCCCGATCTATCCAAGCCTGACCGCGATGCTGGACGCGGGCGTGGATATCGTCACCATCACCACCCCCCCGCAAACCCGCCGTGAACTGGTGCTGGAAGCGATTGAGGCGGGCGTGGCGGTGATTGCCGATAAGCCGTTTGCGCCGGATGCCGCCACCGGACGCGAACTGGCCGCCGCCGCGAAAGCGAAAGGCGTGGTGTTGGGCATTTATCATAATCGCCGCTTTGACGCAGATATCCTGACGCTGCGGGATGTGCTGGAACAGCAGCGCGTCGGCAAGCTGTGGCGGCTGCATAACCGCATGGATCTTGACGATCCCCATACCCTGGAAGGCGGCGAAACCGGCGGCCTGCTGCGTGATATGGGTAGCCACCTGGTCGATCAGGCGGTGTGGCTGCTTGGGCCGGTGAAATCGGTGCTGGCACAGACGGATAGGGTTGACCGCCCGGAAGGCCAGACCGATGCCAGCTTTGTCATCACCCTGACGCACACCAGCGGCGTGCATTCGCATATCTCATCCAGCAAGCTGAATCACCTGGCCGCGCGCGATATCCGTGCCTATGGCGACCAGGGCAGTTACGTCTCCAACGGCACGGACGTGCAGGCCAACGCCATCTTTGCCGGAAAGCGGCCGGCCGACGATCTGCAAGGTTGGGGTTATGAAGAGCAGGCGCTGTGGGGAACGCTGCGCACGGCGGCGGGTGAAGAACGCGTGCCGTCCGCTCAGGGCTGCTATCACGCCTATTACGAAGCTTTCGCCAGGGCCGTGCGGGAAGGGACCGCACCTCCTGTCACGCCCGAGCAGGCGATTATGACCCTGGAAGTGCTGGATGCGGCGTTACTGAGCGCCAAAGAAGGGCGGCTGGTGACGCTGGAATAAGCGCCTCAGCGGTCTGTATGAGCGACTGGCCCGATGCCTCTGACGATGCCGGGGCATCAGCGGCCCGTCAGTAAAGGCAACAGGCCGCCTTCCTGAAGCAGTGTTTCCAGTGGGGCGAACAGCGGCTGCGGCAATTCATCGGCGGAAAACCATTCCCATCCGGCACACTTGTCAGGTTCACAGCGCTGCGGCGTGCCGCGAACGTCTTCCGTCAGCATAAAAAGCGTAACGTAGTGTTTCTTCTCGGCGATAAAAAAGTCGTTAGTGAACGCGACCTTAGCCAGTTTTCCCACCACCAAACCCGTCTCTTCCAGCACTTCCCGGCGCGCACACGCCTCTGGCGTTTCGCCAAATTCCAGGTGTCCGCCGGGCGCTGACCAGCTGTCTGCACCATGGCTTCCCCTGCGTCGGCCCAGTAACAGCCTGCCTTCCCGCACAATCAGTACGCCTACGCCAATTTTTGGCTGGGTCATTTCTGTCTCCTTCGAGGGCCGGGTGAATCCGCCATTGTTAGCTTAATGGATTCAGCTGGTGAGTTTTATGTATTGGGTTTGTTATCAGCGCTGCTTAATAATTCCCTTGGTTTACAAAGCATTTACAAGTGTGGGGTTATAACGTGAAATGGATCACACTTTATCAACAAGGATGATCACGATGTTATCGCGCAGACAATTTATGACTTCCGGTGCGGCCCTGCTGGGGTTTGCCGTGCTTCGCCCCGCGCTCTCGTGGGCTGCCACGCCTGCGTCCAGCTCCGACAGCGCACAGTTTCTGGCCATTTCGCAGCTGCTGACCGGTAAAGCGTCGCTCAGCTCACTGGTCGCGCAGCGGGCGTTGAACGGGCTGACCGAAGAGGATAGCCAGTTTCCGCAGAAGCTGCAAAAGCTCGCGGCGGCGCTGAACGCGGCAGGGATCACTTCGGCAGATGCGCTTAATGGCCACGCCATTATGGCCGATGCCAATACCGGTGCGACGGCAAAGAAAATCGTCTCGGCATGGTATCTGGGCTTTACCGGCACGCCAGTAAGCCTGCGGGCGGTGGATAACACCCGCTTTGTCACCTACACCGACGCCTTGATGTACGCACCGACGCTCGATGCCACGGTGATCCCGACCTATTCCCGGGGCCATACCAATTACTGGACACAGCCGCCAGCGACCCTGAAAAACGACTAATTTTTCCCAATTTATGTGAGCACACCATGGACAAGCAATTTGATGCCGACGTGATTGTCGTCGGGTCCGGCGCGTTGGGCAGTAATGCCGCGACGACGCTCGCCCGCGCGGGTAAATCCGTGATTATTCTTGAAGCCGGTGAGAAGATCCCGCGATGGAAAATCGTCGAGAATTTCCGTAACTCTTCCAAAAAAGGCAACTACAACTCGCCGTATCCCAACGAGCCCTGGGCCCATCACTCCTACGACGAGCAGTACATTGAAAACGTCGGCTCTTTTGATTTCCGCCCGGGAATGTTGAAGTTAGTCGGCGGCACCACCTGGCACTGGGCATCCGCCTGCTGGCGCTATCTGCCGAACGATATGAAGCTGAAAACCCTGTATGGCGTTGGCCGCGACTGGCCGATGGAGTACAGCGAGCTGGAACCTTTTTACCAGAAAGCCGAAGAGGCGCTGGGCGTCTGCGGCAGCGATACCGACGATCAGAGCGGTCAGGCTGGCGGCGCATTCCCACCGCGATCCAAACCCTATCCGATGGAGCCAGAAGGCGAAACCTATCTGTTCCAGCGCCTGAAAGCGCGCCTCAGCCCGTCAGGCTATCACTTTATCCATGAGCCAAACGCCCGTGCGACGCGTCCTTACGACGGTCGTCCGGCCTGCAGCGGCAACAACAACTGTATGCCGGTCTGCCCTATCGGCTCGATGTACAGCGGCGATAAGCACGCGCAGCACGCGGAAGATGCCGGTGCGAAGCTGATGACCGATTCCACCGCGTGGAAGCTGGAAAAAGGCAGCGACGGCAAGATTGTCGCGGTGCACGTGCGCAGCTCCAAAGGGGTGGATACCCGACTGACCGCCAAATACTTTATCGTTGCCGCGCATGGCCTGGAAACGCCAAAACTGCTGCTGATTTCTGATGTGGCCAACAGTTCCGATCAGGTCGGCCGTAACCTGATGGACCACACCGGGATGGGCCTGCAATTCCTCGCTGACGAACCGATGTGGCCTGGCCGTGGTGCGGTTCAGCAGGGCGGGATTTTTAACTACCGCGACGGGGATTTCCGTAAAAATCACGCGGCGATCAAGCATGCCGTGTCCAACAACGTGCCGAATATGGCGGTGGCACAGCGTCTGATCGGCCAGGGTGTGATTGGCAGCGAGCTGGATAAACAGATCCGCCATCAGGCCGCGCGCTGGGTCGATATTTCAACGGTGTTCGAAATCCTGCCGCACGCGACCAATACCGTGCGTCCAAGTACCACCCGTAAAGATGCGCTCGGCATTCCGATGCTGACGGTGAATTACGAGGTGGATGACTATGTGAAGGCCGGCAAGAAGGTGGTGGATGCCGACTACAAAAAGTTCGTCAGCCTGATGGGCGGTGAAGTGATAGAAGACAATACCGGCTGGCAGAACCGTGACCACCTGATGGGCACGGTGATCATGGGTGACAATGCGAAAGATTCGGTGGTGAATCACGAGTGCCGGAGCTGGGATCACAGCAACCTGTTCCTGGCGACAACCGGCGTTATCCCGGCTTCCGGGGTGATTAACCCCACGCTGACCGGCGTCGCGCTGAGTATTCGTCTGGCCGAAATTATTGAGCGGGAGATCTGATCATGAAACTGTCTGGATCTTATTCTCTGCTGAAAAGCGCCGTGCTGGTGGGCGGCCTGCTGGCCTCTGCCGCCGCGCTGGCGGACAGCGCGGCCGATGAATCGGCATTAATTAAACGCGGTGAATACACCGCCGTGGCCGCTGACTGCGGTGCCTGTCACCGTCAGACCAAAGAAGACGGTGCGCCCTTTGCCGGTGGCTATGCCATCGACTCGCCGATGGGGCGGATTATTGCCAGTAATATCACGCCATCAAAGCAGTACGGCATTGGCAACTACAGCGAGCAGCAGTTTGCGGATGCGGTGCGCAAAGGCGTCGCAGCCGATGGCAGTAACCTCTATCCGGCGATGCCTTACACGGCTTACGGCGCGATGAGCGACGAGGATATTCACGCGCTTTACACCTACTTTATGAAAGGGGTGAAGCCGGCGGATATTCCGGCGGAAGCGAAAACTGACCTGAGCTTCCCGTTCAACGTTCGCCAGATTATGTGGGGCTGGAACCTGCTGTATCGCAACGATAAACCGTTTGAAAAACAGGCGGGCGCGTCCGATCAATTGAATCGCGGTAAGTATCTGGTGGATGTGCTGGCGCACTGCAGCACCTGCCATACGCCGCGCAATATGATGATGGCCGAAAAAGGCGACCAGGTGCTGGCGGGCAGCCCGCTGGGAAGCTGGTATGCGCCGAACATCACCCCGGACAAAAGTGGCATTGGCGACTGGAGTCAGGATGATATCGTCACCTACCTGAAAACCGGGCATCTTGCCGGCAAAGCGCAGGCCGCCGGGCCGATGGGCGAAGCGGTGGAACACAGCTTCCAGCATATGAACGATGACGATCTGCAGGCGATTGCAGCATGGATGAAACAGGTCCCGGCGATCGCCACACCGTCCGCACCTGCGGCAACCCAGCCGGTGAAAGCGACCGATATTAATCAGGTGATCGGCGGGCAGGGCGATCAGGCGTCGCTGGCCGACAGCCGCAGCACCGATGGCGCGGAGCTTTACAGTGGCGCCTGTGCCAGCTGTCACGGTCGCGCAGGCGAGGGCACGAAGGATAACTTCTATCCGTCACTGACCCACAACAGCGCGGTCTCGGGTCAGACGGCCAGCAACCTGGTGATGACCATCGTCGACGGGATCCACCGTAAAAGCAGTGACAGCGATGTCGGCATGCCGGCCTTCGGTCAGCAGTTGGACAATGCGCAAATTGCGTCCGTCACCAACTACGTTCGCAGCCACTTTGCCAATATCGACTCGCAGGTGACGGCTGAGCAGGTGAAAACCCTGCGTGCCGGTGGCGATGCGCCGTTTATCGTGCGGTACGTCAACGTGTTGATGGCGGTTGGCGGCGGGGTTGCGCTGCTGGTGCTGTTTGCGTTGTATCGCCTGGTAAGCAAAAGAAAACGCCGTTAACGGCGAGGCGTCCCCTGCGCGGTCTGGCGGGGGACGCGTTACGCTTTTTCAACGTCGCCGGCATACTGGCGGCGATGATCCATAATCTGTTGCAGGTTCATCTCAATCCAGTCTGCCAGCCCGATCACCTGGCCCCGCACTTCATGTCCGCTGGGCGAAAGGCGGTACTCAACGTGTGGCGGAATAACGTCATAGGCTATACGCTCTACAAAGCCATCCTCTTCCATAAATCGTAACGTTTGCGACAGCATGCGTTCACTGATGCCGCCGATTTTTCTTCTCAGTTCGCTAAAGCGCAGCGTGTCATCCTGCAAGGCGACGAGGATCAGCAGGCTCCAGCGGCTGGTTAGCCGTTTCAGCACGTCGCGTGAGGGGCAGTTGGCATCGAACAGTTCACCCCGGCGAAACTTTTCGCTGAGCGAGTCACAGGCCACATCTTGATTTTTTTTCACACTAACATTCCTGTAAGTACTTACTTTTGATTAGTGTATGGCATAGGCTGGTTGGGTGAAAGCGATTTCGGCGGCAGCGGCCGCCACACCTTATTAAAATCCACAGGAGATGATCATGATTGCTGTTACCGGTGCGACGGGCCAACTGGGCCGCTTAGTGATTGATGCTTTACTGAAGAAAGTGCCTGCCGCGGAAATTATTGCCGCCGTGCGTTCGCCAGAAAAGGCGGCGGATCTGGCGGCGTTGGGCGTGCAGCTGCGCAAGGCCGACTATGCCAAACCCGAAACCCTGGCCAGTGCCTTCAGTGGCGTGGAAAAAGTGCTGCTGATCTCGTCCAGCGAAGTCGGCGCGCGTGAGGCGCAGCATAAAGCGGTGATCGCCGCGGCGAAAGAGGCGGGCGTGTCTCTGCTGGCCTACACCAGCTTGCTGCATGCGGACACCAGCCCGCTGGGACTGGCAACGGAACACCGGGCCACCGAGCAGGCGTTGATCGCCTCTGGCGTGCCTTACGCCATCTTGCGTAACGGCTGGTATACCGAAAACTATGCCGCCAGCATTGCGCCGGCCATCACGCACGGCGCATTTATTGGCGCAGCAGCCGAAGGCAAGATTGCCTCCGCCAGCCGCAAGGATTATGCCGAAGCCGCTGCTGCGGTGCTGGCTGGCAATGAGGCTGCGGGTCAGATTTATGAGCTGTCTGGCGATACCGCTTACACCCTGGCGGAATTCACTGCGGAGATTGCCCGCCAGAGCGGCAAAGAGATCCAGTATATCGATATGCCACAGGCCGATTTCTCCGCCGCGCTGAAGGGCGCAGGCCTGCCGGACTGGCTGGCAGAGATGCTGGCGGATTCTGATGCCGCAGCGGCGAAAGGCGGTCTGTTTGATGACAGCCACACCCTGAGCAAACTGACCGGACACCCGACCACCCCATGGCAGGATGTGGTCAAAGCGTTCGTGACTAAAGGCTGATGATTACGGGAGAGTCTGACTCTCCCGTGCTTCTTTATGCTGGCTGGCATGGAATCGCCACAACACCGGCACCACCATCAACGCGATACCCGCCGCGCCACAGAAAATCCCACTGCGATTGCCAGGCATCAGCTCCATAAAAGAAGAGCAGAACTGCCCGGAAAAAATCGCCATCGACAGGTAAGCCAGATTTTGTCCCCGGCGACTGACCGGACTGTGCTCAACCACCAGATGATTGACCAGCGGCACCGACAGACCAAATCCGCATCCCATCAGAATGCCTGCGGCGATCAAGCCACCGGGATCGGAAGAAAATGCCAGCAGCAGATGCGCGGCAGCATAGGCCAGAAACGCCAGATACAGCGTCGTAAACTCTCCAAGCCCTTTGACCGCGCGCGGCATCAGCCAGGCGGCAACCACCGCCATCAGCGAAATAAATGCCAGGTAATAACCCGTTTGCGCTTCGTTATAGCCCAGACCATGCAGCTGGAGAGGCAGCACGATCACCGCGGTGAAAAAGCACACCATCGAAAAGAAGGCGGCAAGATAAACCGGGATCAGTCGGGAGGTCGCTGGCGCGTCGGCCTCTTCCAGAACCGACTGATAACGGCTTTCATCCGGGCGGGGCACAAAGATCAGCAGCATCAGTAAAAACAGCCAGGCAAACAGATACAGACTGAATGGCCAGCGCCAGCCTGCCGTGGCCAGCAGCCCGCCAAAGAACAGGAAAATCACCCCACCCAGCTCAATCGACATGCCCTGACGCGCAATCATCTTCAGCCGCTGTTCGCCGCTAAAGAAGCTGGAAAGCAGCCCGGTTCCGGCTGACATCACCAGCGCCGTTGCGCCGCCTAACAGAAAACGGTCGGCAAACAGCACCGCCGGATGCGCCAGGAACGCCCCGGCGGTGCCTAACGCGCCGTAGCTGAGCAGACCCACCATCAGCGAGCGATACAGCCCTTTACTTTCAATGATTTTGGCGGCAATCGGCCCAAACATCACCACGCCCAACGAGGGCAGGGTGATCAGCCAGCTCGCCTGCCCGCTAATGCCCAAATGGGCGGCAACGGAAGGCAATCCTGGGACAATCACACAACCGACCATAATGGTCAGACAGGCGATAGCCAGCAGCGTAAACACCCCGGCGGTAGAAATCTGCTTCATGGTCTTCTCCATAATAAAAACGTCCGCACCGTCCGAATAGTGGACAGTGTGTCCGTATAGTGGTATAAGTGTCGTGGGAGCGTGCGTCAATGTCAATGGCCGCAGGAGGATCGACGGTGAAAGCAGAAGGTGAGTCTGGGGTTATTGCCCGGGCGGCGGCGGTACTGAAAGTGCTGGAGAGTTGCCCTTCCGGGCTGAGTCTGACCCAGCTTGCGCGTCAATGCGGATTGCCCCGCACCACGGTTTACCGGCTGGTGGCCTCGCTGGAAGCGCAGCAGTTTGTGATGCAAACGGCGGAAGGCGTGACGCTGGGCCCGGCGTTGGCCCGACTGGCGGCGGCTGCGCATACCGATATTGTGGCGCTCGCCAGACCGGCGGTGGAAGCGCTGGCGCGTCGAACGCGGGAAACGGTGGATCTGGTGGTGTTTCGCGGGCTGCATGCCATTTTGGTAGAGCAATGCGTGTCGGATCAGGAGCTTCGCGTAGTGTCGCCGGTGGGCACCGCCTTCCCGGTCAATGCCACCGCGCCGGGAAAAGCGCTGCTGGCCGCGCTGCCTGACGATCAACTACAGGCTTTGCTTTCGCAGCCGCTGGAGCAGCGCACGGTCAATACGCGGGTAGGGCGGGAAGCCTTGCTGGCGGATATCGGCAGTGTCCGGCATAAGGGCATGGCCATCGATCGCGAGGAGCATGCGCTGGGCGTCAGTGCGCTGGCGGTGGTGTTAGCACTGCCCGGCAATGAACGTTATGCGCTGTCGGTGGCGGTGCCCACCCTCCGTTTCGACGAACGGCTGGAAAGTTTATTGCGCGCGTTATTACAAACTAAAGCGGAAATAGAATCACTGGCGGGAAAGTAATTTCGCGTGTCGGCTAATCTTTTTGACAGACCCGGTCAAATATCTTCACTATCGGCAGAGAGATTAATCTTGCACTATCAGCGGTACACTTCGCGAAAATAAAGGCTAGATTGATGTCCTTAATCAAAAAAATGTCCGTCCCGTTATTCATTACCGCCGCGTTATATTCTCAGTTCTCTGCGGCTGCGGTTGAAAGCTATGCGATGGATTCCGGCCACACCTCGGTCGTCGTCTCCTGGACGCACTTTGGTTTTTCGCATCCTACTGCTGATTTATCTGGCATCACCGGTAATATTGATTTTGATAATAGCAACGTGGCGAAATCAAAAGTGGACGTTTCCATTCCGGTCGACACCATTAATACTCACGTTGATGCGCTGACCACCGAATTTAAAGGTGCTGAGTATTTCGACGTGACTAAATTCCCAACCGCGACTTTCAAAAGCACCAAAGTGGTCAGCAAAGGGAAAAATAAAATGGACGTTTACGGCGACCTGACCATCAAAGATATTACCAAGCCGGTGATCCTTCACGCGGTGCTGAACAAGCAGGGTATGCATCCGATGGTGAAGAAGCAGGCGGTTGGCTTTGACGCCACCACTACCTTCAAGCGCTCTGATTTCAAGCTGGATAAATATGTGCCAGCCGTCAGCGATGACGTGAAGCTGACTATTTCTACCGAAGCTTACGCGAAATAAGCTTTTTCAGTGCGGAAGGCCTGCTTTCCGCACTGCTTATCGTCCTCCTGCGCAAATTCCCTGCCTGCGCTACTGCCAGAACTTCTTCTTACTGGTTTTGCCAATCCCCGGATTACAGCTGTTGGTCGGATCGAGCTGACGCATATGCGACTCATGTTCACAGGACGCATGATAAAGATGGCCGACGTTATGCTCCGCCGGATATTTCGCGCCACGCCGATCGAGGTATTCCAGCACATCATGTTTAAACGCCAGCGCATCCACGCCGGGTTTCAAAATATAGTCCTGATGATTCACAAAGCAGAAGAAGTGCCCACAGCACGAGTCTTCCAGCACCTGATCCTGCAACGCCTGCGGTAATTTAATTCGCCATTCCGTATCGTTCCGACGTAACGCCACGTCAAAGGCGATCAGCCGCTGGTCGGTATTAATTCCTTTATAGTCGCAATAAGAGATGGTGCAGCCGCCGACGCCGAAACGCACCAGGAAAGCATCCCGCTCTTCGCGCGCGTCGCAGGCAAAATACTGACCCGACCGATCGGAGAAGAAGGTGTCCAGCAGCCGCTGCAACTCATCCGCATGGCGGGCTTCCGCTTTGATCATCAGATGGTGCTCAAAACGCTCGCGGTAATCGAGAATGCGTGGGGCAACCCCTTTTGGCGTCACATTGTTGGCAAACTGCAGCACTTTATCGACAAAGTTAGCAGGAAGGACCTTCAGGTTTTTTACCCGTATATCCCATTTCGCCTTGTTAGCCATCAGCTGCGGCAGGGCTTCAGGACCGAAGCGGTTGATCGCCCAGTACATATGTTTGGCGTAGCGCACGGTCAGGTCAAAGGCATCGCGGTGGATATATTCCGCCTGCAGCGGCAATTCCGACAGCCCTTCCAGCAGATAACGGCGCAGGGCAACCAGCTCGGTTTCATCATTGGTGCCGATATAAAAGGTGCGGGTGCGGTCGCTGGCATCGAACGTCGACAGGCGCACCGCGAAGACCGCGATCTTGCCGGCACTGCCGGAACTGTCATGCAGGTACTGTACGTTGCCGTTGTAGCGGGTTGGCGTGTCGGCATCGACATTACGCAGGATCGCGGCGTAATCATCGGCCCAGATTTTACCTTCCCAGTCTGGCGCCGTGCCGGTGGTGAACTGCTGCGACTCCAGGTTAGCAATCATCTCTTCTGGCGTGCTGCCCAGTTCAATACCCAGATGATTAACCAGTTGCAGTGAGCCATCCGCATTGATGCGCGCGAACAGCGATTTTTCAGTGAAGGCAGGACCACGGCGGATCAGCGAGCCGCCAGAATTATTGCAGACGCCGCCGATAACCGACGCGCCAATACAGGATGAACCGATCACCGAGTGCGGCTCTTTACCGTGAGGCAGCAGCGCCTTTTCCAGTTCGGTCAGCGTACTGCCGGGGAAGGCAAGGACCTGGCGGGCCTGGTCGATTACCTGCACCCCTTTCAGCCTGCGGGTGCTGACAATCACCACCTCGCGGTCATAGTCTGCGCCATCCGGTGTTGAACCGCCGGTCACGCCGGTATTGGCCGCCTGCATCAGAATGATGGTGTCGCAGGCGACGCAGGCCTGCAGCACCTGCCAAAGCTGCATCAGCGTTTGCGGTATGGCCACCGCCAGCGCGTTGCCCCCGCCGACGCGAAAGCCTTTGGTGTAATACGCTTTGCTGTCCTCGCTGGTCAGCACCTGCTCTTTACCCAATACCTGCTCCAGTCGGGTAATGACGCCTGAATCCTTCACCATCTGAACTGCTCCTGAATGTAACCTGTCCAGCAGCGGCCGCGCTAAGGCGGCAGCCTGATTGGGCCTGAAGGTTCCATACTACAGAGCACATCGGCGAAAAACTGTGATTTCTGTGCGGCTGCTTTTTACCCATACCGCTGAATTTACAGGCAGGGACGCGGTGCCAGATAAGTGGAAACCACTTCACGAATGGCCACGCCAATCACCGTCGCGTCATCCAGCTGCTCACCTTCAATGATCTCGCCGTCATCGGTGACCAGCTGTGGCGGATTTTGCCTGACCCGTGCCCAGTTGCAGCTGCCATCCAGCTCGACCAGCACGCGGCTGCCGGCAATGGCGGGACGGTAACGGTCAATAATGCACAGCGTGCCGTTGCAGGAGGTCAGGTAGCAGTCGTGATTGGTCGGCACCAAATCCTGCAATTTACTGAACAGAAATTTGATTTCGTGGCGTGCAGGAGAGGGAAAGCTGGCCGCATGAGAAGCCAGTACCTCACCCGTAACATCATATTTAATCAACTCAGTCATACCTGCCTCTGTGTTATTCCATCGCTTTTATGGTGAAGGTCACCACGCCAAAAATCTCCAGCTTATCTTCCCCGGACAACACAATCGGTGCCCAGCGCGCGTTCATCGCGATCAGCTGCACCGTGGGCCGCAGCTGCAATTTTTTTACGGTGAACTCACCGTCGATAGCGGCGACCACGATATCGCCATGGCCCGCCGTCAACGAGTTATCCACCACCAGTAAATCGCCATCGTTGATCCCGGCATCCTTCATTGACTCGCCGCTGACCTTAATAAAGTAGGTCGAGTCTGGACGCTGGATCAGCAGGTTATTGAGATCAAGACGCTGCCCGACATCATCTCCGGCCGCAAAGGGCGTACCGCAAGGCACGCGGGAAAGAAAAAGGGGCAAATGCAGGCTTTTCCGCACTTCGGCAATCTGGAGAAGGTTCATGATGGTGACTCGCAAAATTACTGTATATAAATACAGTATTATCATTTGCGGTCAGCGATCAAGTCTGATAGCGGAGTTTTTTAGCGGAATGATGTTAATTATATGTTAAGTAAGACTAAATTTCGATTTCACCTCCTGCGCGTGTTACCGCAACCCGTCATCCCGCTGTCTTCAGGCAATGCGACCACCATGATAATCATCCGCCCTGACAATCATAAGTCTGAACAGTTAACCAAATGTAATGATATCGCATCGGAATTAACCTTTACTCCTGCGGTGGAAAAGGGACGCATTTGTTTATTTTTCGGACGAATATTATTATTAATGCGTTTTTTAATCATGAGCTTAACGAAAACTATAAGAAAAGTACTAGATAAATCGATGATAAATATCGAATATTTCATATTGCTCATCTTAAACTGACTGCTATATAGTCGCGCCGGTACACACAGGGAAAGTGTGCGTAACGCCTGCTTTCCGCGCCCATTTTTACAGGAAGAAATATGAGCAACTCTTATCAGAACGAAATTCCAAAAGCGCGAGTAAATATCAAGCTGGATGTTCATACCGGTAACGCCCAGAAAAAGATGGAGCTGCCGCTGAAGCTGCTGGTGACCGGCGATTTCAGCAACGGTCAGGAGCAGCGGGTGCTTTCTGAGCGTGAAAAGATCAACGTCAATAAAAACAACTTCGACAGCGTGCTGGCGGAGTTCTCCCCGGCACTCAACATCTCGGTAGAAAATACCCTCGCCGGCGACGGCAGCGAAGAGAACGTCAGGCTGACCTTCCGCGATATGAACGACTTCACGCCGGAGCAGGTTGCCCGCCAGATCCCGCAACTCAACGCCATGCTGGCGATGCGCAACCTGCTGCGCGATCTCAAAGCCAACCTGCTGGATAACGTCACCTTCCGCAAGGAGCTGGAAACCATCCTGAAAAACCCGGCGCTGAGTGACGAATTGCGTGGCGAACTGTCTGCGCTGGCGCCTGAAAAAGCCTGATCCCCCTTCACGGAATGATATAGAGAGAATGCTGATGTCAGTTCACAATGAAACCGCCTCTGCCGGCACCACCACCGTGCTGGATCGCCCCGTTGCGGGCGGCGTTTATGCCTCACTGTTTGAAAAAATCAATCTCAGCCCGGTCACGCACCTCAGCGACCTGAATATCTGGCAGGACAACCAGGCGATGTCCGATGCCAGCGTCAACGAACGCGTCACCGCGGCGATGAAGGTGCTGGTTGAGTGCCTGAATCAGTCAGGGTCAACGGTTGAAAAGCTCGACAAGACCCTGCTGGACCACCATATCGCCCGGCTGGACGGGCAGATCAGCCGTCAGCTCGATGCGGTAATGCACCATGACGCGTTCCAGCAGGTGGAATCCCTGTGGCGCGGCCTGAAGTCGCTGGTCGATAAAACCGACTTCCGTCAGAACGTGAAGATCGACGTGCTGGACCTGTCGAAAGCCGACCTGCTGCAGGACTTTGAAGACGCGCCGGAAATCATCCAGAGCGGGCTGTACGCACACACCTATATTGCCGAATACGACACTCCCGGCGGCGAGCCGATTGGCGCACTGATCTCCTCCTACGAGTTCGACGCCTCGGCGCAGGACGTGGCGCTGCTGCGCAATATCTCTAAAGTCGCGGCTTCCGCGCATATGCCCTTTATCGGCTCCGCCGGCCCGCAGTTCTTCCTGAAGGACAATATGGAAGACGTGGCGGCAATCAAAGATATCGGCAACTACTTCGACCGCGCCGAATACATCAAGTGGAAGGCGTTCCGCGAAACCGACGACGCGCGCTATATCGGCCTGGTGATGCCGCGCGTGCTCGGCCGCCTGCCGTACGGCCCGGACACCGTGCCGGTGCGCAGCTTTAACTACGTTGAAGAGGTGAAAGGCCCGGACCACGACAAATACCTGTGGACCAATGCCTCGTTCGCCTTTGCCGCCAACATGGTGAAAAGCTTTATCAACAACGGCTGGTGCGTGCAGATCCGCGGTCCGCAGGCCGGTGGCGCCGTCCAGGATCTGCCGATCCATCTGTACGACCTCGGCACCGGCAATCAGGTGAAAATCCCGTCTGAGGTGATGATCCCGGAAACCCGCGAGTTTGAGTTCGCTAACCTCGGCTTTATCCCGCTGTCGTATTACAAAAACCGCGACTACTCGTGCTTCTTCTCCGCCAACTCGACGCAGAAACCGGCGCTGTACGACACCGCAGACGCCACCGCCAACAGCCGCATCAACTCGCGCCTGCCATACATCTTCCTGCTGTCGCGCATTGCACACTATCTGAAGCTGATTCAGCGCGAAAACATCGGCACCACCAAGGATCGCCGCCTGCTGGAGCTGGAGCTGAACACCTGGGTGCGCGGGCTGGTCACGGAAATGACCGATCCGGGCGACGAGTTGCAGGCCTCCCACCCGCTGCGCGATGCCAAAGTGATTGTCGAAGATATCGAAGACAACCCGGGCTTCTTCCGCGTCAGGCTGTTCGCCATCCCACATTTCCAGGTGGAAGGCATGGACGTCAACCTGTCTCTAGTTTCCCAGATGCCGAAGGCGAAAGCGTAAGGCGGAGGCTGGATGAAAACGGAACAACCGCTGTGGGGTCGGGGCGTGATGGTCTCGCCACAGCATTTCCAGCAGCAGGCCGCGTATGCGGCCTGGTCCGCGGAATGTATCGCACAGATGGGGCTGAATCATCCCTGGGGTGTGATCCGTGCCGAATTCGAAGCAGACGCCCTTAAATTGGGACGTTTGCAGGCACGGCATCTGCACGTGCGCTTTCAGGACGGCACGCTGATCGACACCAATAACGTTGACGATCTGCCGCCGGTAGCGATGCCGGAAGGGCATGAGGTGATCGTGGTGCTGGCACTGCCTCTGCTGAGGGCGAACGGCGGCAACTGCCTGCAGCCTGACGACGTTGCCGAGCGTCCGGTGCGTTATCGGCAGCGCTGGCGGGATATCCGCAATCAGTTTGGTGACGATACGCGACAGATTGCGGTGATAAAACCTGAGCTGACGCTGCGTTTTGGACATCAGAACAACGGGGATTATCTGGTCTGCCCTGTAGCACGTCTGAATCAGGACAGTCAGGGCTGCTGGACGCAGGACGAGACTTATCTTCCGCCGCTACTTAGCATGCAAAGCAACCATTGGCTGCTAACCCAGCTTGAACAGCTGATGACGCAGTTGCGTGCGCGCCTCAATCGGTTGATGGCGATGCGACGTGAAAGCAACGAACGTATGGCCGATTTCGCCGTAGCCGATGTGTCGTTGTTCTGGCTGTTGAATGCGCTCAATAGTGCGGAGCCAGTGCTGGGTCAGTTCCTGCGTTTTACGCAGAGTGCGCCTGAACGTCTTTACCCAGAGCTTGCCCGTCTGGCTGGAAGCCTGCTGACCTTCTCGTTGGAGCATCAAATCAGTGCTATTCCCGTTTATCAACACTCAGATCTTAACGGCGTTTTCCCACCGTTGTTCAATCTGCTAAGCGATCTTCTGGAAGCCAGCCTGCCGTCGCGCGTGGTGTCGATTGGGCTGGAGCATGATAAACGTCTGCATCAATGGCTTGCCCGTCTGTTGGAGCCGCGCCTTCGTGAGGATGCCGATTTCTACCTTTCGGTTCGATCTCCGCTCCCGGTGGCACAGCTACAGGAACAGTTTCCCCGACAGTGCAAAGTTGGCAGCCCGGATTATGTGACCGGACTGGTCAATTCATCACAGCAGGGGATCCCGCTAAAGCCATTACGCCACGTACCCGCCGCGATCCCTCTCCGTCTGGAAAACCAGTATTTTGCCCTCGACCTGTCGCACCCGGCAGCGCGCGAAATGTTGGAAACCGGCAGCTGCATGTTTTACGTGCCGGGCATGCTCGGTGAACCTCAACTTGAACTGTTTGCGGTACTGAGAACATGAGCCATAGAAACGAGTGTGATATTGACGCGCTGCTGCAAAACAGCTGGTTGCAGGTCATCAGTCTGCGCCATGGCCCTAAGATTAAGGAGGGAGAAGGCCAGCTATTATGGCAGCGCTGCGTCTCAGAAGTAGAGAAGGTCCAGCAGGCGCTAAAAGACGCGGGCTACGATACACAACAGAGTAAGGATGTTCTCTATGCCCAATGCTCGCTGATCGATGAAGTGGTCAAAGGGCGCGGCGCACAGGATGACGCTTACGTCCAATGGCTTCACTTGCCTCTGCAGGGGCATTTCCTCGGCACGGTTGATGCCGGTGACTTGCTCTGCGACCGCATGCGCGAAGTGCTGCGCGAGCCGGCTCCGGAAGGGGTTGTTATTACCTGCTTCCAGCGGGTGATGTTGCTGGGTTTCCTCGGTGGCTACCGCTCCCTGAACGACCCGGAACGCGAAAAGCTGGTACAGGCGCTCAATGCGCAGGTTCCGCCATTCACCGGACCCCTGGCGCAGGCAGTACTTGCCGAAAGCAAAGCAGGATTTAGCTCCAGCGGCTGGTTATCCAGTTGGCCATTGCGCATTGGCTTTTCCGTGCTGTTACTGGTCGCAGTCTGGTGGGCCCTGAACCACTGGTTGAGTAGCCTGGTTTGTTCGCTGCTGCCGGGAGCGGTTAAATGAGTCCTGCACTACAACGCACGTTGGCGGTGTGGATTGTCCTGCTGATCGCGGTGCTGCTCCTGCCACTTCCTCACTGGGTTGCCGTGCTGTTGCTGACTGCCGGGCTGGCGCTGCTGATTGTCGTGATGGTGGCTTCCCGCCGTGTGGCTTTGAAGGGAACGGTATTCAGCTCGGATGACCTGCCGGATGCTGCTTATCGTCAACCGGTGGTGCTGGTTTGCGGCGACAGCCCCCAGGCCTGGCCGGAAGGAGCTGCGGTACTAACCGTGCCGCACGGTTGCTGGGTAAGGGTGGCAGAGAATCAGGCGCTTGACGTGGTAGCGCGTCAGCTACTCTCGCTGCGCCCGGAGTGGGGCCGACAGCTGTCGGTGATGGTCAGCATCTGTCCACAGCAGCAGCAGGATCACGAAGTACTCTCCAGCCGTCTGCTGGCACTGCGCTGGCAGGTTGGCCAACTGCGGCGTGAAAGCGGCTATTCACTGCCGCTGGTCCTCAATGCGCATGTGGGCAGTGCGCTGGTCAGTGAGTGCCTCTGGCAGACAAGGCTGGTGGGAGAACCCGTCAGCATGTGGCCCAACATTTCAGCTCGTTCCCCGTCTGACCGCTGGCTGGCCGCTGGCGGCAGCATGGCTCTGCAGCAGCAAGTGCTGATGAACAGCCTGACCGAGTGGTTCCGACAGGAGGTTATCGCGGTTTTAGCCGACAGCAATCCGGATATGCCATCGATTTACCCCGTATGTGTCGTCTGGGGGGTAAGCAGTTCATTTTGCACGGCACTGAAAACGTCCCTTTGGACGCGCTGGCTGCAACAGCAAACCGGGCTGGTACAAGTGGCAGGCTGGCTACCGACCGAGGATGAGGACCTGACGCAGTCATCAATGCTGCCTGAGTTTGTCATGCGGCTTTTGCCAGAAGGTCGTGGTCTGACCCCGCGGCAGCGGGCATGCCGTGCTGCGCTGTGGACGTTGGTGTTAGGGGGCATCGTTGCATTCTGCTGCAGCGCCTGGAATAACCATCGACTGCTGCAGCGCGTCACCTTTGATATTGCTCACTATGAGCGTATTGCCATGAACGATTACGTCGAGAAAGTGGCGGCGGTCAATGTGTTGCAGCGGGAGGTTGCTGAACTGGATGAGCATGCCCGTAACGGCGCTCCGATGCGGCTCGGCTTCGGCCTGTATCAGGGAGGACAGTTGCGTCTGCCGCTTCTGGATGCTATCCGCTCTTATATTCCGCCACCGGCCCCGTCGGTGGCGAAGGACACCCCTAAAATCGTGCGCCTGGACAGCCTGTCGCTCTTTGACACGGGCAAGGCGGTGCTTAAACCCGGTTCGCTGAAAATGCTGGTCACGGCACTGGTCGATATCAAAGCCCGCCCGGGCTGGCTGATTGTCGTCGCCGGACATACCGACAGCACGGGCAACGTGCTGGCCAATCAGCAACTGTCGCTGACGCGCGCCGACGCGTTGCGCGACTGGATGCTGTCGACCAGCGACGTATCGCCAACCTGCTTTGCAGTACAGGGCTTCGGGGCTTCACGCCCGATAGCCACCAACGATACCCCGGCCGGTCGCGCGTTGAACCGCCGGGTCGAAATCAGTCTGGTGCCGCAGGCAGACGCCTGCCAGGCAGCAGCAACCCGAACGTCATCACAGGATGATGACACAACAGTAAGTTCTGATAAGGAGTAACACATGGCAATTCCAGTCTATCTGTGGCTGAAAGACGACGGCGGTGCGGACATCAAAGGCTCCGTGGACGTGAAAGACCGTGAAGGCAGCATCGAAGTGGTGGCGCAGGAACACAACCTGTACATCCCGACCGACAACAACACCGGCAAGCTGACCGGGACCCGCGTGCACACGCCGTTCCTGTTCACCAAGGAAATCGACTCATCCAGCCCGTACCTCTACAAGGCGGTCACCACCGGTCAGACCCTGAAATCCGCCGAGTTCAAGTGGTACCGCATCAACGATGCCGGTCAGGAAGTGGAGTATTTCAACACCCGGCTTGAGAACGTCAAGCTGGTGAAAGTCGCGCCGCTGATGCACGACATCAAGGATGCGTCGAAAGAGAAGCACAACCACCTGGAGCGCATTGAACTGCGCTACGAAAAAATCACCTGGACCTACAAAGACGGCAACATCATTCATTCCGATTCATGGAACGAACGCACCACCGCTTAATTACCCGTCATTCTTCGCGCCGCAGGTGCGTTGGCTACGTTTGCCGGCCCGGGTCACAGAGTTATCTCTGCTCCCGGGGACCTGCTCACTTGCCGCCTTCCTGCGCCACGAATTATTTAGGGTAATGGTTTATCTGCAGGCGGTTCGCCGCCTGCTTTTTCAGTTATTTCCGTTCTGCGAACGCGCTGACCAGAAATAATTTTATCCGCAAGTGTGACCTTATGGGCCTTGGTTCCTGCTTCAGGAAATGGCTATGGGCGGTAGCGTGCCGCCATCCTACTCAGAGAGTGAAAACATGGAAAACCAGTCAGCCGTTCTTTTACGTCGTTTAAACCCGTTCTGCGCCCGCGCGCTGGAAGCGGCCGCTTCGCTGTGCCAGACCCGCGCCCACAGTGAGGTCTGCACTGAGCACCTGCTGCTTAAGCTGCTGGAGCAGGGCGAGGGCGACATCACCGTGCTGGCCCGGCGCTACGAGTGGGATATGGACGGCATCTGGCAGGCGCTGCTGGGCTGGCTGGATAACGTGCCGCGCTCGGTCCGCACCCGCCCGCAGCTCGCCGGCCCCCTGCTGGCGCTGATTAAGCAGGCCTGGCTGATTGCCTCGCTGGAAGATGACGACGCCCACATCCGCAGCCATCACCTGCTGGCGGCGCTGACGGATAAGCCGTCGCTGGTCAGCTGCGAAGGCCTGTGGCCGCTGCTGAGCCTCACGCGCGCCCAGCTGGATCGCCTGCGCCCGCTGCTGGACGCGCAGTCCGACGAGCGCCCGGAAGTGCAGCAGCAGGAGAGCCTGAGCCCGTCGCCTTCAACGCTGGGCGATGCGGATGCTCCGGCTAAAAAGGATGGCGGCAGCCCGGCCGGCGATGCGCTGAGCGAGGCGCTGCAGGCCGCGCTCGACAAATTCACCCTCGACGTCACCGCCAAAGCGCTGGCGGGAAGCATCGACCCGGTCTTTGGCCGCGACACGGAAATCCGCCAGATGGTCGACATCCTCTCGCGCCGCCGCAAGAACAACCCGATTCTGGTCGGCGAACCCGGCGTCGGCAAAACCGCGCTGGTGGAAGGGCTGGCGCTGCGTATCAGCGAGGGCAACGTGCCCGACAGCCTGAAAACCGTCAGCGTGCGTACCCTCGACCTTGGCCTGCTGCAGGCCGGCGCGGGGGTGAAGGGCGAGTTTGAGCAGCGGCTGAAGAATGTGATTGAGGCCGTGCAGCGGTCGCCGGCGCCGGTGCTGCTGTTTATCGACGAGGCGCACACCATTATCGGCGCGGGCAACCAGGCGGGCGGCGCCGACGCCGCCAACCTGCTGAAGCCGGCGCTGGCGCGCGGCGAGCTGCGCACCATCGCCGCCACCACCTGGAGCGAGTACAAGCAGTATTTCGAGAAGGATGCCGCGCTGGAGCGCCGCTTCCAGATGATAAAAGTCGACGAGCCGGACGACGAAACCGCCTGCCTGATGCTGCGCGGCCTGAAGTCGCGCTACGCGCAGCACCACGGCGTGCATATCACCGATGCCGCGGTGAAAGCGGCGGTCAGCCTGTCGCGACGCTACCTGACGGGCCGCCAACTGCCGGACAAGGCGGTGGACCTGCTGGATACCGCCGCCGCGCGGGTGCGCATGAGCCTCGACACCGTGCCGGAGGCCATCACCCTGCTGAACGCGCGGCTGACCGCGCTGGCTCTGGAAGCGCAGGCGCTGACGGACGATATCGCCGCCGGCAGCGCGCAGCATGACGAACGCCTGCGCGCCATCGCCGCCACCCGCGCCGGACTGGAAGCGCAGCGCGGGCAGCAGGAAGCGCATTTCGCCGCGCAGCAGGCGCTGGCGCAGCAGCTGATGGCCGGCCGCCAGGAACAACGGCCGCAGGCGGAGATTGCCGCGCTTCAGCAGCAGCTGGAAGCCCAGCAGCAGCAGGACGCGCTGATTCAGGTGGACGTGGATACCCGCACCGTTGCCAACGTGATTGCCGACTGGACCGGCGTGCCGCTCTCCGCACTGATGAAGGACGAGCAGACCGGCCTGCTCGGCCTGGAAGCGGAAATCGGCAGGCGCGTGGTCGGGCAGGACGTGCCGCTGAACGCCATCGCGCAACGGCTGCGCGCCGCCAAAACCGGGCTGACCGCCGAAAACGGTCCGCAGGGCGTGTTCCTGCTGGTCGGGCCGAGCGGCACCGGCAAAACCGGGAGCGCGCTGGCGCTGGCCGACGTGCTGTACGGCGGCGAAAGGTCGCTGATCACCCTCAATCTCTCCGAGTACCAGGAGCCGCACACCGTCTCGCAGCTGAAGGGTTCGCCTCCGGGCTACGTCGGTTACGGCCAGGGCGGCATCCTGACCGAAGCGGTGCGTAAGCGGCCTTACAGCGTGGTGCTGCTGGATGAGGTGGAGAAGGCGCACCGCGACGTGCTGAACCTGTTCTACCAGGTGTTTGACCGGGGCTTTATGCGCGACGGCGAAGGGCGCGAAATCGACTTTCGCAACACGGTTATCCTGATGACCTCAAACCTCGGCAGCGACGCGATTATGCAGCTGCTGGCGGAAAACCCGCAGGCCACGGAAGGGGATTTGCAGGAGCTGCTGCGCCCGACGCTGCGCGACCACTTCCAGCCCGCGCTGCTGGCCCGCTTCCAGACCGTTATCTACCGGCCGCTGGGGGCAGAGGCGATGCGCACCATCGTCGGCATGAAGCTCGACCAGATCAGCCAGCGGCTGGCGCGCCACTATGGCCTGAAAACCACCCTCGGCGACGGCCTGTCAGCGGCCCTGACCGCCGCCTGCCTGCTGCCGGACACCGGCGCGCGCAATATCGACAGCCTGCTGAATCAGCAGGTCCTGCCGGTGCTGAGCCAGCAGCTGTTGCAGCACATGGCCGTGAAACAGAAGCCGCAGCACCTGACGCTGGACTGGGATGATGAAGAAGGGATTGTTCTGGCGTTCGATACAAAAAAGGAAGGTGAAGAATGAGCATAAATCCGGTCTCTTTTTATAGCCACAGCCACCACCTGCTGGCGGTCCGCAACAGCACGTCTCAACCCGACGTGCTGGCCTTCAGGGGTGAAGAACGTCTGAGCGAGCCGTTCAGATGGCGCGTGGAGTTCACCAGCGCCGATCACGCCATCACGCGCGAGGCAATGCTAATGAAACCGGCCTCGCTGACCCTGCAGGCTCCGGTTGATCAGGGCTGGGGCATCAGGGTGCAGCAGCCGGTGCGCGTGGTGCAGGGAGTGGTGATCGGCTTTGAGCGCCTCAGTACCAGCGCCGATCAGACCCACTATACCGTCACCCTGCAACCGCGGCTGGCGCTACTGTCGCGCAGCCGTCAGAACGCCATCTATCAGGACCTGTCGGTGCCGCAGATAGTCGAGAAAATCCTGCGTGAGCGCCACGGGATGCGCGGTCAGGACTTTGTCTTCACGCTGAGCAACGAGTACCCGCGCCGCGAGCAGGTAATGCAGTACGGCGAGGACGATCTGGCGTTTATCACCCGATTGCTGGGTGAGGTAGGCATCTGGTTCCGCTTCACCACCGACACGCGCCTGCAGATCGACGTGGTTGAGTTCTATGACGGTCAGCAGGGCCATGTTAAAGGGCTGACGCTGCCTGCCGTTCCACCTTCCGGCATGCACGATGCGGCTGTCGATTCGGTGTGGGATCTTGCCAGCCGCTTTACGGTGGTGGAAAAAAGCGTCAGCGGGCGCGATTACAACTACCGCAACGCCAGCGTAGATATGAACGTGCAGGTCGATGTGACTGGCGGTGACGACACCACCTACGGTGAGTCCTATCGCTGGGCGGACAACTACCTTGCGCCGGGCGATGGTTACAGCCATAACCCGACTCCGGAGAGTGGGGCTTTCTATGCCCGCCTGCGTCACGAGCGCTACCTGAACGGCCAGACGCGGGTGGCGGCAGTCACCACTTGTCCGGCGCTGGCCCCTGGCTGCGAGCTGAAGGTCAGCGGGGAGGAGGAGGTCAGCGAGGTGTTCCGCAGCGGGGTGCTGGTCACCGCCATCGTCAGCACTGCGCGGCGCGACCGCAGCTTTGAAACCGCCTTTGACGGTATTCCGCTGAACAATCGCTACGGCTTCCGCCCGGTGTCGCAGCCGCATCCCGTGATGGCGGGTACGCTCCCGGCGCGCGTCACCAGTACCACCGTCAACGATCAATACGGCCATATCGACCGCGACGGTCGCTACCGCGTCAACATGCTGTTTGACCGTGCGGGCTGGGAAACAGGCTTTGAAAGCCTGTGGGTTCGTCAGGCGCGTCCCTATGCGGGCGACACATATGGCCTGCACCTGCCGCTGCTGGCGGGTACTGAAGTGGCCATCGCCTTCGAGCACGGCAACCCGGACCGGCCATATATTGCCGGGGTGCTACACGACTCGGCGCATGGCGACCACGTCACCATCCGCAATTACAAACGCAATGTGCTGCGCACGCCGAAGAACAACAAATTGCGCCTCGACGACACGGCGGGCCAGGAGCATATCAAGCTCAGCACCGAATACGGCGGCAAAAGTCAGCTGAATCTCGGTCACCTGGTCGACAGCGAGAAGCAGAAGCGCGGCGAAGGGTTTGAGCTGCGCAGCGACAGCTGGGGCAGCATCCGTGCAGAAAAGGGGCTACTGATAACGGCAGATGGCCAGCAAAGGGCGCAGGGCCAGCAGCTGGAGATGCAGGCAGCACTGAGCCAGTTACAGCAGGCGCTGTCGCAGGCGCAGGCGCTAAGCAGTGCGGTAGAAGAGGCCAAGGCCGAACTGGCAGATATTCAGTCACAAAAAGACCTGCTGGCAGAGAGTCTGACCGAGCTGAAAAAGTCGGCATTATTACTGAGCGCGCCGGCGGGTATTGCCCAGGCTACCCCGGCCAGCCTGCAGCTTGCGGCGGGTGAAAATATTATCAGCA
Source organism: Erwinia billingiae Eb661 (assembly GCF_000196615.1). Lineage (NCBI taxonomy): Bacteria > Pseudomonadati > Pseudomonadota > Gammaproteobacteria > Enterobacterales > Erwiniaceae > Erwinia > Erwinia billingiae. The sequence continues at coordinate 492,777 of NC_014306.1, forward strand.
CCAGCGGCAAAAACACCGACTTTAGCGTAGTGAAAAACTTCACCCTGGCGGCGGGTGAAGCCATCAGTCTGTTTGCAAACAAGATGGGGATGAAACTCTTTGCCAGCCGGGGAAAAGTGGAAATCCAGGCTCAGAGTGATGAGATGACGCTGGATGCCCTTAAGGATATCCGTATCTCCAGCAGCGAAGGAAAACTGCTTATCAGTGCGAAGCAGGAAATTATCTTAACCAGCGGTGGCGGATATATTCGCATCGCGGACGGATCAATAGAGTGTGGTGCGCCAGACAACATCGTTGAGCGTGCGACGGTGTGGCAAAAGTTTGCTGGGCAAAGCTTCAACGTGGCGGCCCAGCAATGGAGTACCAGTGATTTTGCGGTAACGCCAACGGTTTTGCGCCTTTCTGACCGCTCTCCCGTGGCGAGGCAGCAGTTAAGTTTGAAAAATGCAGACGGCAGCCAGTCTGCCCTGCCAACCTCGGCATCGGGGGCGGTGGATACGCAGAACAGCGTCAGTATTGATTCTCTCAGCGCGACCCTGCCAAAAAAAAGCTAAGGGAAGGCGCCAGCCGGCGTAACGATAAAGTCAGCATCTGAACGAAAAGGACGGAACGAATGGCGGAAGAAAAAACTGCGGGTGCCGGTGACGGTCAGCCATCAACCTGCATATTGCCTGAGTGGGAGCATAACGGTCTGGTTAAATGGAAGGGGATTCAAAACCAGAAGAAATCACTGGACGCTCAGGTGGTGTTGCTGCAGCCACCCATCAGGGTTATTCCGGTTATTTTTCTCCCCGGGGTGATGGGGACTAATTTGATGTCAGATGGTTCTTCAAAAAGAGAACAACCTATCTGGCGTGGCGACAGTGAGGTTGGCGTATATTTCAAGTGGGCAGGACAAGATGGTAACCGCAGAAGAAAGCTGTTAAGCCCGGATACCACAAAGGTGGATAACCGTGGCGATATTAATCAAAACATCTATTCTCCATTTTCTGATGACGGAAACCTGTTTCCAACCCGGCGGGAGCGCGGCTGGGGCGGGGTCTTATCCTTCAGCTATGGAAAGTTTTTAAGCGTCTTTCAGGGCGCATTGCTGGATGACTGGCAGCGGGACATGGTGAATTACGCAGCGCGCGTCGGGGGAAAGGGTGGGATCTTAAGCCAGCTGGTTGGGGCGCGCCTGTCGGAAGATAAAGCGACGAAAATCGCCGATGAATCGGTGATGACGCAGCAGGAGCTTGACCACTTCAGGAATTTTCTGTTTCCGCTGCACGTCTATGGCTACAACTGGCTGCAGGATAATAAAACCTCGGCCGAAGGCCTGGTAGATTACATTGAAGAGGTGATTGACCTCTATACTCACCAGCACTGTCACGGCATGGCGTTTCCCGCCGGGCAGGAGAAAGTTATTATCGTCACCCACTCCATGGGGGGGCTGGTGGCGCGCTATGCGTCGCAGATTTCAGGGGCGCAGGATAAAATCCTGGGGATAGTGCACGGCGTTATTCCGGACATCGGTTCCCCCGCGGCATATCGCCGCATGAAGGTCGGGGCAAAACAGGAGGGAATGGCGGGTGCCGTGCTGGGCAATACGGCGCAGGAGCTGATGCCGGTACTGGCCCGCGCCCCGGCACCTCTGCAGCTGTTGCCCTCCGCCAAATATCTCGGTGGGGCGCCCTGGCTGACGGTGGAAGGAGGCAACGAAGATGGTACAGATATAAAACTACCCAAAAGGCGGGATCCGTTCAGTGAGATCTACCTGAATGAAACCCTGTGGTGCCGCCTGTATGAGGCCGACATCATCGATAAGGATGCTGCGGAAATTAAACGCAACTGGAATGCATACAGCGATCTTATTAGTAAAGCGGTACAGCGATTTATTGAAAAATTAGACAATAAATATCATCCCAATACTTATGCGTTTTATGGTCATAAAATAGGCTCTGACGGTACGCTCAGCTGGAACAGAATCACCCAGGTTTATCTGAAAAAAACAGGTGATAATGACTTAAAACTGCCCAATAACTACCGGGAAGTCCCTCTACCGCCTCACGGCGCTCAAGTCTACCGTCTCGGCTCGTCCAATACGCCGGGTGATGGAACGGTCCCGGTGGAATCCCTCAACGCCATACGCCAAAGCCGCAGCATCAAAAGCGTGCTGGCAACCAATGTTGACCATCAGGGCGCCTATAACGTAAACAGCCTGAACGATATTCCAAACAAACCAGCCCTGAAATTTACCCTGCGGGCGATTGTTAAAATGGTTCAGGAGGTCCCGGTCCCATGAAATCATTCCACAAACTAACCCTGTTTTTGCTGGTTGCCACCAGTATGCTTTTTGCTAGCCCGGCCATGGCCGCCGCCACAATGCCACCCGTCACGCAGAAGGAGAGTGCCGTGATCAATACCCTGTTTGCAAAAACTAAACCGCAGTGCATCGGGCGCTATGTGATTGATGTCCCTGTATCATTTGATAATCAGCTGCGCGATATGATCTTCATCGATGATTTTAAAATCAGCAGCAAATGGATTTACCCACCCGCCTTTCATCAGCGGATAAAGCTCAGGGAGCAGGAGTTACGGGAAGCGATTAATAGGCCCGAAAATGAACCGGAAGACGCTCCGTATATAAAGGAAAAAATTCTGCTTCCAGAAGGGAAAGGTGTTATTTTCGATCATAATGAATCAGATACCCCTGATATTTATCGACAGCTTGAGGCCCATGTCTATGTAAATAACGTGGCCTTTGTGATCACCGCGGAGTTTCGGGATTTCTCTGGTGAAAAAAATAAGGAAAAGAAAGCCGGTTATTTAGCCAGGGGCTTTACTGAAGCTGATGCAAACACCAAACCAGCCAAGCTCGCCGCACTGCAATCGTTGATCTCGCGCTTGAGTGGCAGACAGGATGAAGTAATCCCGGAGGAAAAAGGTGTGTGTATTCCGAACGGATTTATCCGGGATGATGGCGCTCCGCATACTGAGCGAGTTACTTTCCATTATGGGAATGAGGATTTCAACTTTGGCGCTGAAATGGACAATACGATACAGGGGTCAGATGACACCCTGTTTAATCGCAGTGCGCAAATAAACGAAGCGCTGAAAACCTCCAATGAGTACAGCATTAAAAAAGAAGCGCGAACCATTAATAGTATCCCAACTGAAATGTGGTTGTTTGGTGGTAAACAAACCCTCAGAAATGAGCAGACGAAAGAGGATGATAAAATCACCTTCTACGACTTTGATCTGTATGCTAATGAACGGGACGCCACGCCCGAAAAACCTAACCTTAATATTGGCCTCAGCAGCGAGTACCTTAAAACGCGGTACAGCGAAGCACAGATGATTGAAGTCTGGGATCGACTGGTCAATTCACTGCGCTTCAGATAACCACTTGAGTTACTTATGGCTCTCCGGTTTTGCCTGGGAGCCACTGTTAAAAGCAGTGCAAGGATGCTTATCATGAAAATTCTCTATTACAGAGTAGCGCTATCGCTGGCCTGCATCATGTTTATTTTCCCGGCTATAGCCGTCACGTCACCGATGAAGAAGAGTGCCGTGATCAATACTCTGTTTGCAGAGACTAAACCGCAGTGCATCGGGCGCTATGTAATTGACGTCCCGCAGTCGTTTAACAATCAGTTGCGCGATATGATCTTTATTGATGATTTTAAAATCAGCAGTAAATGGATGTATCCGCCTGCGTTTCAGCAGCGGATAAAGCTCAGGGAGCAGGAGTTACGTGAAACAATTAATAAACCCGGAAACGATCCGAAAAATGCCCCTTTTATAAAAGAAAGGATCCTGCTTCCTGAAGGTAAGGGGGTAATATTTGATAGTAACAGACCCGGTTCTGATGATTTGTACCGAAGATTGGAAGCTCATGTCTATGTGAATAAGGTGGCATTTATTATTACGACAAACATTCGTGATTTTTCGGCGCCAAAATACAGGGGTAGAAAATCTGAGTATCTTAAAACTACTACAGAAGAACAGACAAACACCAAACCAGCCAAGCTCGCCGCACTGCAATCGTTGATCTCGCGTTTGAGTGGCAGACAGGATGAAGAAATCCCAAAAGAAAAAGGTGTGTGCATTCCGAACGGATTTATCCGGGATGATGGAATGCCACACAAAGAAAAAGTAACATTTAGCTTCATAACTGATGAGTTTGTTTTTGGTGTATATACAAATAATACTTATACAGGTTCAAATTATACTCTCTTCAATCGCAGTGATGAAATTGATAAATTCCTTCGTTCAGTCAACCAACACACAATAAAAAAATACAAACTCTCACCAGACGGTATTTCCTCACAGGCATGGTTGTCTGGCGGAACGCAAACCATCACCAACTCTGAGGCGAGGGAAAATGTAATGTTCCCGACTTATGATTTCGATCTATATGCGCATGAAGCCGATGCCATACCTGACAAACCATGGCTAACCATGGGGATAGGCAACGAGAGCTTGAAAACACGTTACAGCGAAGCACAAATGGTTGAAATCTGGGACCGGCTGGTAAATTCCTTACGCTACAAATAGTTGATTCAATCTTTATAGTTCTCAGTGTACGTTTCCACGCATATAGGATGATGATCTGCAGTGGTGATTATCAACCCAGAACCATGCTGTGTAATTAATACTCATTAAGTAAGGAAATACAATGAGCGTAGGATATTTTCTAATAGTTGGTGATAGCACCACCTGTGGCGGAAAAATTTTAACGGGTGCCCCCCGTTTTTTATGGGGGGGTAAACCTACTGCCAGAGCTGGGGACATGGTTTCATGCGGTCGATTTACCGGTACATTTAAAATATTAGCGGGTGTGGGGGACATGTTTGATGAGGGGGTGATGCTAGCCGGTTCACTTGAAAGCTTTAGTTCTTGTCCGTGCCGCGCACGATTTATACCTTCTATACAAGACTCTTATTCAAAATAAAAATGGAATAATTTATAATATGGCCTGGCCTATACCTGATATTCCAGAGAAATATTCCTTTCCCAAGCCAAAAATTTGGCTGTGGATAGTTGTGTTGCTAGTTATACAAACGTTTGGGTTTATAACCAGTATGTGGGTATTTAAAACCACGAATTATGATGCCATTTTGCTCAGTGGTGTACTTTCTGCTTTTTTACTGTGGCTATGTATATTTGGCGTAGTGTTTAATCGCTATGAACAATCTTCAAATGCCAGAATAAGTTGGGAAGCCGAGAGAGAACGGACTAAAGCTGAATGGCAGCAGTGGAGCCGTCGGCAGCTTGCGGTAGTAGGAAATGTTTTATTTTCTCCTGAAGAAAATGGGATGGAGTCGCTATTGGGCGAATTCGAAGATGTTCCTGCATACCCTGAAAAAGCACGACCGTTATTTAATTCGCCATGCATCTATGCCTCATTAATGAGAAAGATAGACCTTAATCTTGAGCAGCAATATCCTCGCTATCGTAATTTAATGCACGCTATTTATGTATTACAGGCTTCAGGGCGATATGATAAGAAGAGTAATAAGGCCATTTTCCAACAATGGGATTTAGTCCCTGACATCATTGATCCTACCCAGCCCCTACACTCTCTATTCGATTCACATGATAGCGATGGACTGGTTTTAATTATTTGCTTTCAAAACTGGTCTGCACTTGCTGCCGGCGAAGTCAGTGAATTCATATCTGCCCAGCTTATGGCCATGCCCAAGTATGCCCGGCAACATTCTATACCGGTTATTGCTGGGTTGAATCGTATAATGCCGCTGGAGGCTGGGAGCTTCAAAAAAGATTTGGATATGTTTTTCGAATATAGCCAAGCGGGTAAACAGGATCTTGAATATATCTGGCTTTCTGGTAATACAGAAAAAACAACCGCAGAAATCATGCAATACGCAACAGATACTCAATGGTTATTACCAAATAGCCAGCCATTACGCTCTGTTGATTTTTCATTTGGACCGCCGGGAGAAATGGCTTTGCCCCTTGGCATAGCAATGATGGTTGAAGTCGCGAATAAAAAAGATAAAGACCAACTATTTATCTATCAAACACCACATCAAACTGGGGCACTTTGTCTGATTACCCGGGAGCTTTATCTATGAAGGAACATACAATACAGCCTGCCGCACGATATGGCTCTTGGGGATATTTTCTCCTGATTATTGGATTGGCAGGGATAAGTGCATTACTGCTGTATATCAATCAGGATGCATTGGAGAGTGCAGGAGCAACGCGTCATACGGTCTGGGCCATATGGGGAGCCATATTTGCCGTCTTGCTTTTTGGTCTGATTGGCTCACCGCTGTGGTGGCGTTGGCAACAAAGAAAAAATCAGGCAATTTACAAACCATATACGGCGAGTAAGGCAAATAAATCAACATCTGCTAACACCGCAGTTGTTGGGCAAAGTTTGATCCGTCTTAAAATTTACCTCCGCAACCGCTATCACCTGTTCTGGCGCTACAAGGTACGCCTGTTGCTGGTCGTCGGCGATGATGCCGCGCGTGAAGCGCTGATCCCCGGGCTGCGGGAGCAGCAGTGGTTGGAAGGGCAGCGCACCGTTCTGATTGACGGCGGTAGCCTCAGCTCAGAACCGGACGCCGACAAGCTCGGCACGCTGAGCAGGCTGCGACGTAGCCGGCCGCTCGACGGTATTGTCTGGGTACTGGCACACGGCCAGCTGATGACCCCGCAGATGCAGGATTACGGTCTGCGCAGCCTGGAGAATATTTCGCAGGCGCTTCGCTGGCAGCCGCCGGTCTGGCTGTGGCAGCTGCATGGTAGCGACTGGTCCCAGCAGGGGCGCGAAGAACAGACGGTTGGCGTCCTGTTTTCCGCGCGCGTGCGATCGGAAGAGGTCAGTGAGCAGCTCGACAGTTTGGCCCCGCAGCTGCGTGAGCAGGGCATGGCGCAGATTGCGCTGCATCGCGAACATGACTTTCTGCTTCGGCTGGGCAGCGAGCTGGCGCAGGGGGAAAGCCTGCAGTGGCAGCAGCGCCTGACACGCTGGCTGACCCTGCAACCGCCTATTCCGCTGCGCGGGCTGATGTTCAGCCTGCCGTCCGACGCGCGGGTTTCGGCCAGCCATGACCATGCGGTGACTCTCTCCAACAGTTGGGACGGCATCGTGAATGCCAGCCGGCATATTTCCGGGCATCGCATCGGCATGCCCTGGCAGCGGGTGCTGGCCTGGGCGCTGATGGCGTTTATTGGACTGTGGGGCGCGGGTCTGCTGCTCTCATTTGCGCTCAACCGTCAGCAGATTGTCAGCATGGCGGAGAAGGCCCAAATGCTGGTGCAGACTCCGACGATTTCCGATCGGCAGCTCACCGACCTGCACGCACTGCGCAACGATGCCGGGCTACTTAAGTACCATCATCAGGACGGCACGCCCTGGTATCAACGCTTTGGCCTCGACCATAATACGCCGCTGCTTGAAGCGATGATGCCGTGGTACGGCGTGGCGAATAACCGCCTGATACGCGACCCGGCCAGCGCCGCGTTGCAGCAGCGGCTGAACGCGCTGGCAGAGCTGCCGCCAAACAGCCCGCTGCGCGCCGAACGCGCTAAACCGGGATATGACCAGCTCAAGGCATGGCTGATGATGGCGCGCCCGGATAAGGCAGACGGCGCGTATTACGCGCAGGTGATGAAGACGGTGCAACCGACCCGGGACGGCATCTCGCCCGGCCTGTGGGTGAGCCTGGCGCCGGACCTGTGGGCGTTTTACATCACGGAGCTGCCGCACCAGCCGCAGTGGAAAATTATCCCGGATGCCTCGTTAGTCAGCCAAAGCCGCGAGGTTCTGCTGCAGCAGATTGGCCGACGTAATGCCGAAAGCACGCTGTATCAGAACATGCTGAAATCGGTGCGCCGCAACTTTGCCGACGTCTCCCTGGAGGATATGACCAGCGGCACCGATGCGCGCCGACTGTTCACCACCAATGCAACAGTGCCAGGCATGTTCACTCGCCAGGCATGGGAAGGCGGCGTGCAGCAGGCGATTGAGACCGCGGCCAAATCACGGCGCGATGAGATTGACTGGGTGCTGAGCGACAATCGTCGTAGCCTGTCCGCTGACCTCACGCCGGAAAGGCTGAAAGAGCGCCTTACGCAGCGCTACTTCACCGACTTTGCCGGCAGCTGGCTCAGCTTCCTTAACGGCCTGCACCTGAACCCGGCTGCCAATATTGCTGACGTCACCGATCAGCTGACGCTGATGAGCGATGTACGTCAGTCGCCGTTGATTGCACTGATGAACACGCTGGCATGGCAGGGGCAGGCCGGGCAGAAAAGCGAGGCGCTGTCAGACTCGTTAATCAAATCGGCGAAGGAGCTGGTCGGCAGTAGCCAAAAGCCGGTCATTGACCAGGGCGCAGCCGGTCCGCAGGGCCCGCTTGACGAGACCTTCGGTCCGCTGTTGACGCTGATGGGGAGGAATAGCGCCGCCAACGCGCTGGCCGGTGACGACAGTCCGAGCCTGCAAACTTACCTGACGCGCATTACCCGCGTGCGCCTGCGACTGCAGCAGGTGGCGGGCAGCTCTGACCCGCAGGAGATGATGCAGACACTGGCACAAACCGTGTTCCAGGGCAAAAGCATTGACCTGACCGATACGCGGCAATATGGCAGCCTGATTGCCGCCAGCCTCGGCGAGGAGTGGAGTGGCTTTGGACAGACGATGTTTGTTCAGCCACTGACCCAGGCATGGGAAACGGTGTTGCAACCCTCCGCCGCCAGCCTTAATGATAAATGGTCACGCTCGGTGGTGGCGTTGTGGCGCAGCGCGTTTGATGGGCGCTACCCGTTTGCCGCCAGCAATAACGACGCCTCGCTGCCGATGCTGGCCGAGTTCCTGCGCAAGGATAGCGGGCGCATTGAGCGCTTTCTTAACAGCGAGCTGAGCGGTGTGTTGCACAAAGAGGGCAGCCAGTGGGTGCCGGACCGCACTAACAGCCAGAGCCTGACCTTTAACCCGGCGTTTATTAAAGCGCTCAATCAGCTGAGCCAGCTGTCAGACGTGCTGTTCACCGACGGCAGTCAGGGCATCAGTTTTGAGCTGCAGGCAAGGCCGACGCCGGGGGTGGTTCAGACTCAGCTCACTATCGATGGCCAGCAGCAGAAGTACTTCAATCAGATGGCTGAATGGCAGACCTTCCGCTGGCCGGGGGACACCTTTAAGCCGGGTACCCTGCTGACATGGAGCACCAACAGTGCCGGCGCCAGACTGTTTGGCGACTATAGCGGCACATGGGGATTGATCCGCTGGCTGGAGCAGGGTAAGCGTCACCAGCTTGACCGCAGCCAGTGGATGATGATCTTTACTGCCCCTGACGGTAGCGTCCTGCAGTGGGCACTGCGCTCACAGCTGGGCAGCGGACCGTTACAGCTGCTGCAGCTGCGTAACTTCGCGCTGCCGGCAGAGATTTTCAGCGTCGATGCCGAAATGGCCGCACAGGCGCAGCCGGGAAGTGATGAGCTACCCGCCATGGAAGGAGAATCCTAATGACCACCCTGCAAAATTTAGTCATCGCCTGCCGGGCAGATGAAGGCACGCTAATTCCTCTGGCACAGGCGCGGGCTGATAACTGGAGCGCATGGTTGCTACCGCTGAGTGACGCGCAACCGATGGGAGATGAACCCGGTTATGACGATGATTTCCAACGCATTCGCGAAGAGGTGAACAAGCTCTCCGGCATTGATACCTCGCTCATCTGCCAGTTGGCCGAAAAGCTACTGACCACGGTCAGCAAGGACCTGCGCGTAGTGACCTTCTACATCTGGGCGCGATTACATCAGGATGGCGAGGTCGGGCTGGCGGAAGGGTTGGAACTGCTGGCCGCCATATTACAGCGCTTCGGTGTGCAGCTGCACCCGCAGCGTGAACGCAGCCGCAAATCCGCGCTGGAGTGGCTCGGTAGCGGGCGCGTGCTCGACAGCCTCTCGCTCTACCCGGAGGTGGATATGGCGGCCATGCAGCGCATCACCGGCGCACTGCTGATGGCGGATCAGGCGATGCAGTCGTTTGCCGAAGCGCACCGCCCGCAGCTTACCGGGCTGTGCCTGGCGCTGGAAACCCGGCTGGCGCAGAGCGGCGGGGCAAGCAGCATGGTGCCGCAGACCAGTCGTGATGAGTCCTTATCTACTGCTGTGCCGTCAGCGGCGGCCCCGGCGATGACGGCCGTGACATCCGGGCGCGATCTGCTCGACCAGGCGAAAATGCTGGCGGGCTACCTTCGCGATCGGCCTGGCGGCTGGCTGGCAGGACACCACCTGATGAAAAGTATTCGCTGGGACACCGTGACAGAGTTGCCGCCGCTTGATGCCAGCGGTCGTACCCGACTCGCGCCGCCGAAGCCGGACCACCGTGCCCAACTCAAGCGTTTGTATCTGCAGCAGAGCTGGATGGAACTGCTGGAGCAGGCCGACAGCCTGTATGCCCAGGGCGTCAACCATCTGTGGCTGGATTTGCAGTGGTACAGCTGGCAGGCGTTGGCGAAACTGGATGCCGATAGCGTGCGTGCCGATATCCTCTGTCGCGGAGTTAAGGGACTGCTTTCGCGGCTGCCTGGACTGGAGGCACTGGCGTTCAACGACGGCACGCCGTTTGCCGATGAAGTTACGCAGAACTGGATAGGCCAGCAGGTGATGGATGACCCGGGCGATTGGGGTTCTGACGCGCTGACTCCTGAATCGCAAAGTGATGAAGAGGTGCTGCTGCTTGAGCCTGAGTTGCTGGCGCTGGCGGACAGCGATGGCATTGAAGCCGCGTTTGGCTGGCTGCAGTCGCGCCCGGGTATGACTTCCGTGCGCGACCGCTGGCTGATGCGCCTGCTGATGGCGCGCGTGGCCGAGCAATACGCCCGCCATGAACTGGCATTCCACCTGCTTGGCGAACTGGACAGCGGTGCACAAACCCTGACGCTGCAACACTGGTCCCCGGGGTTGCTGTTTGAGGTGCGGGCGCGGCGTCTGAAGCTGCTGCGCATTAAAGCCTCGCGCAGCGAAACGGATAAAACCCGCATTCAGCCTGAGATGGACCTGCTGCTAAGCGGATTAATCAGCCTCGACCCGGTACGTGCGGCAGTACTTTGCGTTTGATCTCCCCCTCCAGTACACCCCTTATTCAGGTTTTATTATGGACGACTTAACCCTGCGTTATTACGACGCTGAAATGCGCTACTTGCTCGAAGCCGGTGAAGAGTTTGCCCGTGCCCATCCGGATCGGGCGGCACTGCTGAACCTGGATAAATCAGGTGCGCGCGACCCCTACGTTGAACGCCTCTTCGAGGGCTTTGCCTTTATGATGGGGCGCCTGCGCGAAAAGCTCGACGACGACCTGCCTGAGCTGACGGAAGGGCTGGTCACGCTGCTGTGGCCGCACTATCTGCGCACCATCCCGTCGATGTCGGTGGTGGAGTTCAGCCCTGACTGGCGTGAAATGAAAGAGAAAATACGGATTGCGAAGGGAGCAGAAGTCCTTTCCCGGCCGATAGGTGAGAAGTCGACACGTTGCCGTTATACAACGACCCAGGAAATCAGCCTGATGCCGCTGGCGCTGGAGCGGGTTTCGCTCTCAACCGACCCGGACGGCTGCTCGGTAGTATGCCTGCGCTTTGCCTGCAGCAGCCTGGCCGACTGGAGCCGTGTGGATCTCAGCCTGATCCCATTCTACTTCGATGCCGACGCGCCGCTGGCCTGTGCCATGCACGAAGCTTTTACCTTAAACAATGCAGGCATTTGGCTGCGCCTGCCTGGCGACCCGGATCGCCGTCCGCTGGATGCGCGCTTTACCGCGTTGGGATTTGGTGAAGACGACGGACTGTGGCCAAAGAGCAATAGCAGCTTCAGTGGTTACCAGCTGCTGCTGGAGTACTTTGCCTTTCGCGAGAAGTTTATGTTCACCGGCCTGCGCGGCCTGGAGAATGTTGCGCTGCCTGCGGATCTGCCGTGGTTCGAAATCGACGTGGTGTTGGGGCAGCGCTGGGAACATGACTTTACCTTCAGTGAGAAACATCTGCGGTTGCACTGCGCGCCGGTGATCAACCTCTTTCCACTGGAGTCCGATCCGCTGACGCTAAACTCGCTGCAGACCGAATACCTGCTGCGCCCGATGCGCGTGCAGGATGGTCATACGGAAATTTATTCCGTTGACTCGGTGATGTCTTCCGGCAATCACATCTATGTACCGTTCTCCAGCTTCCGACATAAAGGCGGAATGATGCGCCACGAAGCGCCGGAATATTACTACCATTCCCGCGTGCGGCGCGGCGCATCAGGGCTGCATAACACCTGGCTGATTCTCGGCGGGGAAGCCTTTGATAACCATAGCGTGCCAAATGAAGAAAGCCTGTCGCTGACGCTGACCGGTACCAATGGCCAGTTGCCGCGTCGTGCACTGCAGAGCACGGTGCTGGATACCGCGATAATAACCAACTCTGCTAGCGTGGGGGTGCGAAACCTTTGTGCGCCGACGCTGCCCTGTTATCCGCCGGACCGTGACCGCTTCCACTGGCGGGTGCTGAGCCATCTTGGCAGCAACTTCCTGTCGATGATGGACAATGCCGAAGTGCTGCGCGGTACGCTGGCCCTGTACGAGTGGACCGGCAGCGAGATGAACCGCCGCCGCCTGGAAGCGATAGTCGACGTTAGCCACAGCGAAATCGAGCGCTTTGAGCAGGGCTACCTGCTGCGCGGCGTGCAGATTGAGGTGACGCTCGACAGTCACGGCTTTGCCGGGCACGGGGATATCTGCCTGTTCGGCGAGATGCTCAGCCATTTTTTCGCCCTGTACACCGACATCTATCTGTTTAACCGCCTGGTTATCATTCTGCAACCCACCGGAGAGCGCCTGGAATGGCAAGAGAAACACAACCGCCGCATTCCCGGCTAAGTCCGCGCATGGAAGCGGACCTGACGCGGATGAACTTTTACCGCTTCTGCCAGCTGCTGGAAAAACAGCACCCGGATAAACCCCCGCTCGGCAGTACTAGCCACCTGCGAGATGACACTGTGCGCTTCAGCCCGTGGCCGGGTATGGGTTTTCCTGCCGGCGAGCTGAAAAGCGTGGAGTACAGTGAAGACGATGTCACGTTGGCACCAAAAGTGCGTACCACCTTTATGGGCGTCTACGGAGTGGATTCTCCGCTACCGACCGCCTATCTCGACGACATCAGCCAGCGGCGGGAGGGACACGAGGAGCTGCAGGATTTTCTCGATATCTTCAGCCATCGCATCCTGACGCAGTTCTACCGCATCTGGTGTAAATACTCCTATCCGGCCACCTTCGAAAGCGGCGGAACGGACAGCATCTCCCAGTCGCTGCTCGGGCTGATAGGGCTGGGAATTCCCGGCACTGCCAGCCATATCGCCACTCCGGTTTCGCGCTTTCTGGCGCTGCTCGGCGTGCTGCGCCAGCCTGCAAAAACCCAGCAGGGCGTGCAGGCAATGGTACGCCTGCTGGCGCCAGAAACGCGGGCGCGGGTCAGCCCATATTGCCTGCGCCCGATTGAAATCAATCAGCCGCTCGGCTTCTACGGCGAGCAGGATTTTTTGCTGGATGGCAACACCCCGCTGGGTGATGAAGTGATGGATACCAGCAGCCAGCTGCTGATTGAATTAATGACCGACTGCGAGCGTGAAGCACAGGGCTGGAAGCCGGACGGTCAGCTGTATCTGGATTTTCTGGTGATGCTGCGCGTTTATCTCGGCTGGCGTTTTAAAGCGAAAATTCGTCTGACCGTCAGTACAGCTCTGCTGCCCGTTGTGCCTCTTGGAGAAGCCCCGTTCTGGCTGGGCATGAGCGGGGTACTGGGCGTGGAGGGGAAAGAAATCCCCACTGACATCCCGCAGACATTTACCACCGAGCTTGGCAGCTATTACGGCCTGCAACCGACCACACATGTAAAAGGAAATAAGCGTGTTAATTACCAGTTTGACTAAACCTGTGTGCTGGCTGCTGCCATTGCTTGCCATTAGCCTGACCGGCTGCGGGCTGACGCAGACCGTTTCTGACGGTACCCGCTCTGCGGTATCGTCTATTTTCTATAAAAAAATTAAGGTGCTGCACCTAGACTTTACTGCGCGTGAGGGGCTGAATACCGACGCGCGAGAAAACCATTCCAGTCCGCAGTCTTTAGTCATCCGTATTTATCAGCTGAAAGATAGCAAGACCTTTGACAGGCTGGTCTATCAACAGCTGGCCACCGACGGAGATCAGCTCTTGGGTGCTGATTTGCTTGCAAGCCGTGACGTGGTGCTGACTCCCGGCGGTGCAGTTAACCTCAATATGCCAATGGAGCAAGAAGCGCAGTTTGTTGCCGTAGTGGCGCTATTTCGTCAGCCGGACCTGGCCAAAAAAAGCTGGCAGCAGGTGCTACAGCGCGAAGCACTGAACCCTGACCAACCCCGGGTGCTGGAAGCGGCCGACAATAGCCTGATCCTGCAACCGCTCAAGGATAAGTAATGCCACAATCCCATAACGCCCCCTCGCTGTATGAAATGCTGTACGGCAATTTCAGCGGCGGGCTGGAGCTGCATAACGTCAGCGAGGAGAACCAGGTGATCCTCTCGGTGCTCGACAATATGCAGCGCATTCTCAACTGTCGCGCCGGCACGCTGGCGCATCTGCCCGATTACGGTCTGCCGGATATGACCACCATCCTGCAGGGGTTACCCGGTACCGCGCACCAGCTGATGACCACATTGTCCGGCGTGCTGTTGCGCTACGAGCCGCGCCTCAGCAGCATCCGGGTGGACATGCTACCGCAAACACTCCCCGGCGAACTGCGTTACACCATTGATGCCGAACTCAAAGGTATCGGCCTGGTGCGCTATGGCACCGACTTTATGCCGGAAGGCAAAGTGCTGATCCGCCATTTGAAACAGCAGCAGTTTATTAACCCTAATGCCAGGAAATGGATATCAGGTCATGAATGACACCCCCTCCCGTAAAATCAAAACCGGTAACGACCCGCGTACGCTGGCGGATTATGCCGCCCTGCGTGATGAGCTGAACAAGCTGTCCCACCCTGCGCGGCCCGATGTGAACTGGCACTATGCCGAAAAGTTGTGTCTTTCGCTGTTTGAGCAAAATGGCGTGGAGCTACAGACGGCGGCCTGGTACACGCTCGCCCGCACGCAGCTGGCCGGACTGTATGGCCTTAATGAAGGATTGTCTGTCCTGGAGGCATTGATAAGCCATCAGTGGGGCGCTCTCTGGCCGCAGCCTGTGCACGCCCGCATGGAGATCCTCAGCGGTCTGAGCCAGCGTATCCAGCAGCTGATGCGCACCTTACCGTTGAGCTACAGCGACATCAGTCAGCTGTATCGTGCCGAGCAGCACCTCACCCGTCTGGGGGACGTTCTCCAGCGGCTGGAGCTTAAGCATCTGAGCCAGCTTGATGCATTACGTAGCCAGATGCATAACAGCGCTGTCCGGCTGGAAAACAGCGATGGCGCCGCTGGCACGGGCGCTGCGATTCAACCCGGCGTTGTACTGCCCGCACCGGCAACAGACGGCCAGGCAAGCTGGGCTAATGCCCCGTCCGGCCGTCCGGCGGCAGATATTTATGACCGCATTAACGCGGTTAAGTGGGTGTATGTGGCGCAGCCGGAACCTCAGCCGAATGTGGCCGTGTTGACGACGCTGCCGGCACCGGCAAAATCCTGGAAGCCGTTTGCGTTGGGGGTGATTACCATGCTGGCGGCAGGAAGCGCCGCGCTGTGGGGATGGCATGCTTTCCACCGGCCTGACCCGCTGCAGGCGCAGCTGGCGGCATCGCTGGCCCCGCTGCCCGCGATTCTTTCTCCCGCCCAGCGGGATAGCCTGCGCCAGCAAGCGTCGTTACCGCCCCAAATTGCACAAACCCAGCGGCAGCTTTCCAGCCTGGCGCAGTTACCGCCGGGCTGGAATATCGATTACGGTCGTCAGCTGGTTGAACAGGCGCAGATACTGTGGCCGGAGCAGGCCAGGCCGCTGGTGCAGGCGTGGCAGCAACAGCAGAAGGCCAATGCGTTGTCAGCCGGGAGCCTGTCTGGCTGGCATCAGGGTATGACGAAGCTGACGCAACTGAGTGAGCGGCTGAGCAGGCTGGATGAACAGAAGGGAAAATACATGACGGTCAGCGAACTGAAATCCGCCGTGTTTGCCACCCAGCAGTCATTTAATCAATCGATACCGGCTGAGGAGCAGCTACGGGCATTGTCACAAACGCCCACGGGACAGCCTTTGCCAGCTGCAGCTAAAGCGCAGCTGGAGATGCATCTGAAGCAGCTAACGGCGAGCTATGCAGAAATTAAGCAGAATGCGTCAAGAGGGGAAAGAGGCTAACGGAGGAAAGAGGCTAACAGAGAAAAGAGGCTAACAACGAGGTGTGATGGAAGCGTGTTTTATTCGCGTGCCAGAGGGCTATCAGGGAGGTAGCCACTCTGGAAAATACCACGGCATCCCTGACAGTCATTTTCTCAGGTCATCCGGGTACGATCTGACGTATTACTCTGCGCCAGAAACGAAAAAAGCCTCGCTTTTCAGCAAGGCCTTATAAATATGGTGCCCGGACTCGGAATCGAACCAAGGACACGGGGATTTTCAATCCCCTGCTCTACCGACTGAGCTATCCGGGCAACGGGGCGCATTAAACCGTAAAGGCCGTCTGGCGTCAACGGCTTTGTCACAAAAAACCCGTAAAGCGCGACTGAGTGATTGCTTTTCAATCAGTCGGCGCGGTTTTTGCTCAGGCCAGCGCACCATTCTTACGACACAACGCAATGCTCAGCACATCCTCCGCCAGCGTGCGGGCCGTCACCACTTCCTGTACGTTCCGCGTCACCAACAGACGGCTGAGGCAGCCTTCAAGGATTAACTCCATCTGATGGGCAACCAGCGTGGGATTGTCGGTTTCCAGCGCGGACAACAAATCGTGCGTGTACTGCCAGGAGGCGCGTTTCTGGAAGTCAGCGACCTGATGGATGGGATGATCCGGCTGCGGATAAAAACTGCAGGCGGCAATAAACAAACAGCCAGGGTAACGGTGATTATTTACCGCATCTTCCAGCACCTGATAGCGCGCCATCAGCTTTTGTTCTGCATTCAGCGTCTCATCCAGCAACAGCTTACGTCGCCAGATATCTATCTGTTGGCTGTGATAACGCAGGGCGTCATACAGCAGCGCTTCGCGGTCTGGCCAGAAGCGTTGCAGATCCTCTAACTGGCAGTCCACCGCCTGCGCCATATCGGCGAAAGAAGTAGTGGCCGCCAGGCCTTTTTGCTCGAGTACGTTCAGCGCATGCTCGAGTACCTGTTCACGTTGCAAGTGACTCTCCTCTTGAATGCCCGTTTCGCGGTTCTTAACCGGGAAATCACGCCTTAGTGTCGTTTACTGCGCCAGTTTCTGCAAATGCTGCTGAAACGCGGCGGCATCCATAAAGCCGGTGACGCGAGAATGGGGGATCTCATGGCCGTTGGCATCGAAGAACAAAATGGTCGGCAAACCCAGCACCTGCAGCTGTTTCAGCAGCGCGCTATCCTGGGCATTGTTGGCCGTGACATCGGCCTGCAGCAGTTGGGTATGGCCCAAGGCATTTTGGACTTCAGGCTGACTGAAGGTGTATTTTTCGAACTCTTTGCAGGCCACACACCAGTCAGCGTAAAGGTCGACCATCGTGATACGCCCCTGCGCGTTTTGCAGCGCGTGGGAGAGCTGCTCGGTATCGCTAATCCGGGTGAAGTTCAGGTGCGCGATAGCCGCATTTTGACCGGGCGAAGCAAATGCCCAGTCCTGCAGCGGACGTGCTGCAACCAGCGCTGCTGCCAGCATCACGATTTGTCCCAGGCGCAGCCAGCCATTGTTCGACTTCAGACTGATAAAGGCCCAGCCAAAGAAGGCGACACCCAGCAGGCTCCATAACCGCAATCCCCACTGATCGCCAATCACGCGCTCCAGCAGAAATACCGGCAGGGCAAGGATCACAAAACCAAACCCTTCTTTAATGGTTTGCATCCAGGCACCGCTTTTCGGCAGCAGACGGTTGCCAAACACCGTCACGGCAATCAGCGGCAGCCCCATTCCCAGCGCGTAAAGATAGAGCGTACCTGCACCCGCCAGCATATTGCCGCTTTGGGCGATGTACAGCAGGATCGCGCTAAGCGGCGCCGTGGTGCACGGAGAGCAAATCAGTCCGGCCAGTGCCCCCATTAAAAACACCCCGGTCAGCGATCCGCCTTGTTGACGGTTGCTCCACAGCGCCAGACGGGTTTGTAGTGAGGAAGGGAGCTGCAGCGTGAACAGGCCAAACATCGACAATGCCAGCAGAATAAACAGCAGCGACAAGCCAATCAGAATCGCCGGGGCCTGCAGTGCCGCCTGAAAACGCAGGCCAGCGGCGGCCACGATCACGCCCATCACCGTGTAAGTCAGCGCCATTCCCTGCACGTAGACCATCGCCAGGGCGAACAAACGGCCCGCCGAATATTGGCGATTGCCGCCGAGAATAATGCCGGAAATCAGCGGGTACATTGGCAGCACGCAAGGGGTGAAAGCGACACCAATACCGATCAGCAGCGCCCACAGCGGCGAAAACGGCAGGTTTTCAGTCGGTGCGGTCTGCACGCTGACCGGTGCAGGTGTCGAAGCCGCTGCCTGAGAAGCCGGGGTGGCATCACCGGCCTTCACTTCATCCAGCGGCACGCTGCGTGTTTCCGGCGGATAGCAGAATCCCGCGGCGGCGCAGCCCTGATAGGTGACGCTTACCGTCGCCCCTTTATCCGCCTGCTGCAGGATTAAGGGCAGCGTCAGGCTTTCGGGGTAAATTTCGGTTTTACCGTAGAACTCATCTTCATGAGGTGTGCCCTCAGGCAGGGTAAAATCGGCGAGTTTTGCGCCGTTAGCCGAGATTTTGATCTGCTGGCGATAGAGGTAATAACCGGGTTTAACCTGCCAGCTCAGGGTCAGCGTGTTGGCTTGCTGATTGAAGTCAAAAGCAAAGGCCTGGTCAACCGTGCCGAAATGATTGCCGTTCTGTCCGAACAGCGAAGCCGCCGCATTCAGGCTGAACAGCGTTGTAAACAGAATAAAAATCAGTGTTGTAATGCGCTTAGACATAACGGTAACCACATTCTCCATGTTGGGCTGAGTCGGGCAGAGGACGCAAGCACGTCCGGCAGCGCTCTGACGGAGCTCAGAGGGGTATCCTCGGGGCGTGCAGACTATAACATGGCGTTACGGCAGGGAGTTTTTCAGGATGTAACCGGCGAAAGCAGGGCGGAATTCACTCCGCCCTTGTTCAGCGCGTGCCGGGGCCGTCTGTGGCTATAGAATCAGATGCCCAAAGATAAAGCCAAACAGCACGGACAGTGCAATGGCCAGCGTGCCCGGCACAATAAACGAGTGGTTAAAGACAAACTTGCCAATGCGCGTTGAACCGGTATCGTCCATTTCTACCGCTGCCAGCAGCGTAGGGTAGGTTGGCAAGACAAACAGCGCGGAGACGGCAGCGAACGATGCCACGGCGGTGATGGGCGAAACGCCGAGCATCAGCGCGGCAGGCATCAGGGCTTTGGTGGTCGCGGCCTGTGAGTAGAGAAGGGTGGAAGCAAAGAACAGGATCACTGCCAGCATCCACGGATAATCGGTCAGCAGATCGCCTGCCACCTGCTGGATCTCGCTAATGTGCGCTTTGACAAAGGTATCGCCGAGCCAGGCCACGCCCATCACGCAAATACAGGCGCTCATGCCGGATTTGAAGGTGCTGGCAGAAAGGATTTTGGCGGTATCCACTTTGCAGGTGAAGCAGATAATCGCCGCCACGGTCAGCATAAAGACCACAATCGCTTCATTACGCGGCAGCACCGGATGGGTAATCAGGCCAACCGTATCGCTGATGGCGGTGGCATACAGCACCACCGCAACAATGCCCAGCAGGAACAGCAGCACCGACAGTTTTGCGCCGGGTTTCGCTTCAAAAACGCCTGCGCCACGCAGCACCGTTTCGCCTTTCGCCAGCCGCTGTTGGTAAATGGCATCTTCCTTCAGCTCTTTGCCGAGGAAGTTGGTGATCAGCGCCGCGAGGAAAATGGCGATCATGGTTGAGGGGATGGAGACGGCAAGCAGCGCCAGATAGCTGATGCCTTTTGGCTCCAGAATCCCCGCCAGAAACACCACCGCCGCTGAAATTGGCGAGGCGGTAATGGCAATCTGCGAAGCGACCACCGCGATTGATAACGGACGGGAAGGGCGAACGCCTTGCTCTTTTGCCACTTCCGCTATCACCGGTAAGGTGGAAAATGCCGTGTGGCCGGTTCCCGCCAGCAGCGTCATAAAGTAGGTCACCAGCGGCGCGAGGAAGGTGATATAGCGGGGCTGCTTCCTTAACAGACGTTCCGCCAGGCTCACCAGGTAATCCATCCCTCCGGCGACCTGCATGGCGGCAATCGCGGCAATCACTCCCATAATGATTTCGATGACGTCGAAGGGAATGACGCCCGGCTTGATTTGGAAGCCCAGCGTTAAAATTAACATGCCCACACCGCCGGCAAAACCGATGCCAATGCCGCCCAGCCGCGCTCCCAGATAAATCGCCAACAGGACGACAAGTAACTCCGGCACAATCATGATCTGCTCCTTGGGTTTTTTTGATAACTAACCGTTAATAATTTGTAGGCTGTGCCATAAAAAAAGGCACGTCGTTCTGCGAACGCGCGTGCCTTAAAGGTCTGTCAGGTTAAGCTGTTATTGTTCATTTTCATCGGTATAGCGTTTGGCTTTGTATACCGGGAACATCAGGTTCTGCGTTGAGAAAATATCATCGAGTTCGGCTTCAGTCAGTAACCCGCGCTCCAGCACCACTTCCCGCACGCTTTTGCCCGTCTCGGCACAAATTTTGCCGACAATATCGCCGTTATGATGGCCGATGTACGGGTTGAGGTAGGTCACGATGCCGATCGAGTTGAAGACATAGGCCTCACACACCGCTTTGTTGGCAGTAATGCCGTTAACGCATTTTTCCAGCAGATTCGAACAGGCGTTGGTCAGAATATGCACCGACTCAAACAGGGCCTGGCCGATAACCGGTTCCATCACGTTCAACTGCAGCTGGCCTGCTTCAGACGCCATGGTCACGGTGACGTCATTGCCAATCACCTTGAAGCACACCTGGTTGACGACTTCTGGCACCACCGGGTTCACTTTGGCCGGCATGATAGAAGAACCGGCCTGCAATTCTGGCAGGTTGATTTCATTCAGCCCGGCACGCGGCCCGGATGAGAGCAGGCGCAGGTCATTACAGATTTTGGAGAGCTTGACCGCCAGGCGCTTCAGCGCGCTGTGTACCATCACGTAGGCACCGCAGTCTGAGGTCGCTTCAATCAGATCTTCTGCAGGAACGCAGGGCAGGTTACTGACTTCCGCTAACTTCTGTACCGCCAGCGCCTGATAGCCGTCCGGGGTGTTGAGGCGTGTGCCGATCGCCGTCGCGCCCAGATTCACTTCCAGCAGCAGTTCGCCGGTGCGCAGCAGGTTCTTGATCTCTTCATTCAGCAGCACGCTGTAGGCGTGGAATTCCTGACCGAGGGTCATTGGCACGGCATCCTGCAGCTGGGTACGGCCCATTTTCAGTATGGTTTCAAACTCCACGGCTTTGCGCTGGAAGCCTTCGCTTAACTGGCCGATAGCATCCAACAGCTTCAAAATAGAGGTATACACCGCGATACGAAAACCGGTTGGGTAGGCGTCATTGGTGGACTGGCACTTGTTGACGTGGTCATTCGGATTGAGGAACTGATAATCCCCTTTCTGATGGCCCATCAGCTCCAGACCAATATTGGCCAGCACTTCATTGGTGTTCATGTTGACCGAGGTGCCGGCACCGCCCTGATAGACATCAATCGGGAACTGGTCCATGCATTTGCCGTTATTCAGCACTTCATCACAGGCCTGAATAATGGTGTTCGCGATATGGCGGGGAATGGTCTGCAACTCTTTGTTGGCCATCGCGGCGGCTTTTTTCACCATCACCATGCCGCGGACAAACTCAGGGATATCGCTGATTTTACTGTTACTGATGTAGAAATTTTCAATCGCACGCAGAGTGTGAACACCGTAGTAAGCATCTGCCGGAACTTCACGCATACCTAACAGGTCTTCTTCGATACGAATGCTATTTGTCATGAGAACCTTCTTGTTTTTGCTACCGGATACACCCAATCATTCGGTGTAGATCATCACAATCAAAGTGAATCTTTGGTCATGAACAGCCTCGGCCGACATTTTATCCATTTGCGGTAGACTGAGCACGATCATATTCTGTTAAGGGCGAAAAGCCTGAATCCAGATCACTTAAATTGCGTTCATTTTCAGCCATCTTCGACACAGTGTGATGCGGGTCACATACCGCTGACCAACATGAATTTCGTATAAGGTAGTTGAAAAATGCTCTGTAAGAGCCCATTTCATTACTCTACGATCGTGACGATCCCTCTTTTTGCCGTCCCGCTGTGAGCGAGATGGCCCGGACAGACAGGAGACTGCGGTGCGCTGGTTACCGTTTTTAGTGCTATTTATTCTCGCCTGGATTGAGATCACCATTTTCATTCAGGTGGCCCACGTGATGGGCGTGCTGCTGACGCTGCTGCTGGTGGTGTTCAGCTCGTTGATCGGTATCTCTCTGGTCAAAAACCAGGGGATGAAAAACTTTATGCTGATGCAGCAGAAGCTGGCGGTGGGCGACAGCCCTGCCGCGGAGATGATCAAGAGCGTGTCGTTGATCATCGCCGGCTTCCTGCTGCTGCTGCCGGGTTTCTTCACCGATTTCCTCGGGTTGCTGCTGTTGCTGCCGCCGGTGCAAAAGCATCTGACGCTGAAGCTGATGCCGCATCTGAAAGTCTGGCGTGGTGCCGGCGCTGGCCCGGACAGTGGCTTCACCGTTGACGGTGAATTCGAGCGAAAAGACAGCAAACTGCTTGAACACGACGATCCAGAGGATCGCCGATAACTGAGCCGAAGGCGGGATTTCCCGCCTTTTTGCTTTTCAGGGGAAACGATTGCCTGTTATTTGCGCAGTTGGTTCGCAGAAGCGAAATTTTTATTTTTTTCCCCTTGAAAGCCCCTCCGCCAGGCCCTATCTCTTTCGTCACGAGGTCGGTGCCAGTGAAGCCCGGCGTTCATCCCAAAAACCTGATTGGACTTCTCAAAGGAGAGTTATCAATGAAAATTCGTCCATTGCACGACCGTGTTATCGTCAAGCGTAAAGAAGTGGAATCTAAATCAGCTGGCGGCATCGTGCTGACTGGCTCCGCAGCCGGTAAATCTACCCGTGGCGAAGTACTGGCTGTTGGCAATGGCCGTATCCTGGAAAGCGGCGATGTGAAACCGCTGGACGTGAAGGTTGGCGACGTCGTCATCTTCAGCGAAGGTTACGGTGCTAAAACTGAGAAAATCGACAACCAGGAAGTGCTGATCATTTCTGAAAGCGACATTCTGGCAATTGTTGAAGCGTAATTACGCGTAACTCACTGAACAAACGAATTTAAGGGATATTTTAAGATGGCAGCTAAAGACGTAAAATTCGGTAATGACGCACGCGTAAAAATGCTGCGTGGCGTTAACGTACTGGCAGATGCAGTAAAAGTTACCCTGGGCCCGAAAGGCCGTAACGTGGTTCTGGATAAATCTTTTGGTGCACCGACCATCACTAAAGATGGCGTATCTGTCGCACGTGAAATCGAACTGGAAGACAAGTTCGAAAACATGGGTGCTCAGATGGTGAAAGAAGTGGCCTCTAAAGCGAACGACGCTGCAGGCGACGGTACCACCACCGCAACCGTTCTGGCTCAGTCTATCGTTAACGAAGGTCTGAAAGCCGTTGCTGCGGGCATGAACCCAATGGATCTGAAGCGCGGAATCGACAAAGCGGTTATCCACGCTGTTGAAGAATTGAAAAAACTGTCTGTGCCTTGCTCTGATTCTAAAGCGATTGCTCAGGTGGGTACCATCTCTGCTAACTCCGATGAAACCGTGGGCGAACTGATTGCTCAGGCGATGGAAAAAGTCGGCAAAGAAGGCGTGATCACCGTTGAAGAAGGCACCGGCCTGCAGGACGAGCTGGACGTGGTTGAAGGTATGCAGTTTGACCGTGGCTACCTGTCCCCGTACTTCATCAACAAGCCAGAAACTGGCGCAGTAGAACTGGAAACTCCATTCATCCTGCTGGCTGACAAAAAAATCTCCAACATCCGTGAAATGCTGCCAGTTCTGGAAGCCGTGGCGAAAGCCGGCAAACCACTGCTGATCGTTGCTGAAGATGTTGAAGGCGAAGCGCTGGCTACGCTGGTGGTTAACACCATGCGCGGTATCGTGAAAGTTGCTGCGGTTAAAGCACCTGGTTTCGGCGACCGTCGTAAAGCTATGCTGCAGGACATCGCTGTGCTGACTGGCGGTACCGTCATCTCTGAAGAGATCGGTATGGAGCTGGAAAAAGCGACGCTGGAAGATCTGGGTCAGGCAAAACGCGTTGTGATCAGCAAAGACACCACCATCATCATCGATGGCGTTGGCGAAGAAGCAACTATCTCTGGGCGTGTTTCTCAGATCCGTCAGCAGATTGAAGAAGCGACCTCTGATTACGATCGTGAAAAACTGCAGGAGCGCGTAGCGAAACTGGCAGGCGGCGTTGCCGTTCTGAAAGTGGGCGCAGCCACTGAAGTTGAAATGAAAGAGAAGAAAGCGCGCGTTGAAGATGCCCTGCACGCGACCCGTGCTGCGGTTGAAGAAGGCGTGGTTGCAGGTGGTGGTGTTGCGCTGGTTCGCGTGGCGTCTAAACTGGGCGATCTGCGTGGCCAGAACGAAGACCAGAACGTGGGTATCAAAGTTGCGCTGCGCGCAATGGAATCTCCACTGCGTCAGATCGTTTCTAACGCCGGTGAAGAGCCTTCAGTTGTCACCAACAAAGTGAAAGCGGGCGAAGGTAACTACGGTTACAACGCACAGACTGAAGAATACGGCGACATGATCGACTTCGGTATCCTGGACCCAACTAAAGTGACCCGTTCTGCGCTGCAGTACGCGGCCTCTGTTGCCGGTCTGATGATCACCACCGAGTGCATGATCACCGACCTGCCGAAAGGCGACACCCCTGACTTAGGCGGTGGCGGTATGGGTGGTATGGGCGGCATGGGCGGCATGATGTAATGCCTGCCGGCTGGCTATAACGCTCCCCGTCGTCTTTGACGGGAAGGGCAGCCTCCTGAAAAACCCCCGTTTTATAACGGGGGTTTTTCTTTTTGGGGGGAAGATAGTAAAGTTATGGCGCAAGCAGTAGCCCGAACAAGGATTTATCTGTGTTGGGCAACGGAAGCTTCACCAAGGTTGTCGATTTCCGGTACGCTCAGAACTGATTCTGATGATGATAATAATGGGGATTTAAAATGCGGATTAAGGTCTTGCTGGGACTTTCAGTAGCGACTGCGCTGCTGGCAGGCTGTAGCAGCAGTTCTAACACCCTGAGTGCTGCGGGTGAGCGCGTCAGCTTCACCGACCAGCAACCAGCCAAAGAGTGCCAGCTGCTGGGCAACCTGACCGGCGAACAGAGCAACTGGTTGAGCGGTGCAGGCGGCGGCGAAAGCAGCTCGCTGCGTGGCGCGGCCAACGATCTGCGCAACCGTGCGGCAGAAATGGGCGGCAACACCATTTACGGTGCAACCAGCCCAACACAGAATATCTGGTCAAGCTTTGCCCCGCTGGACAGCAAAATGAGCGGCCAGGTGTATAAGTGCCCTTAACCGTTTGTGGAAAGCCTCTGTCGTCTGGGCCGCGTTATCGCTGCCGGTAGAGTGTTTAAAGCAGATAAGAAAGCGGGGAGGATCGATGATCCTCCCCGCTGTTGTTTTCAGGATGGGCTTAAACCTGTCTTAGCTGTAAATCGAGCGGCGTTTTACTCGGTTCTCCGCCAATTTCACGGGCCAGTTTCGGCACCATATAGCCGGAAACGTTGGCCAACAGTTCCCGCATAATCGCCCTGGCATCGTCATCCGACACGTAGAAATGCGCCGCACCCTGTACTTTATCCAGCACATGCAGGTAATAAGGCAGCACGCCGGCATCAAACAGCGCGTTGCTGAGCGTCGCCAGCGTGGTCGCATCGTCGTTGATATTGCGCAGCAAAACGCTCTGGTTAAGCAGTGTCACGCCCGCGCTCTTCAGCAGTTGCAACGCGTCCCGCAGCGCGTCATCAATCTCCTGGGCGTGATTAATGTGCGTCACCATCAGCACCTGCAACCGCGACTGCGCCAGGCGCTGGCAGAGCGTGCGGGTGATGCGGCTGGGGATTACCACTGGTAAACGGCTGTGGATGCGCAGGCGTTTCAGGTGGGGGATCTGCTCCAGTTCGCCGATCAGCCAGTCCAGTTCGCTGTCTTTTGCCATCAACGGATCGCCACCGGAGAAAATAATCTCATCCAGTTCTGGCTGCTCTCGGATATACTCCAGGGCTTGCTGCCAGTTGCGCTTGTTTCCCTGGTTATCCTGGTAGGGGAAATGGCGGCGGAAACAGTAGCGGCAGTTAACCGCACAGCCGCCTTTGACCAGCAACAGCGCACGATTGCGATATTTATGTAACAGACCCGGCACCACGCTGCTCTGCTCATCGAGCGGGTCAGTACTGTAACCCGGAGCATCAACAAACTCCTGGCTGGCGGTGATTACCTGCAGCAGGAGCGGATCTTGTGGATCGCCTTTTTGCATTCTGGACGCGAAGGCCCGTGGGACGCGCAGGGCAAACAGACGTCGGGCATCACTGCCGGCCGTCAGCTCCGGGTGCGAATCGAGGCCTAAAAGTTGCAGTAATTCATTTGGGTCGGTGATTACATCCGCAAGTTGATGCAACCATTCTTCTCGCGAAGGGGTTTTTAGGGTTACAATGTGTGCCATTTTTTTGGCTTAGTACCAGTATTAAATTGTAGAGGGCCTTTATGGCGACTTATTCTAGCAACGATTTCCGTCCCGGTCTTAAAATCATGTTCGAAGGCGAACCTTACGCTATCGAATCGAGCGAGTTCGTTAAACCAGGTAAAGGTCAGGCTTTTGCACGCGTTAAAATGCGTCGCCTGCTGACCGGTACCCGCGTTGAGAAAACGTTCAAATCTACCGACTCCGCTGAAGGCGCAGACGTTGTAGATACTAACCTCAACTACCTGTACAACGACGGTGAGTTTTACCACTTCATGCACCCGGAAACCTTCGAACAGCACCCTGTTGAAGAGAAGACCGTGGGCGATGCCGCTAAATGGCTGCTGGATAACGCAGAATGTATCGTAACCCTGTGGAACGGTAAGCCGATCCAGGTGTTGCCACCAAACTTCGTTGAACTGGAAATCACTGATACCGACCCAGGCCTGAAAGGCGACACTGCGGGTACTGGCGGCAAGCCAGCCACGCTGTCTACCGGTGCCGTGGTGAAAGTGCCTCTGTTCGTGCAGATTGGCGAAGTGATCCGTGTGGATACCCGTTCAGGCGAATACGTTTCTCGCGTGAAATAAGCCCGATGAAGTGGGCCTGACTGTCAGGCCCTTTTCTTTAACGATGTGAGCTGAATCAGATGATGAAGTGGTTAAAACTCATTGCTGTCGCAGTGCTTATGACCAGTGCGCTCAGCGCCTGCAATACCTTCCACGGTTTTGGTGAGGATGTTCAACACCTCGGCGGTGCTATCTCACACGCAGCCAACTAGTCTCTCTTCGCAAAAAATGTCCTTTTGCTACCTGCCTCAATAGCATGTGGTTAAATTACGGCTATGCTTAATTCGCTGTACTTTACTTCACGCTAAAAGGACATTCTCATGTTAAAGAAAAGTATTATTTCAATTCTTTCTGTACTGGTGCTCTCTTCGGTGCTCACAGCTTGTAATACCACGCGTGGCGTGGGTGAAGACGTGTCAGCCGGTGGCCAGGCGATTCAAAAAAGCGCTCAGTAATTACGGTGCCGGTGCTCCCGCACCGGCCTCATTGTTTACTTCCCCTGGTTCACCCAAATCAGCTTGCTGACATCAAAGCCATTCTCACGGGCCTTCGCTAACAACGACGCTTTGACCTGATCCGAAATCTGCGGCGTGCGGGAAAGGATCCACAGATAGTCCCGGTTCGGGCCGCTCACCAGCGAATACTGATAGTCGTTATCCAGCGCAATCACGTTGTATCCGCCATAGAACGGGCCAAAGAAGGAGACCTTCAGGGCTGCGCGGCTCTGTGGTCCGGTAAAGTAGGCTTTACCTTCACTCTGCTGCCAGCGCTGCTTCTCGACGTTATAACCGCGATTAATGACCTTCAGACCGCCATCATCACGCTTGCTGTAGGTGGCGGTGACATGATCGAGCCCACGTTCAAACGAGTGATCCAGCCTGGCGATTTCATACCAGTCACCCAGATAAAGATCGGCATTAAAGCCTTCGACTGGCGTCACGCCCTTGGGCGGCGTGGTGCTACAGGCAACGGAGAGCAGGGCGACGGTGCCGGCAACCAGATTTTTCCACAGAGACATAGGCTATTCCTTTACGATTGAATAGCTTGAGTATAGAGGAAGTTTAGGCGGCAGGGTTGCCGCCTGTGGATTACAGGGTGATCACCCCAATTGCCGTTACTACGGTGAGGATCGCCGCCAGCCCATAGAACAGCCATTTCGCGGCGGGAACGTGCAGGCGAATGTCGTGCATGCCGTGATGAAGACGGTGAAGCGCGCACCACACCGGCATCACGATGGTCAGAAACAGGAACAGACGGCCGGGCAGGGTTTGTGCGGCCTGCAGCAGGTGCGTATAGCTGAGCCCCCGCTCCGTGCCGATGCCCAACGGAAGGAGGATGCCAGCCAGCAGCACCACCACCGGCGAGACGATCGCCGCCCACATCCCTCCGGCACCAAACAGCCCCCAGAACACCGGTTCATCTGAACGCATGGCCTTATTTTTCACAGCGACTCCTTAATAAGCAGTGCCCATGTCAGCAGGATCAGGCTGACCACCACCATCGCCAGCCACAGTCCTTTAATCACCGGGGCGGGAGACATTTTTTTGCCCCCCAATACGATGACCTGAGCTTTGGGTGCCAGCTCAAACCAGGTTTTGCTGTGCAGCAAGGCGGCGGCCAGCGCGACGATATTGATCAGCAGCATGATAGGATGTTGTAAGACTGCGACGAACGCCTGCCAGCTCTGCTCGCCATTCTTCAACGCAAACAGCCCGAAAATCATCTCCAGGCTGAACCACAGCGCCGGCAATGCCGTGGCTTCGCGCAGCATGTAAAAACGGTAATAGCCAGACTTCTGCCACCAGTTAGCGGTCATCGGGCGATGGAAGGGTTTCCGTTTGGTTGTCATTTCTGGGCTCCCTACTGCGGTCTGAGGGTGGTGATAAGGTAATCCTGGGCGCTTGCCACTTTGCTTTGCTGGATCGCCGCCGCAGGATCGACATGTTTCGGGCAGACCTCCGAGCAGAAACCGACAAAGGTGCAGGGCCATACGCCGTTATCGCCGTTGAGCGTCGGCATTCGCTGCGCCTTGCCTTGATCGCGGCTGTCCAGGTTGTAGCGATGTGCCAGGGTGATGGCCGCCGGCCCAATAAATTCCGGGTTAAGGCCAAACTGCGGGCAGGCGGCGTAACACAGGCCGCAGTTGATGCAGCCGGAGAACTGATGATATTTGGCCATCTGAGTCGGCGTTTGCCGCTGAGGGCCGCGATCGGCATTCCGTGCATTACCGATGATCCACGGTTTTACCGCCTCCAGGCTTTCGATAAAGCGGCTCATATCCACAACCAAATCGCGCTCAACCGGGAAGTGGGCCAGCGGTTCGACCAGCAGGCCGTCGGGGTAATGACGCAGAAAGGTTTTGCAGGCCAGTTTCGGGATGCCATTGACCATCATGCCGCAGGAGCCACATATTGCCATGCGGCAGGACCAGCGGTAGGACAGGTCAAACGCCAGGTTATCTTTAATAAATCCCAGTGCATCGAGCAGAGAAGTCTGGTCATCCCAGGGCACGTCGAAGATCTCATGACGCGGCACCCTGTCGGACTCCGGGTTATAACGCTGAACGGTGATTTTACAGCGAGCGAGTTCACTCATGGACGGCCTCCTTACCTTCAGACTCGGCACCGTAGACGCGTTTCGCCGGCGGCAGCCGGGTAATCTTAACGTCATCCCAGCTGATTTCAGGTGCGCCGTCAGGGCGATAAAAACTCAGGGAGTGTTTCAGATACTGCGCGTCATTGCGGGTGGTACAGCCTTCATCCAGCCGCTGATGCGCACCGCGAGACTCTTTGCGCTGGATCGCGGCGTGCGCCATACATTCGGCGACGTTCAGGCCGTGCGCCAGCTCGATGCTGTACAGCAGTTGGGTATTGAAGACGCTGGAGGTATCGCTGATGTGCAGATGCTTACAGCGCTCTTGCAGCTCGGCCAGTTTGTCGATGGTTTTCTGCATCAGCTCTGGCGTGCGGTAAATCCCGCAGCCTTCTTCCATCGCCAGCCCCATCTCATCGCGCAGCTCAGACCAGGTCTCTTTGCCCTGTTGATTGACCAGCCCATGCAGGCGTTTTTCACAGTCCCGAGCCTGGGCCTGCAAGGCGCTGGCGGGTTTTTTGTGAACCTGTACCGCATGTCTTGCGGCACTTTCCCCGGCAAGCCTGCCGAATACCGCCAGTTCAGCCAGCGAGTTAGACCCGAGGCGATTGGCACCATGCAGGCCGACCGACGAGCATTCCCCGACGGCGAACAGACCGGCGATGCGCGTCTCACACTGCGCATTGGTTTCAATCCCGCCCATGGTGTAGTGCGCGGTGGGCCGCACCGGGATCGGCGCCTGAGCCGGATCGACGCCGATATAGGCTTTACTCAGCTCACAGATAAACGGCAGGCGTTCAAGCAGCTTCTTCTGACCCAAGTGGCGTAAATCCAGATGCACCACATCACCGCGCGGCGTGGCGATGGTGCGTCCTTTCCGCCACTCATGCCAAAAGGCCTGCGAAACCTTGTCGCGTGGGCCAAGCTCCATATATTTATTCTTCGGCTGGCCCAGCGGCGTTTCCGGTCCCATGCCGTAGTCCTGCAGGTAGCGATAGCCGTCCTTATTGACCATGATGCCGCCTTCGCCCCGACAGCCTTCGGTCATCAGGATCCCCGATCCGGGCAGGCCGGTGGGATGGTATTGCACAAACTCCATATCCCTCAACGGCACGCCATGGCGCAGCGCCATGCCCATGCCATCCCCGGTCACGATGCCGCCATTGGTGTTGTAGCGATAAACCCTGGCGGCGCCGCCGGTTGCCAGCACCACCGCACCGGCATGAATATGGACCAGCGTCCCTTCCATCATATTCATCGCCACCACGCCGCGCGCTTCGCCTTCATCAACCAGCAGATCCAACACGAAGTGCTCGTCAAAGCGCTGGATTTGCGGGTATTTCAGCGAGGTTTGAAACAACGTGTGCAGCATATGGAAGCCGGTTTTATCTGCGGCAAACCAGGTGCGCTTAATCTTCATGCCGCCGAAGCGACGCACGTTGATGGTGCCATCGTCGCGGCGGCTCCACGGGCAGCCCCACAACTCCAGCTGGGTCATTTCCCGTGGGCAATGCTCAACAAAATAGTCGACCACATCCTGCTCGCACAGCCAGTCTCCGCCTGAAACGGTGTCCTGAAAATGGAGATCGAAACTATCGTGGGACTGCGTCACCGCGGCGGATCCGCCTTCGGCGGCAACGGTGTGGCTGCGCATCGGATAGACTTTAGAGACCAGCGCAATAGTCAGGGTGGGATTTGCTTCAGCGGCGGCAATGGCAGCGCGGAGTCCAGCTCCGCCAGCGCCGACGATGACCAGATCGGCAGTACAGGTTTGCACGGTGTTCTCCCTGTCAAAATGTCAGAAGAGGGGAAAAGAGAGGGAAATCCTCACTTTTTCCAGGGAGAACAGTATAAAACTGGGCATCAGCGCTAAACTTGATGTGCTCGGGTATTAGTATGAGAAATAAACAGAAAAAGCGGGATCTGAGCAACGTTTTTCGCCATTCAGATCGGCATATGGGCGGTGAAATCCGGCAAAGAGAGGAATTTCCCGCGGCAAATTTGTGTGTTTATCTCCGTACGGGTAGACTGCTTCACCCTGTCTGATGAGGAGTAGAAACAATGAGCGATACGGCCAGCTGGCTGCCTGGCGCTTCGATAAGCAATTTACTGAAGCGTGCGGCAATTATGGCGGAAATTCGGCGATTTTTTGCCGATCGTGGGGTATTGGAAGTGGAAACCCCGGCGATGAGCCAGGCCACGGTGACCGATGTTCATCTGGTTCCTTTTCAGACGCGTTTTGTCGGCCCGGGTGCCGCACAGGGGCTTGACCTCTATCTGATGACCAGCCCTGAGTACCATATGAAGCGCCTGCTGGCGGCGGGAAGTGGACCGATCTTCCAGCTCTGCCGCAGCTTCCGTAATGAGGAAGCCGGACGTCACCATAATCCTGAATTCACCATGCTGGAGTGGTATCGCCCGCATTACGATATGTACCGGCTGATGAACGAGGTCGATGACCTGTTACAGCAGGTGCTGGAATGCGCACCGGCCGAAACGCTCTCGTATCAGCAGGCGTTTATCCGCCATCTTGAAATGGATCCGCTGTCGGCGGATAAAACGCAGATGCGTGAAGTGGCGGAAAAACTGGGCGTGGGCGATTTGGCTAACCGCGAAGAAGACCGCGACACCTTATTGCAGCTGCTGTTTATGATGGGTGTGGAGCCGCAAATCGGGAAAGATAAGCCGGCGTTTGTGTATCACTTCCCGGCCAGCCAGGCGTCTCTGGCGGAGATCAGCACCGAAGATCACCGCGTGGCGGAGCGCTTTGAGGTCTACTTTAAGGGGATTGAGTTAGCGAATGGTTTCCGCGAGCTGACCGACAGCCGTGAGCAGAAGCAACGCTTTGACCAGGATAACCGCAAGCGAGCGGCGAGCGGTCTGCCTCAGCAGCCGATCGATACCAACCTGCTGGATGCGCTTGCGCACGGCATGCCAGATTGTTCCGGCGTGGCGTTAGGCGTCGATCGTATCGTGATGCTGGCGCTGAAAGCCGACTCCCTGAGTGAGGTGATCGCCTTCCCGGTCGATCGCTGCTAAACCCTTCCCAGAGGCGGCGGTCTGCCGCCTCTGCTGCCTTACAATCCGCCTGATTTATAGGCTCTTACCGCCGGTGCGCCATTCTGCGCGGGCGTCTTGCGTCCAATGGTTTCCATGCGCACCTGGAAAGGTGGGAACGGCATTTCCAGCCCGTGTTCCTGATATCCCCGCAGGATCAGCTGGTGCAGTTCATGGCGCAGCGGCATACGGTGACCCATTTCTGCGGCGTGAATACGCAGCTCAAACAGCTGGATCCCCTGCTGCAGATCGACCAGATAGGCTTCCGGCGGTGGCGTTTCCAGCACGTACTGACAGCGTTTTGCCGCGGTGAGCAGCACGTTGGTCACTTCTTCACTGTTGGCTTCGGCAGAGGCCGGGATGGTCAGCACCACGCGCGTCACCGAATCGGACAGCGACCAGTTAATAAATTGCTCGGTGATAAAGGCCTTATTCGGCACGATAATCTCCTTGCGGTCCCAGTCGGTAATGGTGGTGGCTCGGGTGTTGATTTTGGTGATGCTGCCGGTCAAATCGCGGATGGTGACGGTATCGCCAATACGGATCGGCTTCTCGAACAAAATAATCAGACCGGAGATAAAGTTGGCGAAAATCTCCTGCAAACCAAACCCTAATCCGACACCCAGTGCGGCAACCAGCCACTGCAACTTCGACCAGTCGACGCCAATCATCGAGAACCCGGCCAGCCCGCCGACAAAAATCAGCACGTATTTGGTCAGCGTGGTGATTGCATAGCCGGTGCCTGGCGTCAGGCTCAGGTGCTGCAACAGCGCCAGTTCCAGCAGCGCCGGCATATTGCGCACCAGCTGGGTGGTGATAATCAGCACCAGAATGGCAATCAGCACCGATCCCAGCGTGATCGGCTGCAGGCTTTCAACGCCCTGCACGGTGGTGCTGGCATCCCACAGATGGATGTTTTCGAGGAAGCCGAATGCCGAGTGGATCTCGGACCACAGCACAATCACCGAAATCAGCGCAACCAGCGTCAGAATTGAACGTACCAGTCGCAGAGACTGCGCGCTGATAGCATCCAGATCGATCACCGGCTCTTCCACTTCAAGCGTATCGGAGTTGCTCTGATGTGCGACCGCTTCCTCTTCGCCTTTCGCACGTTGGGCGAGGATCTCAGCACGGCGATTTCGCGCACGGTCAAAGGCAATACGGCGACGCTGAATCAGCATCCAGCGGCGGATAATGTGGTAAATCACCAGCAGCAGGAACCAGATGGCGACGGAGGTTTCCAGCCTGGCCAGCAGCGCCTGCGACGTCGCCAGATAACCAATGCATGACGCCAGCGCAGCAAACAATGGAATGCAGATCATCAGATTCCACAGCAGCTTGTTGATCAGGTTGTCACCGCTGCCTTCTTTGTCCAGATGCAGCGGGATCCCGGCACGCTTCAGGCTGATGGTCACCAGGCTTATCGCGCCACAAATCAGGATAAAACAGAGCCTTCCCAGCGTGGCGGAGAACTGCCGGTCTTCCAGATTATCGAAGCTTATCAGCAGCATAATCAGGGGAACCACCAGACCGATGCACAACGAGTAGAAGCGCATCGCGCGGGCCACGCGGGCCTGAGGCCAGCGGAAGTGGATAATGAACAATCCCTGCGGACGGGCAAACGCCGCGCTGATCATAAACACCCACAGCAGCGGCACGGTGGCCGTTATGCCATCGCCAATCGCTACCGCGATAGGGTACGGCCAGGCGTGTTGCAGGCCATAACCCAGCGCCATCCACAGCACCGGCAAGGGCACGGCCACCAGAATCGACCAGAACACCGTCCGCATGGTCAGGCCGAAACGATCCTGCGTGACTTTGCCGACCTTGCTGGCCGAGCGGGTCATAAAATCACGGTAATGGCGGCGCGAGCTGAGGCTAAAGCCAACCAGCAGCACGGCTCCAATAATCGGGATAACGGTTTCGCGGCTGGTAAACATCATCACCATCGCGCCGCCAAGCTGACCGAGCGTATCCAGCGACAGCAGGCTTTTCAGATCCCGCGCCAGATCCATCGGGAAATTCAGGCTTAAGGCATTAACATCCGCGGTCCAGAACAGGTAGCGGTGGGTCGCCTCTTTCACTTCATTCAGCGCATCTTCCAGCTGACCATTTGCCACCTTCAGCTTGGTCACTTCGAGGATCAGGTTGTCACAGCCTGACAGCAGCGAACTGATCAGCTCGCGCTGGGTTTTGATTTGCGCATCCAGAATGCGTTTCTGTTCCGCGGTGAGCGGCGTGCCGTCATCCTGTTTAATCTGCAACAGCTGCTGCTGACGTTCGAGAAGGTCTTCATAGCGCAGCCGTTGCACCCGCAGTTCGCCCATCTCATTATCAAGCTGCTGCGGTTTCGGCATATCAGGAAGGCGTGCAACCTGCGCGCGCAGTGCCTCGCCCAGCACGTTAGAGACGCCCAGCCACTGCGACTGCTCGCGGATGGTGCTCAGCGCCTGACGCACCTGAATGGTCTGGTTATTGGCGGTGCGTTGCTGCGAGGCCACCAGGTCCATACGCTGGGCCTGCTGATTGAGGTCATTGGACAGTTCGCGGTTGACCCGGAACTGTTTGTCGAGATTCTTCGGCAGATCGCCGCTGTTCTCCGCCAGTTGCTCGGTGCGCTCAAGGGCGATTTCGGCTTCGCGCTGACGACGGCTGTTGAGCTGGTTACGTAAGTCCTGCAGATAGGCATCGAGCTGTGCGGCTTTACGCTGGTGAAGTTCACCGCGCATTCTTGCCAGCTCCTGACGATTGTTGGCCGACAGCTGAGCCAGTTCCAGCTCATCGACTTTGGCTTTCTGCGCTGCCGATTCCGCCTGACGGGAAGCCAGCTGTGCCTGGGCTAACGGCGTGGTGGCGGAAGGCTGTCCTTGCAGACGGCGTTCAATGTCGTTTAGCGCCCGGCGGGCTTCGGTTTGTTGTTGCGGAAGTTGCGCCAGTGAATCACTGATCTCCCGGGCGCGATCCTGTTCCTGCTGGGCCTGGCGACCTTCTTCAATCAGCTGGCTG
Organism: Erwinia billingiae Eb661; assembly: GCF_000196615.1. NCBI lineage: Bacteria > Pseudomonadati > Pseudomonadota > Gammaproteobacteria > Enterobacterales > Erwiniaceae > Erwinia > Erwinia billingiae. The sequence goes on from NC_014306.1 coordinate 528,916, forward strand.
CTGACCTGCAGGATCTCCTGGTCGAGTTCAGGGGCCGTCATGGTATTGCTGATGGTTTTCGGGTTATCCGTCAGCGCGGCGATCTGCTGGCGCAGATCGCGTGAAAGTTTCGGAAAACCATCGATAACCTGCTGATAGGCATCTGAATTGGCCTGAGATTTTTGCATCTCATCAAGCCAGTTCAGCGTCGCCTGCAGCGCGTCTATCGTTTCCGCCTGATTCGGCGTGGTCTTGTCCGACTTAACGTCCTCAAGCTGCTGCTTGATTTGAGCATTATCCGGGGCGCTGGCGCCCCAGGCGGGCTGGAGGAGCATCCAGCCGAACAAAATTGGGAGGATCAGGCGTAACATAGGTGTCTGCTATGGGTGGTGTAAAACTTCTTCCGCACTGGTTTTCTGCAGTGCGATGGCGAGCGTCTGACCCAGGCGCGTTTTGGTCTCTGGCGTCAGGCTTTCGGCCAGTTTTACTCTGTCTTTCGCAAACAGGTTAATCACCGTTGAACCCAGCTTAAAGCGGCCCATTTCCTGGCCCTTCAACAGCACCACCGATCCTTCAGCGTCGGCACCCGGCCAGCTCCAGCGCTTGATCACGCCTTCACGCGGTGGGGTGACCGTGCCAGCCCAGACGGTTTCGATGCTGCCAACGATAGTGGCACCGACAAGAATCTGCGCCATCGCGCCAAATTCGGTATCAAACAGGCAGATCACGCGCTCGTTACGGGCGAACAGGTTAGGGATGTTCTGTGCCGTCAGCGGGTTAACGGAATAGAGATCGCCAGGCACATAAATCATCTCGCGCAGGATGCCATTACACGGCATATGCACGCGGTGATAATCCCGTGGTGCCAGGTACGTGGTGATGAATTCACCATCCCGGAACAGGTCGGCCATGGCGGTATTTCCGGCCAGCAGCGCTTCCAGTGAGTAAGTGTGACCTTTCGCCTGGAAAATCTGATCGCCTTCGATATGACCTAACTGGCTCACCGCGCCATCGGCAGGCAGTACCAACAGGTTAGGATCGGTCTCAATCGGACGCGCTTCGTCACGCAATGGGCGCACGAAGAAGTCGTTGAAGGTGCGATAGCTCGCCGTATCTGATTTCTGCGCCTCTTTCATATCGACTTTATAGAACCAGACAAACGCATCGATAACCGCTTTAGTGAGCCAGCCCGCGCGCTTACCTGCGCCCCAGCCAGCCAGTTCAGTCAGGCCTTTTTTAGGCAAAATGTTATTCAGGCCGAGTTTAAAACGATCCAACACAGTAGCCTCCTGGCTTGATCAGACAAATAGAGAAACGGGGCGGATTGTAGCAGCGCCCTGGTGATTAGGCTATGGCGCCTGCCTGCGGTATGCAGGCAGGCCAGTATTAGTTACTGTTTTCTGAGAAAGATCGCCGGGTTTTCAACTGCATATCCTCCATGCTGTCCAGAATCCGGTGGTAGCTTTCAAAGCGGGCAGCATCGATCTTGCCGTTTTCGACTGCTTCACGCAGCGCACATCCCGGATCGTTGTCATGCTTACAGTCGCGGAATTTGCAGTGGCCCAGAAACTCACGGAATTCGACAAATCCACGGGTGATTTGTTCCGGCTCAAGATGCCATAAACCGAATTCCCTGACGCCAGGGGAGTCAATCACATCGCCGCCCTGCGGGAAGTGGTACAAACGGGAAGCGGTGGTGGTGTGCTGGCCGAGACCGGAGACGTCAGAGACATCGTTGGTCAGGATCTCATTGGCACCCAATTCCAGCCCCAGCAGGGTGTTCAGCAAGCTGGACTTGCCGACGCCCGACTGGCCCGCAAAGATGCTGATACGCCCAATCAGTGCGGCCTGCAGCTCTTCCAGACCGTTCTTTTGATGGCTGGAGACCATCAGCACGCGATAACCAATGCGGCGGTAAATCTCCATCTGCTTATCAACAAACTTGCGGCCTGCATCATCCAGCAGGTCGGTTTTGTTCAGCACCAGTAAGGGCTCGACATCCAGCGTCTCGCTGGCGATCAAATAGCGGTCGATAATATTCAGTGATAATTCGGGCAGGATCGCAGAAACAATCACGATCTGGTTGAGGTTGGCTGCAATCGGCTTCACGCCATCGTAAAAATCGGGGCGAGTCAGGACCGAGGTGCGTTCATGAACGGCCTCGACAATCCCTTTAACGGTGGCACTGCCTTCGACACCTGGACGCCACAGCACGCGGTCACCGGTGACCAGCGAGCGAATGGTGCGACGGATGTTACAGCGGTGCACTGAACCATCCGCATCTTCCACATCGGCGTGCATACCAAAACGGCTAATGACCACACCGTCCCGCGCATCGCCAAACAGGCTGTCATCGGGCTCGGGTTTATCCGCGCGTTTAAGACGGCGGTCGTGGTTAGCGCTGACGCGACGTTGCTGACCTTTGGACAGTTTGTTTTTACTCACTCTTCCTCACACGGCTTGGCAGGCTTCGCCCTGACAGGGCAAAACGTTTATGATACACCCTAATGTTTGATGATATAAGCCACGGTGAGGATCCCTATGACCGCAAATGCCAGTAACCTGATTTGGATTGACTTAGAAATGACCGGGCTGGACCCGGAACAGGACCGCATTATTGAGATTGCGACCCTGGTGACCGACGCCGATCTGAATATTCTGGCGGAAGGGCCAGTCTTCGCGGTGCATCAGTCCGATGCGCAGCTGGCACTGATGGATGAGTGGAACGTGAATACGCACACCAACAGCGGCCTGGTCGAACGCGTGAAGGCCAGTCAGTATGACGATCGTGCGGCAGAACAGGCGACAATTGAGTTTCTGAAAAAGTGGGTGCCGGAAAACAGTTCGCCAATTTGTGGCAACAGCATCGGCCAGGATCGTCGATTCCTGTTCAAGTACATGCCTGAACTGGAAGCCTACTTCCACTATCGCTACCTGGACGTCAGCACGCTGAAAGAGCTGGCGCGCCGCTGGAAACCAGGCATTCTGCCGGGCTTTAAGAAGCAGGGCACGCATCAGGCAATGGATGATATCCGTGAATCGGTGGCGGAACTGGCGTATTACCGCGAGCATTTTATCCAGTTGTAAACCCTGCAACCTGTTGCTGCTGATTAAATTGCCACTTTGCCGATTTAATCAGCAATCAGACCGAAAGCAGAAAATTTTTGTATTTTCAGTCTTGCAGCAGGTCTGTTTTCTCGTATAATGCGCACCCCGTACCGAGAGAGTTTTTTACTCGTTACGCAGAGCGGGAATAGCTCAGTTGGTAGAGCACGACCTTGCCAAGGTCGGGGTCGCGAGTTCGAGTCTCGTTTCCCGCTCCAAAGTTTTTTGCAGTAATGTACCAGGTATCTTAAGCGGGAATAGCTCAGTTGGTAGAGCACGACCTTGCCAAGGTCGGGGTCGCGAGTTCGAGTCTCGTTTCCCGCTCCAAACGTTTTGCAGTCATATACCAAGTATCTTATGCGGGAATAGCTCAGTTGGTAGAGCACGACCTTGCCAAGGTCGGGGTCGCGAGTTCGAGTCTCGTTTCCCGCTCCAAATCTTCATTCTTCTCATTATATCCAGATGATGTTATCCACAGCGATAACCCAGCAGCGCTTCGTTGCATTTGCTCATCACAAAAAGTTCTTTAACAGAGTTATCCACAGGCGACGTATCTGTCATCAATTGGTCATCTTTGCGCACAGTTGTTGAGAATTCGTGTAACTTACTGTTTTTACGCTTTATAATAATATTTCAAATTGTTATCTGGATCGCTTGTGCTTTCTGTGACTCTTGAATGACAACAACTTTTTATTTTTATGCACAGCGTGTGGAAAACCTTCTACGGCAGAAAATAATCGCGCATTGTTCACTTATGCATCGCGTGGTAACCCTTTTTCTACCGCTCTCACCAGCCGTTTCTGCTGTCCCTGAATTTCGACCGCATGTTCGCTGCGATTCGCCAGTTGGCGGGCCAGCGCCCAGTTGATATGTTCATCCAGCATCGCGTTCTCTCCCTGACGGGCTTCCAGTGCCGCCACATTGTCGGCCGACCACGGCGCATTGCCGAGGGCCACCGCCACATTGCGCAACCAGCGAAGATGACCAATACGGCGGATGGCGGAACCCTCGGTTACCCGTAAAAATTTGGCCTCATCCCAGGCAAATAGCTCGTTGAGCGGCGGGGCATGCAGCACCGCGCGGGGACTAAAATCATCTTCGTCAGTCAGCTGTCCATAACGGTTCCACGGGCAAATCAGCTGACAGTCATCACAACCGTAAATCCTGTTACCGATCAGCGGCCTGAACTCTTCCGGGATCGCGCCCTCCAACTCGATGGTCAGATAAGAAATGCAGCGCCTGGCGTCGACCGTGTAGGGCTCGACAATGGCGCCGGTAGGGCAGATGGTCATGCAGGCTACGCAGCGGCCGCATTGTTCTTCCTGCGGTTGGTCGACGGGCAGCGGCAGATCAATCAGTAGTTCGCCCAGGAAAAACCACGAACCGGCCTCGCGGTTAAGGACCAGCGAATGCTTGCCCGTCCAGCCCAGCCCCGCTTTGACGGCAATGGGCCTTTCGAGGATCGGCGCAGAGTCGACAAACGGGCGAAACTGCACTTCTTCACAGCGCGCACGGATCAAGTCTCCGAGCTTTTTCAGGCGATTGCGCAATACTTTGTGGTAATCCCGCCCGAGGGCATAGCGACTGACATAACCCAGTTGGGGATTTTTTAAGGTGCTGGCGAAAGCCGCTTTGGCAGGAAGATAGTTCATCCGCACGCTAATCACCCTGAGCGTGCCGGGCAACAATTCATGGGGACGTGCGCGCATCATGCCATGACGTGCCATCCATTCCATCTCGCCATGGTATTGCTTGTCCAGCCAGGCCTGCAGGCGCGGTTCTTCCGCGCTTAAATCGGTATCGCAGATACCGACCTGTTGGAAGCCGAGTTCCTGCCCCCAGCGTTTGATATCGAGGGCAAGTTGATGGAGATCGAGAGGAAGCGACATGACAAACCTGAATAAACAAAGTAACCCCACCAGTTTACCCTATTCTGTCTGGCCTGTAGAGGCGATGGCGCGTCTGGAGCGTGAAGCGGCTGATGCGTTGGGCATCACGCTGTTTGAACTGATGCAGCGCGCGGGCGACGCGGCATTTGCCCAACTCCGCGCGCTCTGGCCTGACGCGCAGCACTGGCTGATACTCTGCGGACACGGCAATAACGGCGGCGATGGGTTTATCGTCGCGCGGCTGGCGCAGTCGGCCGGGTTAACGGTGACGGTGATTGCCTGCGAAGGCAGCAAGCCGTTGCCCGAAGAAGCCGATCAGGCGCGTGATGCCTGGCTGGCGGCGGGTGGGGTGATCCACGATCCGTCTTATGTCTGGCCTGACGGTATCGAGGTGATTGTTGATGCCCTGTTGGGCACCGGCCTGAACCGGGCCCCGAACGCGCCTTATGCCGATCTGATTGAGCAGGCAAACGGCCATGCGGCGCCGGTTTTTGCGGTCGATATCCCGTCTGGGTTAGTGGCCGCTAACGGTACAGCGCCAGGCGCCGTTATCGCCGCCAGCCACACGCTGACGTTTATTGCCCTGAAACCCGGCTTACTGACCGGTAAAGCCCGCGATTACACCGGCCAGCTGCATTTTCATGCCCTGAGCCTGGATGCCTGGCTGTCACAACAGCAGGCACCGATGGCCCGCTTTGATGCTTCTTCACTTTCTGGCTGGCTGAAACCGCGTAAACCCACCTCGCACAAAGGCGATCATGGCTCGCTGGCGATTATTGGCGGCGATCACGGCACCGCCGGGGCGATTCGTATGACCGGGGAGGCCGCACTGCGCGCCGGTGCTGGATTAGTGCGAGTGCTTACTCACAAAGACAACATTACGCCGTTGCTGACCGCCAGACCCGAACTGATGGTGCAGGAGCTGAGCGACAACGCCGTGGATCAGGCGCTGGAATGGGCGGATGTGATTGTCATCGGTCCGGGGCTCGGCCAGGGCGAATGGGGTAAAAAAGCGTTACAAAAGGTGGAAAACTCTCAGAAACCGATGCTTTGGGACGCAGATGCGCTTAACCTGCTGGCAATCAGTCCCGATAAACGTCAAAATCGGATCCTTACGCCTCACCCTGGCGAAGCGGCGCGTTTGCTGAACTGTAAGACCAGCGAAATTGAGAGTGACCGCTTACATTCAGCCAGAGAGTTGGTGAAACGCTACGGCGGCGTGGTGGTGCTGAAAGGCGCCGGCACAATCATCGCCAGCGAGGCAGGCGAAATGGCGTTTGCCGATGTCGGCAACGCAGGCATGGCGTCGGGCGGGATGGGCGATGTGCTTTCAGGGATCATCGGCAGTCTGTTAGGGCAAAAGCTCTCATTGTATGATGCCGCCTGTGCAGGATGCGTCGCGCATGGCGCAGCGGCTGAAGCCGTTTCAGCGCGCGTCGGTACGCGCGGCATGCTGGCTACCGATCTATTTTCCGAACTTTATCTGTTTGTTAATCCAGAGATCCTGAATAAAAAAGAATGAAGACCTGTGTAATTGCACTGTCCGACGAGGCAGCAACCCTCACTTTAGGTGCCAGCCTGGCACGCGCCTGTCATGGCGCGGCCATGATCTACCTGTTTGGCGATCTCGGCGCGGGAAAAACCACCTTCAGCCGCGGTTTCCTGCAGGCGTTGGGGCATCAGGGGAACGTTAAAAGCCCCACCTATACTCTGGTAGAACCTTACAGTCTGCCCGATCGCCAGGTCTATCATTTCGATCTATACCGCCTTGCCGACCCCGAAGAACTCGAATTCATGGGGATCCGCGACTATTTTGGCGGTGACAGCGTGTGCCTGGTTGAGTGGCCACAACAAGGCGCGGGCTTCCTGCCCGTTCCGGACATTGAACTGCACCTGAGCTATCAGGGAACGGCGCGTCAGGCGGAGTTGAAAGCCTGCTCAGCGGCGGGAGAAATGATGATTCAGCAGGTCGCTATGGAAAAGGGTTGTTCATGAGGTTGCGCATGAAGTTTGGTTTGGTACTGGCACTTTTACTGACGACGTTTAGTTCGCTTGCAGCCAATTTATCCGACATTAAAGTCTCCAATGGTGATGATAAAGCTACCGTCACCCTCAGCTTTAACGGCCAGCCGGTGTATGGCTTTTTCCCGTTGCACAATCCCGATCGCGTGGTGCTGGATATTCGCCAGAGCGGCGTTATCAAAGGCCTGCCGTTAACGTTTAGCGGTGAAAATATCGTTAAGCGCATTCGCTCCAGCACGCCGAAAGACAAGCAAAGCATTCGTCTGGTGTTTGAGTTGACCCAGGCGAGCAAAACGCGGGCGGTCACCCAGCGCGAAGGTAACAATTACAATGTGGTCTTCACTATCGCCGGCACCCGTCCGGCCGCCACGGCTTCCCGCCGTCCGGCTGAGGTAAGCTCTGCCTCCAGCAGCGCGCCATCAGCGCCGGTTGAGAATCCTTTTAAAGGCAACCCGGTGACCGCTGTCAGCAGCGGCAATGACGTTGTCAGACCGGGCAGAACGCCGGTGTCGGCCAACGAAGCGGTGATTGTGGCGATTGATGCCGGTCACGGCGGACAGGATCCCGGCGCGATTGGCGCGGGCGGTCTGAAAGAGAAGAACGTGACCATCGCCATCGCCCGTAAGCTGAAGGCGCTGCTGAATGCCGATCCGATGTTCAAAGGGGTGATGACCCGCGACGGGGATTACTTTATCTCCGTGATGGGCCGGTCCGATGTAGCGCGTAAGCAAAACGCCAACGTGCTGGTTTCCATCCACGCCGATGCGGCACCTAACCGCAGTGCGTCTGGCGCTTCCGTTTGGGTCCTGTCAAACCGCCGCGCTAACAGTGAAATGGCGGGCTGGCTGGAGCAGCACGAGAAACAGTCCGAGCTGCTGGGCGGCGCAGGGGATCTGCTGGCCAACAGTCAGGCCGATCCTTACCTCAGCCAGGCGGTGCTAGACTTGCAATTCGGTCACTCGCAACGCGTGGGTTATGATGTGGCAGTAAAAGTGATTGCGCAGCTTCAGCGTGTGGGTTCGCTGCACAAACGTCGGCCGGAACATGCCAGCCTGGGCGTTCTGCGCTCGCCGGATATTCCTTCCCTGCTGGTGGAAACCGGCTTCATCAGTAATCCTTCGGAGGAGCGACTGCTTGGCAGTAGCGCATACCAGCAGAAGATTGCCGAGTCGATTTATAAAGGACTTCGCAACTACTTCCTGGCGCATCCGCTGCAATCCATCCCAAAGGAGGAAAACCGTCCCTTGCAGTCCGCAGCGACGGTTAATGTTGAACCCAACCCGGCACCAGACACCACCCAATACACTGGGGCGATCCAGCGTCATGTGGTAAAACGGGGCGAGACAGCATCCGGTATTGCCGCCCGTTATGGCATCAGCATGGCAACCCTGCGGTCAATGAACACCCTGAAGAAAGATGTGGTCTGGGTTGGACAACGACTGAAGGTGCCGGCGGGCAGCCAGCCCGCCGCCGTGACTAAAGCCAAAACGCCGGTGCGCCACAAAGTGGTTCGCGGCGATTCTCTTACCGCGATTGCCGCCCATTACGGCGTCAGTCCAAAGGCCATTCAGCAGGCCAATAAGATGAAATCGCAAAACGTGATGCTGGGCCAGACCTTAACTATCCCGACTTCGTAACCAGATAAGGAATTGATATGCCGATTCAGGTGTTGCCTCCTCAGCTCGCTAACCAGATAGCTGCTGGTGAAGTGGTGGAGCGGCCAGCGTCGGTTGTCAAAGAACTGGTCGAGAATAGCCTGGACGCGGGCGCCACCCGGATCGATATCGAAATTGATAAAGGCGGCGCCAAACTGATCCGCATCCGCGATAACGGCAGCGGCATTGGGAAAGACGAACTGTCGATGGCGCTTGCCCGTCATGCGACCAGCAAAATCACCACGCTGGATGACCTTGAAGCGATCGTCAGCCTGGGCTTCCGTGGCGAAGCGCTGGCCAGTATCAGCTCGGTATCGCGACTGACGTTAACATCGCGTACGGAAGCACAGGCGGAAGCCTGGCAGGCCTATGCCGAAGGGCGGGATATGGCGGTAACGCTAAAACCGGCGGCCCATCCGGTAGGCACCACGCTGGAAGTGCTGGATCTGTTTTACAACACCCCGGCACGCCGCAAATTTATGCGCACCGAGAAAACCGAATTCACCCATATAGACGAAATCATCCGCCGTATCGCGCTGGCGCGTTTTGACGTGGCTTTTTCGCTGACCCATAACGGCAAACTGATGCGGCAGTATCGTGGCGTGGCGGATCACAGCCAGCGTGAACGTCGGCTTGGCGCAATTTGCGGCACCGCGTTCTTAAGCCATGCGCTGGCGATTGAGTGGCAGCACGGCGATCTGAGCCTGAAGGGCTGGGTTGCCGATCCGGTGGGCTCCAGAGCGATTACCGACCTGCAATACTGCTACGTCAATGGCCGCATGATGCGCGACCGGCTGATTAATCATGCCATTCGCCAGGCCTATCAGGACAAGCTGGGAGACAGCCATCAGCCGGCCTACGTCTTGTACCTGGAAATCGATCCCCATCAGGTCGACGTCAATGTCCATCCCGCCAAGCATGAAGTGCGCTTTCATCAGTCGCGGCTGGTACACGATTTTATCTATCAGGGTGTGGTCAGCGTTTTGCAGGAGGCCGGTGCCGAAACCCTGCCCGATGTGGAACCGGCGGCGCCCGCCGAGCGCTGGCAGCCAGAGAACCGCCAGGCTGCGGGTGGCAACCATTTTTCCACGCCCGCACCGTCTAAAATCCCGTCCGGCAAGTCACACACGGCAGGCCATTCGCCTGCGGCTTCAACCTCAGGCGGGGGAGCCGGTGCAGGTTCAAGCCACTGGCAGCGACAGGAACCGATCTATCAGCCACAGGAAGGCAAAGCCTATCAGCAGCTGATGCGCACCCCAGACGTCCCTGTCGCCAGGGAACCTTCAAAACAGGGTGAACGCAGCACTGAGCTGCCGCTCAGCGGGCACAGCCAGAGCTTTGGCCGGGTACTGAGCGTGATACGGGACAATTTTGCCTTGGTTGAAGGGCAGGAGCGGCTGGCATTGATTAATTTGCCGGTAGCGGCGCATTGGCTGAAGCAGGCGCAGCTTGAACCTGGGGAAGAAGGGCTGAAACCTCAGCCGTTGTTGATCCCGGTTAGGGTAAAGATGGACAAGCCAGAGCGGGAAGCGATTACGCATCACGCCAGCTTATTGATCCAGATGGGAATTGAGCTGCAGGCGGATTCACACCATGTGACGTTGCGCGCGGTACCTTTACCATTACGCCAACAAAATTTACAAAACTTGATTCCAGAACTGTTAGGCTATCTCGCCCGGCAGCAGGATGTGTCCGCAACGCAGGTGGCGCAATGGTTAGCGCGTCATTCGGTAGTTGAACATCCGCACTGGAATCACTCGCAGGCGATTACGTTGCTGGCTGAAGTCGAACGGCTTTGCCCGCAGTTACTGAAATCGCCACCTTCTGGATTTTTACAGCACATCGATATTGAACAGGCGATGAACGCCCTGAAGCATGAGTGAGACATCCAAGGCTGGCCGGCCTAAGGCAATTTTTTTGATGGGGCCAACGGCTTCCGGTAAGACAGCACTGGCGATTGCATTACGTCAGGAACTGCCGGTTGAGTTGATTAGCGTAGATTCCGCCCTCATATATCGCGGTATGGATATTGGCACAGCCAAACCTTCCGCAGATGAGCTGGCATTGGCGCCCCATCGTTTACTGGACATTCGCGACCCCTCTGAAGCGTATTCTGCTGCAGAGTTCCGTCGGGATGCGCTGGCTGAAATGGCGGAGATAACCGAAAGCGGTCGTATTCCGTTGCTTGTTGGTGGCACCATGCTCTATTACAAGGCTTTGCTGGAAGGATTGTCGCCGTTGCCCCCGGCGGATCCGGAAGTGCGTCAGCGTATTGAGCAACAGGCGAGTGAACAGGGTTGGGATGCCCTTCACCGTCAATTATGTGAGATAGATCCCGTTGCAGGAAATCGTATTCATCCGAATGATCCCCAGAGACTCTCGCGAGCACTGGAAGTTTTTTTTATTTCGGGTAAAACTTTAACGGAACTGACTAAAACTTCTGGCGAAGCGCTGCCATACGATGTGACCCAGTTCGCGATTGCACCTCAGCACCGCGAAGTGATCCATCAACGGATAGAACTGCGCTTTCAACAGATGTTAGCCTCAGGGTTTGAAGCGGAGGCTCGGGCGTTATACGCACGAGAAGATTTGCATACGGACTTGCCTTCCATTCGTTGTGTCGGTTACCGCCAGATGTGGTCATATCTGGCGGGTGAGATCGATTACGATGACATGGTTTATCGGGGAATTTGCGCAACCCGGCAGCTGGCTAAGCGGCAAATAACGTGGTTACGCGGTTGGAAGGATGTTCACTGGCTGGATAGCGAACAACCTGACGCCGCGCGCGATACCCTGTTACAGGTTCTTAGTGCGAAGCCTGGGTGATTGTGTACAATTAGTGCAGTATCTTGCGCAAATTTTTACGCAGTATTTCAGAGCGTTCATGCTCTTAAGTAGTAAACAACAAGCATATAAGGAAAAGATAGAATGGCTAAGGGGCAATCATTGCAAGATCCGTTCTTGAACGCGCTGCGTCGTGAACGTGTTCCGGTTTCGATTTATTTGGTGAATGGTATCAAACTGCAGGGTCAGATCGAGTCGTTTGATCAATTTGTAATTCTATTGAAAAACACAGTTAGCCAGATGGTGTACAAGCACGCTATCTCGACTGTTGTTCCGTCCCGTCCGGTCTCCCACCACAGCAACAATGCGGGTGGCGGAAGCAGCAACTATCATCATGGCAGTAACCAGGGGGCGTCTACTCAGCCTCAGCAAGAGAGTGACGACACAGAGTAATCACTGCTCTTCCAAGACGGGGTTACCTGTTCACTCGGGTTCCCCGTCCTGGCAATTCGCCCGATCCACTCTTCGCCGAATGGCGAGAGTCGATTGCGCAAACTCGCCACCTGAGGATCTGTTGATCCCGGTGCGCATTGAGAATCTGATATTCACGCAGTATGGCCAAACGTGTTGCAGGTTTAATAAGGCTCTGAGAGGTTTTAAGTTTGTTTGACCGTTATGAAGCCGGTGAGCAGGCCGTTCTGGTACATATCTATTTTTCCCAAGAGCGGAATACGGAAGATTTGCAGGAATTCGAAACCCTGGTCTCTTCTGCGGGTGTTGAAGCGCTGAGTGTTGTCACCGGCAGCCGAAAATCTCCCCATCCAAAATATTTCGTCGGTGAAGGTAAGGCAGTTGAAATTGCAGAGGCGGTGAAAGCCAGCGGTGCGACGGTGGTGTTATTTGATCACGCCCTCAGCCCGGCCCAGGAACGAAACCTGGAAGCCCTTTGTGAATGCCGCGTCATCGACCGAACCGGCCTTATCCTTGATATTTTTGCCCAGCGCGCCCGTACCCATGAAGGTAAATTGCAGGTGGAGTTGGCACAGCTTCGCCATCTTGCCACGCGCCTCGTTCGTGGCTGGACGCACCTTGAGCGCCAGAAAGGCGGGATAGGTCTGCGCGGCCCGGGTGAAACGCAGCTGGAAACGGACCGTCGTTTACTGCGTAACCGTATTACGCTGATCCTCTCGCGTCTCGAGCGGGTAGCTAAACAACGTGAGCAAGGTCGTCAGGCGCGAAATAAAGCCGATGTGCCGACCCTGTCGTTAGTGGGATATACCAACGCCGGTAAATCCACCTTATTTAACCGTGTGACGGCGGCGGAGGTTTATGTTGCTGACCAGCTGTTCGCCACGCTCGATCCGACATTACGTCGTATCGATGTTGCCGATGTGGGTGAAGTGGTGCTGGCGGATACCGTCGGCTTTATTCGTCATTTGCCGCACGATTTAGTCGCCGCATTTAAGGCCACATTACAAGAAACGCGTGAAGCAACGTTGCTGGTGCATGTTATTGATGCCGCAGATTTACGCGTCGATGAAAATATTAAAGCCGTTGAAGTGGTGCTGGAAGAAATTGAGTCAGACGAAATTCCCACGCTTCAGGTCATGAACAAGATCGATATGCTTGACGGTTTCGTTCCGCGTATCGATCGTGATGAAGAGAATAAGCCGGTGCGGGTGTGGGTTTCTGCCCAGACAGGGGAAGGGATCCCACTGCTATTCCAGGCGCTTACCGAGCGGCTGGCCGGTGAAATTGCGCAGTATGACTTGCGTCTGCCGCCTGAAGCAGGGCGGTTACGTAGCCGTTTTTATCAGCTTCAGGCGATAGAAAAAGAGTGGAACGAAGACGATGGTAGCGTAGGTTTACAGGTACGTATGCCGATCGTTGACTGGCGCCGTCTGTGTAAACAGGAGCCGGCGCTGGTGGATTACATTGTTTGACTGATTTTGCCTGACACGCGTATCCCGGCCTTGGGATACCACCGCACACACAATTATATGGAGTATAAACATGGCGTGGAATCAGCCCGGGAATAACGGACAGGACCGCGACCCGTGGGGAAGCAGCAATAATCAAGGCGGCAACTCTGGGGGAAACAAAGGAGGGCGCGATAAGGGGCCTCCTGATTTAGATGATATTTTTCGCAAGCTGAGCAAAAAGCTTGGCGGATTTGGCGGTGGTAACAAAAACGATAACAGCGGCGGGCAGCGTACGCCGGGTCGCGGTGGTCGTCTGGTCGGTATTGTCGTGGTTGCGGCGGTAGTGATTTGGGCCGGTAGCGGCTTCTACACCATCAAAGAAGCGGAACGCGGTGTGGTGACACGCTTCGGCAAATTCAGTCATCTGGTTGAGCCAGGCCTGAACTGGAAACCGACCTTTATCGATCAGGTTCGTGCGGTGAACGTTGAAGCCGTCCGTGAGTTGGCAGCCTCCGGCACCATGCTGACCTCTGACGAAAACGTCGTGCGCGTCGAAATGAACGTGCAGTATCGGGTCACTAACCCGGAACGTTACCTGTTTGCGGTCACCAGTGCGGATGACAGCCTGCGTCAGGCAACGGACAGTGCTTTGCGTGGCGTTATCGGCCGCTCAACCATGGACCGTATTCTGACTGAAGGGCGTACCGTGGTGCGTAGCGATACGCAGCGTGAGCTTGAAGAGACCATTCGTCCATACGATATGGGTATTACCCTGCTGGACGTGAACTTCCAGGCTGCGCGTCCGCCGGAAGAAGTGAAGGCCTCATTTGATGATGCCATCGCGGCACGTGAAAACCGTGAGCAGTACGTTCGTGAAGCGGAAGCCTATGCGAATGAAGTGCAGCCACGCGCCAACGGTCAGGCACAGCGTATTCTGGAAGAAGCGCGTGCTTACAAAACCCGTACCGTACTGGAAGCACAGGGTGAAGTGGATCGCTTTGCGAAACTTCTGCCTGAATACAAAGCGGCTCCAGAGATCACCCGCGAGCGTCTGTACATTGAAACCATGGAACGCGTGCTGAGCCATACCCGTAAGGTGTTGGTGAATGACAAGGGTAACAACCTGATGGTGTTGCCGTTGGATCAGATTATGCGCGGACAGGGCGGAGCATCGTCGAACGCAACCCAGGACAGCAGCAGCAACAGCCTGTTGCGCCTGCCACCGGCCAGCGGCAGCAATGACCGCGCCAGTAACGGTTCGACGTATAATCCGGACACCATCATGGATCAGCGCCGGGCGAATGCTCAGCGCAACGATACCCAGCGCGAAGGGAGAGAGTAAGCGATGCGTAAGCCATTAATCGTCGTATTGATTGTTGTGCTGGTGGTGCTGTACGCGTCACTGTTTGTGGTACAGGAAGGCCAGCGCGGCATCGTCATGCGCTTTGGTAAAGTCCTGCGTGATAGCGAAAACAAACCGCTGGTGTACGCACCAGGTCTGCACTTCAAGATCCCATTCCTGGAATCCGTGAAGTCGCTGGACGCCCGTATCCAGACCATGGATAACCAGGCCGACCGTTTCGTCACCAAAGAGAAGAAAGACCTGATCGTTGATTCCTATATCAAATGGCGCATCAGCGACTTCAGCCGTTACTATCTGGCCACCGGCGGCGGCGACGTCTCCCAGGCAGAAGTGCTGTTGAAACGTAAATTCAGTGACCGTTTGCGTTCTGAAATCGGTCGTCTGGACGTGAAGGACATCGTTACCGATTCTCGTGGCCGTCTGACCACCGATGTGCGTGATGCACTGAATACCGGTAGTGCAGGCCAGGACGATGAAATCGCCACGCCAGCAGCAGATGATGCGATTGCCTCAGCAGCCGCCCGTGTGGAGCGTGAAACGACCAGCAACGAACCGGCTATCAACCCGAACAGTATGGCGGCGTTAGGTATTCAGGTTGTTGATGTGCGTATCAAGCAGATCAACCTGCCTACCGAAGTGTCAGACGCAATCTACGCACGTATGCGTGCAGAGCGTGAGTCTGTCGCCCGTAGCCAGCGTTCACAGGGTCAGGAAGAAGCTGAGAAGCTGCGTGCAACGGCGGATTACGAAGTGACGCGTACGCTGGCAGAAGCGCAGCGTACCGGGCTGATGACCCGCGGTGAAGGGGATGCAGAAGCAGCGAAACTGTTTGCTGATGCGTTTAGCCAGGATCCTGACTTCTACGCCTTTATCCGCAGCCTGCGTGCTTACGATAATAGCTTCAAGAGCAATCAGGATGTGATGGTGCTGAGCCCGGACAGTGATTTCTTCCGCTTTATGAAATCGCCTTCTAACGCCACCCGTTAAGAATCTGCTATAAAACGAGGGGCCGGATTATCCGGCCCCTTTTTTATTGTCTGTAGCGGAAAACATAATGAACCCAACCATTTGGATGGCGCTGGCGTTAGTGCTGGTTTTGGAAGGCCTGGGCCCGGTACTGCTGCCGCGCATGTGGCGGCGGATGATTTTATCGATGGCGCAATTGCCTGACACGCTGTTACGGCGTTTTGGTGGTGGCCTTGTGGTGGCCGGTGCGGTGATCTACTACATGATCAGTTCGCATAGCGGCGGGTGAAATCTGGGAAAAAAGTCCGCAATCGTATGCTAAAAGAGCTGAAAGACGGGTTTTACGGTGGTAGAATCCATTTTTAAGCAATCGGTGATTTTGAGAAATGGGTAAGAACGTCGTCGTACTGGGCACCCAATGGGGTGACGAAGGTAAAGGTAAGATTGTTGACCTCCTGACTGAACGTGCAAAATACGTTGTTCGTTATCAGGGCGGCCATAACGCTGGCCATACGCTAGTCATCAACGGTGAGAAAACCGTCCTCCATTTAATTCCATCAGGTATTCTGCGTGAAAACGTGACCAGCATCATCGGCAACGGTGTTGTGCTGTCTCCGGCTGCGCTGATGAAAGAGATGAAAGGTCTGGAAGATCGCGGCTTCCCGGTACGTGAACGTCTGTTTATTTCTGAAGCCTGCCCGCTGATCCTGGAATACCACGTTGCACTGGACGTGGCACGTGAGAAAGCGCGCGGTGCGAAAGCCATCGGCACCACCGGTCGCGGTATTGGCCCGGCTTACGAAGATAAAGTGGCCCGTCGTGGTCTGCGTGTGGGTGACCTGTTCAACAAGGAAACCTTCGCCGCTAAGCTGAAAGACGTGATGGAATATCACAACTTCCAGCTGGTGAACTACTACAAAGAAGACGCCGTCGACTACGACAAAGTGTTGAGCGATACGCTGGCGATTGCCGACATCCTGACCGGCATGGTTGTGGACGTTTCTGAACTGCTGGACGGTGCGCGTAAGCGTGGCGACCTGATCATGTTTGAAGGTGCGCAGGGTACGTTGCTGGACATCGACCACGGCACCTATCCGTACGTGACTTCGTCCAACACCACCGCAGGTGGCGTGGCAACAGGTTCCGGCATCGGTCCACGTTATGTGGATTACGTGCTGGGCATTGTAAAAGCCTACTCAACCCGCGTTGGCGCAGGTCCATTCCCGACTGAGCTGTTCGACGAAACCGGCGAGTTCCTGTGCAAGCAGGGTAACGAATTCGGTGCCACAACGGGCCGTCGTCGTCGTACCGGTTGGCTGGATGCGGTTGCCGTGCGTCGTGCCGTACAGATTAACTCACTTTCTGGCTTCTGCATGACCAAACTGGACGTGCTGGATGGCCTGAAAGAAGTGAAAATCTGTGTCGCTTACCGTATGCCGGATGGCCGCGAAGTGACCACCACGCCGCTGGCAGCAGAAGGCTGGGAAGGCATCGAGCCAATCTACGAAAGCATGCCTGGCTGGTCTGAGACCACTTTCGGCGTGAAAACGCTGGATGGCCTGCCACAGGCCGCGCTTGACTACATCAAGCGTGTAGAAGAAGTAACTGGCGTACCGATAGATATCATCTCTACCGGCCCGGATCGTAGCGAGACAATGATCCTGCGCGACCCGTTTGACGCATAAGTTATCTGAGGCCGGGCAATGCCCGGCCTTACTCTATCCGCCTGCGCTTCCCACCTTGTTTTCTCTTTATCAACGCTTGCTTAAATAAAATGGCCTCGAATACGCAGGCTGGTTTATCATCATTGATAACACACTCATTTATGAGCGGATTACGGCAGCGCTTCTGGCAGTCGGTCGAGCTTTCGAGGTTACTGTGCAGCTAACAAGTTTCACCGATTATGGTTTACGTGCGCTGATCTACCTGGCCGCCTTACCGGCAGGCCAGATGGCCAGCATTACCGAAGTAACAGAGGCTTACGGTGTCTCGCGTAATCATATGGTCAAAATCATCAATCAACTTAGTCGGGCAGGTTACGTCGCCGCGGTGCGCGGAAAGAACGGCGGGATCCGTTTAGGCAAGCCAGCGTCAGAGATTGTGATTGGCCAGGTCGTTCGGGAAATGGAGCCGCTACAGTTGGTGAATTGCCAACCCTGTCTCATTAGTCCGGCCTGTCGCCTTAAGAAGGCGCTCTATGATGCGGTCCAGAGTTTTCTGGCCGTTTTGGATGGCTATACCCTGGCAGATCTGCTGGAAGACAACCATCCGCTCTACAAATTATTGCTGGTTGAACAACCTTCACTCAGCAGTTGATGACAACGGAGGAACCGCTATGTCAAAAGATCCATTTAAGGAACGGGAAGCAGAAAAATATGACAATCCCATTCCAAGTCGCGAGTTTATTTTAGCCCATCTGGATAAACGCGAAAAACCGGCCAGCCGTGAAGAGCTGGCGGCCGAACTGTCAATTTCAGACGAAGAGCAGACCGAAGCGCTGCGCCGCCGTCTGCGGGCGATGGAACGTGATGGCCAGCTGGTCTTCACCCGTCGCCAGTGCTATGCCCTGCCAGAACGCCTGGACCTGCTGCGCGGAAAGGTGATCGGCCACCGCGATGGCTTCGGCTTCCTGCGTATTGAAGGCAGTAAAGACGACCTGTACCTGTCTGCCGATCAGATGAAAATGTGCATGCACGGTGACATCATCCTGGCGCAGGCGATGGGCGCCGACCGTAAAGGTCGCCGTGAAGCCCGTGTTGTGCGGGTGCTTGAGCCACGTAACAACCAGATCGTCGGACGCTACTTCACCGAAGCCGGCGTCGGCTTTGTGGTGCCTGATGACAGCCGTCTGAGCTTCGATATCCTGATCCCACCAGAAGATCTGATGGGTGCCCGTATGGGCTTCGTGGTGGTCGTGGAGCTGGTTCAGCGTCCAACCCGCCGCAGCAAAGCCGTGGGTAAAGTGGTCGAAGTGCTGGGCGATAACATGGGCACCGGCATGGCCGTGGAAATGGCGCTGCGTACCCATGACATTCCTCACTCCTGGTCACCGGAGCTGGAACAGCAGATTTCAAAGCTGAAAGAAGAAGTGCCGGAAGAAGCCAAAGCCGGGCGTGTGGATCTGCGCGATCTGCCGCTGGTCACTATTGATGGTGAAGATGCGCGTGACTTCGATGACGCCGTTTTCTGTGAAAGAAAACGTGGCGGCGGCTGGCGTCTGTGGGTGGCGATTGCCGATGTGAGCTATTACGTTCGCCCTGGCACGCCGCTGGATGACGAAGCGGTTAACCGCGGGACATCGGTCTACTTCCCTTCGCAGGTTGTACCGATGCTGCCGGAAGTGCTCTCTAACGGCCTGTGTTCTCTGAACCCGCAGGTAGACCGCCTGTGTATGGTCTGTGAGATGACCATCTCCTCAACCGGTAAGCTGACGGGCTATAAGCACTACGAAGCGGTAATGAACTCGTGGGCGCGTCTGACCTATAACAAAGTGTGGAGCATTCTGCAGGGCAACCAGGAGCTGCGTGAACAATACCAGCCGCTGGTCAAAGACCTGGAAGAGCTGCACCGCATGTATCTGGTGTTGGAAAAGTCGCGCGAACAGCGTGGCGGTATCTCCTTCGAAACTGACGAAGCCAAGTTTGTCTTCAATGCCGATCGCCGCATTGAACGCGTTGAGCAGGTTTCCCGCAACGATGCGCACAAGCTGATTGAAGAGTGCATGATCCTCGCGAACATCGCGTCTGCCCGCTACGTTGAGAAAAACAACGAGCCAGCCCTGTTCCGTGACCATGACCGTCCTGGTGAAGAGAACATCAAGAGCTTCCGCTCGGTGCTGAACGAGCTGGGCCTGACGCTTGGCGGCGGCAACAAACCGCATCCACTGGATTACGCCGAGCTGCTTAAGCAACTATCCAGCCGTCCGGATGCAGAAATGCTGCAAACCATGCTGCTGCGCTCGATGAAGCAGGCGGTTTACGACCCGGAAAACCGTGGCCACTTTGGTCTGGCTCTGGCGTCGTATGCGCACTTCACGTCACCTATCCGTCGTTACCCGGATCTGCTGCTGCACCGTGCGATTAAGTACCTGCTGGCGAAAGAGAACGGTACGCTGGCGGAAGGCAGTATCACCACGCCAACCGGCGGCTACCACTACGAAATGCCGCAGATGCTGCAACTGGGCCAGCACTGCTCAATGACCGAGCGTCGTGCCGATGAAGCCACGCGTGATGTTGCTGACTGGCTGAAATGCGACTTTATGCAGGATCAGGTGGGCGAAACCTTTACCGGTGTGATCTCCAGCGTCACCGGCTTCGGCTTCTTTGTCCGCCTGACCGATCTGTTTATCGATGGCCTGGTGCATGTCTCCACCCTCGACAACGATTACTACCGTTTCGATGCGGTGGGTCAGCGTCTGATTGGCGAATCCGGCGGCAAAGCCTATCGCCTTGGCGATACCGTCGAAGTGCGGGTTGAAGCGGTACACATGGATGAGCGGAAAATTGATTTCGCGATGATCTCCAGCAGCCGTAAACCGCGTGGCGAAGGCAAAACCGAGCGCGATCGCGCCAAGAAACCTGCGTCGCAGAATAGCGGTAAGCGCCGTCGCGACCAGGGCAAAAAAGGCACCTTTGAGCCGGACGCTTCTTTCCGTGCGCCGAAGAGCCAGGAAACCGCGGCTACAGCCGATGCGGGTGCCAAAAAAGACAAAAAGCCGAGAAAACCGTCAGACAAAACGCGTAAAATCGCGTCCGGAACCCGGTCACGTCGTGCGGCGAAGAAAAAGACTGACAATCCGGCATAAGCGATTATCCGGCATCGCAGTCATGGCCTAACAAGATTAATTGAGTAACAGATTAATGAGTGAAATTGTATTTGGTATTCACGCCGTAAAGGCGCTGCTCGACAGCAGTCCTCAGCGCTTTCAGGAAGTGTTTATCCTCAAAGGGCGTGATGACAAGCGCCTGCAGCCGCTGGTTAAAGAGCTGGAAGCCCAGGGTATTGTGGTGCAGATCGCTAATCGCCAGTGGCTGGACAGCCAGGTTGAAGGCGGCGTGCATCAGGGGATCGTGGCGCGGGTGAAGCCTGGCCGTCAGTATCAGGAAAGCGACCTGCCCGATCTGCTGGAAAGCCTGGACTCGCCGTTCCTGCTGATCCTTGATGGCATTACCGATCCGCATAACCTCGGTGCCTGCCTGCGCAGCGCCGATGCGGCGGGCGTTCACGCGGTGATTGTTCCGCGCGATCGTTCAGCGCAGCTGAATGCCACTGCCAAAAAAGTGGCAAGCGGTGCGGCAGAGCATGTACCGCTGATCACCGTGACGAACCTGGCCCGCACCATGCGCGTTCTGCAGGATGCTAACGTGTGGATTGTCGGTACCGCCGGTGAAGCCGATCACAATCTGTACCAGAGCAAAATGACCGGCCCGATGGCGCTGGTGATGGGTGCAGAAGGTGAGGGCATGCGTCGCCTGACCCGCGAGCACTGCGATGAGCTGATCAGCATTCCGATGTCTGGCAGCGTGTCGTCGCTGAACGTTTCTGTGGCAACCGGCGTTTGCCTGTTCGAAGCGGTGCGTCAGCGCAGCAGTAAGTAATCTCTCCGGGGCGTGACCTGCGCCCCGAATTTCCCTTCTTTATCCCCCCAGTTCCTGTCTGTCTCTCATACTGAATGAGTGCTAATGATAAGGATGCCGCGATGAACTGGAAAACGCATACCGTTTTTAATCAACCTCTCCCTCTGGCGAACAGCAACCTGTTTCTTTCTGACTCCCCTCTGCGTGATGCCGTGCTTCGTGAAGGCGCGGGTTGGGATGGCGATCTTCTGGCGTCGGTCGGGCAGCAGTTGGGCAGTGCCGAATCACTGGAACTGGGCCGGCTGGCCAACAGCTCTCCGCCCGAACTGCTGCGTTACGATCCCTGCGGCGAACGGCTGGATGATGTGCGCTTCCACCCGGCCTGGCATCTGCTGATGCAGGGGTTGACGGCCAATCGCGTGCATAACCTTCCCTGGCTGGATAACGCCCCGGAGACGGCTTTTGTTGCCCGTGCGGCGCGTTTTATGCTGCACGCCCAGGTCGAATCGGGCAGCCTCTGTCCGGTCACCATGACCTTCGGTGCCATTCCGTTATTACAGAAACATCTGCCTGCGGCATTTGCCGACTGGCTACCGCCCTTACTGTCCGATCGTTATGATGCGCACATCAAAGAGGCGCCCCTGAAAAGAGGGCTGCTGATCGGCATGGGGATGACCGAAAAACAGGGCGGGACCGATGTGCTCAGCAATACCACGCGCGCTGAGCCCGTTGCCTCACGCGGGAGTGGAGAATGCTATCAGCTCACCGGCCATAAATGGTTTTTCTCGGTGCCGCAAAGCGACGCGCATCTGGTTCTGGCTCAGGCAAAAGGCGGGCTATCCTGCTTTTTCCTGCCGCGACTGCTACCGGGTGGCGAGAAAAATGCGGTGCATATCGAACGGCTGAAAGAAAAGCTCGGCAATCGCTCCAATGCCAGCAGTGAAGTGGAATTTTTGGCTGCCAGCGGCTGGCTGATTGGTGAAGAAGGCGAGGGCGTCAGGCAGATCCTGAAAATGGGTGGCTATACCCGCTTCGACTGCGCGCTAGGCAGCCACGCCATGATGCGCCGCGCCTTCTCGGTCGCGCTGTATCACGCGCATCATCGTCAGGTGTTGGGGAAAAACCTCGTTGATCAACCGCTGATGCGGCAGCTGTTAGCTTCCCAGGCGCTGGTGCTGGAAGGGCAAACGGCGATGCTGATGCGGCTGGCGCGCGCCTGGTCCCATCAAGCCACGGCCTCGGAGACACTTTTCAGCCGACTTTTTACGCCCGCCGCCAAATATGTCGTCTGCAAACGCGGCATCGGCTTTGTGGCCGAGTCGATGGAAGTGCTCGGGGGTATTGGGTATTGCGAAGAGAGCGAGCTGCCGCGCATCTACCGTGAAATGCCGGTGAACAGCATCTGGGAAGGATCGGGAAACGTGATGTGCCTGGATGTGCTCAGGGTGCTGAGCAAGCAGCCTGGCGTCCGGGAGATGCTGTCAGCAGAATTCGACGCGGTGAAAGGACAGAACCGCCACTTCGACAGCTTATGGCGTCAGATTAAGCTTGCTGCCGGCAAACCGCAGGAAGCGCAGGCACGTAACCTGACTGAAGGCTTATTCGCGCTGGCCTGCGGTGTTCAGGTGATGACTCACCTGGAACCTGCGCTGGCGGATGCCTGGTGCCGCCAGATGCTGGATCGCAGAGGGTTTTCCCGTCTGCCCGAAACGGTGGCGGAACGGCTGTTATTGCGCGCCAGCGGCGGCTGAAGGGCCATACAGGATTGCACTGGAGTACCAGAGCCCAGGCATCACCGTCTCACTGACCAGCTGGATATAGTAATAGGTTGCCCCCGCTGCATTGGCCTTCGCGGCAATCGCGCGTTGTGCATCATCCGGAGAACCGCGCTCATTGACGCTGACGGTGCCGATTTTTCGCAGGTTAAGGCTTTGCGCGCGCGTGACTTCCTGCGCGTGTGAAGTCGGCGGAGGGGGAGGTTCTGGTGTGGTCTGTAACTGGCTACAGCCAACGGTCAGCAAAACCAAGAGGACTGTCAGTAACCGGCTCATAGTGCGATCTCAGCAGTGGGATAGCTCATAGTGTAAGCTATCCCACCGTGATTATTAGCCTTTCAGCGTAAATACACTGACCAGCTGGGTCAGATGGTGCCCTTTGCGGCTCAGTTCGTGGGCAGTCTGTTCAGAGGTCGACACCAGCTCGGTGTTCTGGTGCGTCGCCTGACCGATCTGGTTCATGGCAATGTTGACCTGACCAATTCCGGCGGACTGCTCTTTCGAGGCGATATTAATCTCACTCATCAGCACCTTCACCTGACCAATGCGACCCACGATATCCTCCATCGCTTTGCGCGTCTGCTCGGAAAGATCGTGCCCCTGAACCACTTTGCTTAACGAGTTTTCAATCAGTCCGTCGATCTCTTTCGCCGCATGCGCACTGCGTTGTGCCAGCGCGCGCACTTCGGCCGCCACCACCGCGAAGCCTTTGCCATGTTCACCCGCCCGTGCCGCTTCCACCGCCGCGTTCAGCGCCAGGATGTTGGTCTGGAAGGCAATCGATTCAATCACATGGGTGATGTCGGCAATGCTCTGCGACGCGCTTTTAATATCCGTCATGGTGACTACGGAGCGCGACACGGTCTCGCCGCCGTTTTGCACCACCGCAGAGGCTTCATCGACCAGAGTCAGCGCCTCAGAGACGTTAGCGGCGTTCTGCGCCACGGTCGCACTTAACTGCTCCATGCTGGCAGAGGTTTCTTCCACGCTGCTGGCCTGGCGGGAGATCTGCTCGCTGATGTTCTCACTACTCAGCGCGATGGCATCCGTCCCACTGCTGATCTCTTCTGCGGCTGCGCGGACCTGCGAAACAATCCGTTCCAAACCATCGCCAATGCCATTGATGGCCAGGATCAGCTGCCCGATTTCATCGTGACGTTGGGTGGTCAGCGTCGCCTGCAGGTTGCCTGCCGAGTAATGACGCGCCAGTTCGATCACTTCCTGCAGCGGCTTGCTTAGCCAGTGGCGGGTAGTGATGACGAAGCCGAGGGCAAACAGCAGCACCAGCGCAGCACCGATCAGCAGGAACAGATCGCGGGTCTGGTCAATCGGCGCCAGCAGGCTGGCCTTGTTCACTTCGCCGAGGATCACCCAGTTCCACTCCGGCAGATGGCGCCAGGTCATGATCTGGCGGCTGCCATCTTCGCCTTCCGCTTCCAGCATGCCCTTGTCCTGCCTCAACAGCTGCTGCTGAACCGCGTCTGACCAACGTGGCTGCTTGCCTTCCTCCGTTGGGTGGAACACGAAGTAGCCGTGATTTTTACCGGCCGCATTGTCCAGCACCACAAAATGGCCGGTTTCGCCCAGTTTCTTGGCGAGCACCTTCTGGCGAATTTCGGCATACTGCTTGGTGATGTCCACGCCGACAAACAGGATGGCAATAACCTTGCCTTCGCTGTCTTTGACCGGCTGATACTGGGTGATATAGCGCTTGCCGAACAGCATGCTCACGCCCTGATAAATTTCTCCTTTCTGCATCAGTTTCCAGGCCGGGCTGGTGTGATCCAGGCGGGTGCCAATCGCCCGTTCGCCGTCCTGCTTGCGCAGAGACGTGGAAATACGCATAAAGTCGTCGCCCATGCGCACAAAAATGGTGGAGATGGCGCCGGTACGCTGCTGGAAGTCATCAACCAGCACCTGATCGAGGTTAAGGGTTTTCAGCCCGGCGCGTAACGTGGGGGTCTGTTCCGCGCCAATGGTGATTTGCTGGCTGTCGTCCACGGAAAAACGCTTCGGTAAGAAGCTCTGGAAAAGCGCGGTGTAATTGGCGACTTCTTCGCTAAGCGTACTGTCAAACATCGACGCCATATCGCCAATGCCGCTGACCTGGTTATCCATATTTTCCTGGGTCAACGCCTGCAGCTGTTTTGCCGCATTGTGGGTCAGCGCCAGCGTCAGGATCAGGAACAATATGGCGACACTGAATGAGGTGATCACCGAGAGCTTGACGCCAAGGCTCCAGCGCCTGAATGAGAGTTTTTTCATGGGAGGCCTGTTGAAGGTTTAAGGGGCTTGCATCGGTTAACGGCAACAGACCTGAAACATTTAGTTTTTAATTTTGTGAGCAGGCTAACGGTTTTGATAATAAACTCAAATTCCATCGCAATCCGCTGGCGCCCTGTCAGTCCACCCTGTTTTCCATGGAGGCTTAATGATTGAGATTGCTACCGAATCTTTTGCCGGCATCGACTGTTTGCACGCCACGCCAGCCGGTAAACGCCACACGCCCTTACCGACCATTTTGTTCTGGCATGGCTTCACCTCTTCAAAAGAGGTGTACGCCTATTTTGCCGTCGAGTTGGCTCAGGCCGGTTTCCGGGTGGTGATGCCGGATGCTGATATGCACGGCGCGCGGTATAACGGCGACACGGAATTCCGGCTGACCCGTTTTTGGGAGATCCTGAAAAGCAATATTGATGAGGTGCCACGGATTGAGGCGGCATTACGCGAGCAGCATCTGATTGAAGAGGGCCGGTTTGCGGTGGCCGGCGCCTCAATGGGCGGCATGACCGCGCTGGGATCGATGGCCCGTTACGACCAGATTGCCTGCGTGGCCTGTATGATGGGATCGGGCTACTTTATGTCGTTGTCGCACACGCTGTTCCCGCCGCTGGTGGCCAAAACCGCCGAGCAGAAAAAGGAACTGGCAGACCGACTGGCGCCGTTAGCGGAGTATGACGTCAGCGGGCAGCTGGAAAAACTGGCTAACCGACCGTTGCTGGTCTGGCATGGCGAAGCGGATGAGGTGGTGCCTGCCGCAGAGAGCGTCAGGTTAGAAAAAGCGATGCGCGAAGCGAAGCTCGATGCGAATCTGACGTATATCGTCGAAAGCGGCATCGGGCATCGCATCACTCCGCCAGCACTGACAGCGATAGCGGCGTTTTTTAAGCATCATTTATAAGGCAAGTTCCCGGGGAAGCCCGGGACCCTTCACCGCTACAACTGTTTGGACAGTCGCTCTGCTGCGGTAGTTGGGGCTTTATGCGATGTTTTGTCTAACGGAGAAGGTATCCGGTTAATATAGACATAACTGTTCGCCGCATTGCTGGTGTAGCTTTTCACCTGCTGCTCGGTGCCGGTCGAAATGGCAAAGGCGGATGTGGAAAGGAAGAGACCTAGTAAGGAGGCGATTGCGATGGTTTTCATAATAACTCCACAATCTGGTAATACCGTCTGACGCGGACGTCAGGGTCGTGTCATAAGCAACCTGTATAGTTTAGCCCACCGCGACCTAAAAGGTATTAGTAATTCTTGCTGTTTTAGATCAACTTTTTTGAACAACTTTTAGGCTAAGCTGATGATCTCATTCAGTTAGCACAGAATGCCCCTGTGCCTGGCCGCGAAATTGACAAATTATTTACTCCCCGCCCCGACATTACCTTGAGTTTTTCCGGCCCCGCCAGTATGATTACGCGTCAATTTTTTCAGCCGCTCAAACATACACGTTCCTTGCTTCCATGGGCCGCGGCTGACCCTGACAGGAGGCTGAATAATCCGTAAGGAGCAAATTCGATGCGTCATTACGAAATCGTATTTATGGTACACCCTGACCAGAGCGAACAGGTTCCTGGCATGATCGAGCG
This sequence comes from Erwinia billingiae Eb661, assembly GCF_000196615.1. Lineage (NCBI taxonomy): Bacteria > Pseudomonadati > Pseudomonadota > Gammaproteobacteria > Enterobacterales > Erwiniaceae > Erwinia > Erwinia billingiae. The sequence continues at coordinate 555,815 of NC_014306.1, forward strand.
TTACACTGGTGCTATCACTGGTGCAGAAGGCACGATTCACCGTCTGGAAGACTGGGGCCGTCGTCAGCTGGCTTACCCGATCAACAAACTGCACAAAGCACATTACGTTCTGCTGAACGTAGAAGCTCCGCAGGAAGTGATCGATGAGCTGGAAACTAACTTCCGCTTCAACGACGCCGTTATCCGCAGCATGGTTATGCGCGTTAAGCACGCGGTAACTGAAGCATCTCCGATGGTTAAAGCGAAAGATGAGCGTCGTGATCGTCGCGAAGATTTTGCTAACGAAACCTCTGATGATGCAGATGCTGGGGATTCTGAAGAGTAATTTACCGTGACGGCTAATCGGCTGACGTTGTCTGGCACCGTGTGCAAGACACCGACGCGTAAAGTGAGCCCGTCAGGTATTCCACATTGCCAGTTCGTGCTTGAGCACCGTTCCGAGCAGGTGGAAGCCGGTTTTACCCGGCAAGCTTGGTGTCGTATGCCGGTCATTATTAGCGGCAAAGCGCATCAGCACATTACTCAAAGTATAACGGTCGGCACGCCTCTCACCGTTTCAGGTTTCATTAGCAGCCATCAAGGGCGTAATGGACTGAATAAGACGGTGTTGCATGCCGAGCAGATTGAATTGATAGATTCTGGAGACTAGCCTAATGGCACGTTATTTCCGTCGTCGCAAGTTCTGCCGTTTCACCGCGGAAGGCGTTGTAGAGATTGATTACAAAGATATCGCTACGCTGAAAAACTACGTTACCGAAAGTGGTAAAATTGTCCCGAGCCGTATTACCGGTACTCGTGCAAAATACCAGCGTCAGCTGGCCCGCTGCATCAAGCGCGCTCGCTACTTGTCCCTGCTGCCATACACTGATCGTCATCAGTAATATCGGCCGCTGTCTATTAACGACTTTAAGAGGATAAGGTAATGCAAGTTATTCTGCTTGATAAAGTAGCAAACCTCGGTAACCTGGGTGACCAGGTTAACGTTAAAGCGGGCTACGCTCGTAACTTCCTGGTACCACAGGGCAAAGCTGTTCCTGCTACCAAGAAAAACGTTGAGTTCTTCGAAACACGTCGTGCAGAACTGGAAGCTAAACAAGCTGACGTTCTGGCTGCATCTAATGCACGTGCTGAGAAAATCAACGCACTGGGCAACGTTACCATCGCGTCTAAAGCAGGCGACGAAGGTAAACTGTTCGGTTCCATCGGTGCTCGCGACATCGCTGATGCAGTTACTGCAGCTGGCGTTGAAGTGAACAAGAGCGAAGTTCGCCTGGCGAACGGCGTTCTGCGTACTACCGGTGAGCATGAAGTTGAGTTCCAGGTTCACAGCGATGTGCTGGCAAAACTGATTGTAAACGTGGTTTCAGCAGCTTAATCGCTAACGTTACCGCATAAAAACGCCGGCCACGTGCCGGCGTTTTTGTTTTTGTCGATCGGGCTTTATTGCGCGCGAATAAAGGATCCGTCTGGCTGGCGGGTAAACAAAATCTGCCCGTTATCCGTATCTACCGTTAATCCATTCACCACGCCCTGCGCATTCTGACGCACACGCACTGCCTGACCGGTTTTCAGATTACTCAGCGGCTTATCGTCGCCTTCCACCCGCGCCATCGCGAACACATCATTCACGGCTAAATTATTGTCGCGGAACAGTTGCGCCAGCGTCTGGCCGGATGCGATTTGATAGCTGTGCCAGGTGCCCTGAGAATCATTGCTGGTTTTCGCCGGCGCCTGAGGCGTTTCCGGCTGCTGGTCGTTAATCTCCGCCTGCATCGGCACCTCTGTTCCGGACGACGAGTCAGCCGTGATGGGCCTTTGCGGCTGCACAGGCGAGGGCGCTGGCCAGAGGAACGCCAGTAATATCACAATGATAGCGAGAATGATCCCCCGACGATGGCCCGGCGGCAGCGGGTCCATCCAGCGGACGGAATCAGGCAGGTGCCAGATCTGGCGGAAGACGTGGGGTACTCGTGATGCTGAAGACGCTTTGGGCATTGCGTCATCCTCCTGGCGCGAACCACGCGCAAATAGTGAGCTTTTTGCTATCCGGTGAAACCACCCGTTTAGAGAAAGCGACTGGCTTTTCCTTCGCCTGCGGGCAAGATGGCCCATTTTGACCTCGACTAAAATATAGCTGATAACGCATTGTGCGTGCGGAGTTTATTCCGCCCATGGGATCCGCGTATTGTTTCCTTTTAGCCAGCAAAAGTCACCTGAAGAAGATGCCATTTTACGCCCGTTGCCTGCGCTGTTATGCTTCGTCTTCTGTTTTTATCAATGATGAAAGGAAATTCCATGACTACCCCTTCTTTTGACAGCGTAGAAGCGCAAGCAAGTTACGGTATCGGTTTACAGGTTGGCCAGCAGCTGCTGGAATCTGGACTGCAGGGTCTGCAGCCAGAAGCATTGCTGGCAGGCCTGCGCGATGCGCTGGAAGGGAACGCCCCTGCTGTACCTGTTGACGTTGTTCACCGTGCGCTGCGTGAAGTTCATGAGCGTGCTGATGCCGTGCGTCGTGAGCGCCAGCAGGAAATGGCAGTAGAAGGTCAGAAATTCCTGCAAGACAATATCAAGCGTGAAGGCGTGAGCAGCACCGAGTCTGGTTTACAGTTCAGCGTGATTGCGCAGGGCGAGGGTGCTATCCCATCCCGTCAGGATCGCGTACGCGTGCATTACACCGGTAAACTGATCGATGGCAGCGTGTTCGACAGCTCTGTACAGCGTGGCGAGCCGGCTGAGTTCCCGGTTAGCGGCGTTATCCCAGGCTGGATTGAAGCGCTGACGCTGATGCCAGTGGGTTCCAAATGGGAGCTGGTTATCCCTCATGAGCTGGCTTACGGTGAGCGTGGTGCGGGTGCCTCTATCCCGCCATTCAGCACCCTGGTGTTTGAAGTTGAGTTGTTAGAAATCCTGTAAGATTTCGGGCCAGGGACGCCTGGCCCACTCATCATTACTTCTGCAAATCTAGCTGATAAACGGCAAACCCCACCTCATCAGTCCCTTTCTGCTGTAACGGATACTGCGCGTGCTCGCGAATAAACTGAGCGGCTTTCTCACCTGGTGAGGTTCCAAAGCGAATATCCAGCGGCGTGGCACTCTCAATGTGCGCCAGCTTCCAGTTATTATCCGCCTGCGGTTTCACTTCTCCCTGCGCTTTGGTCTGCGCGCTGATATACGCCGCCACTACCGAGCGGTTCTCATCCGGCGAGGCGAAGGCAATATGGCTTTCACCGGTTCCGGCGAACTTGCCGCCATACGCGCGGTAGTTATTGGTGGCCACCAGGAACGTCGCCTGCGGTTCGATGGCTTTGCCGTTGTAGGTCAGATCTTTGATACGTGAGGCATTGGCATTGAGCGGCTGACATTCGGCGTCGTATTTCGCCGGTTGGGTGACATCAATGCGGTAATTAACGCCGTCAATCACATCAAAGTTATAGGTGCGGAAATCCCAGTTAATCAGCGACTGCGGTTTGCTGCTGTGGATATCAATCTGATTGAACTGGCCGGCGGAGCACTCCAGCCACTCTTTAACCTCTTTGCCACTGACTTTCATCACGACCAGCGTATTAGGATAAAGATACAGATCGGCGGCATTACGGAAGGTCAGCTGTCCTTTTTCCACTTCCACATAACTGGCGGGATCGTTCTTGCGGCCACCGGCTTTAAACGGCGCGGCTGCCGTCAGTACCGGCAGGTTAGCCAGATCCGGATCGCCCTGAATATAGCGCTGCACGTAGTCGCGCTGGGCGTTATTCACAATCTGCACGGTCGGATCGTCCTGCACCAGTGACAGATAGCTGTACATCACATCCGCCGACTTGCCGATAGGCTTGCTGACAAACTCGCGGGTAGCATCGTGATTGTGCTTCATCACCTTCAGCAAGGCCTGATCTTCCGCCGCCAGCGATTTTTTCGCTGTCTTGTCGTAAATCGGGCGCGCTTCGGCCTTCGCGCTGCTAACCTGCCAGTGCCCCTGCTGATTATCCAGCACCAGATCGACCACACCGAGGTGATCGCCCCACATGCCGGGCATGACGGCCGGAATGCCGTTCAGCGTGCCCTGTTTGATGTCAGCGCCTTTAATGCTGGCAAAGTCGGCGCTCGGGAACACCGCATGCGCATGACCAAACAGGATTGCATCAATCCCCGGCACCTGGCTGAGGTAGTAGACGGAGTTTTCGGCCATCGCCTTATACGGATCGCCAGACAGTCCGGAGTGCGGAATCGCGACGACCAGATCGGCACCGGCTTTGCGCATTGCCGGCACCCATTTGCGGGCGGTTTCGGTAATGTCATTCACCGTGACTTTACCGGTCAGGTTGGTTTTGTCCCAGACCATAATTTGCGGCGGCACAAAGCCGATATAGCCGACCTTCAGCGTATGTTTTTTCCCGTCACGGTCCGTGACCTCGACCTCCTTAATCAAATAAGGGGTGAACAGCGGCTTGCCGGTTTTGACATCAATGATGTTGGCGTTGATATACGGGAACCGCGCGCCGCTAATCGCTTTATGCAGGTAGTCCAGGCCATAGTTGAATTCGTGGTTTCCAAGGTTGCCGACGGTATAATCGAGGGTATTCATCGCTTTATACACCGGATGCACTTCACCCTGCTGCAGACCTTTGGCCGCCATATAATCGCCAAGCGGACTTCCCTGAATAATATCGCCGTTGTCGACCAGCACGCTGTTGGTTGCTTCTTTGCGCGCGGCGTCAATCAGCGTAGCGGTTCGCACCAGGCCAAATTTCTCCGTGGGCGTGTCTTTGTAATAGTCAAAGTCCATCATATTGCTGTGCAGATCGGTGGTTTCCAGCAGGCGAAAATCCACCGTGGCCGCATGCAGTGAGGTCGCAACCAGCAATGCTGCGAGGGTATAAACAGGCTTAATCATCATTTCTCCGTAAATTTCGATGCCATCACTCCCTAACATCTCAAATTTTTATGAAACTGTTACGTTGTGTCTCACATAACTGTGATCTGCCACAAATATTTACCTCTTATGACCCTGGCGAGATAAACAGGGGGTTCCGGGAGAGAAAATGAATTATGCTGTTGATAACTAAGGTCAACTTTTTACCTAATCTGTCGAAATCAGCGGGCCTGGCCCGCAGCGCGACAGGCGGCTAAAATTCAGCTGCTATGATCAGTAGAGGTTTTTAGCTGTAAAAAAGGCGGCCTGATACGTAACACCTGCCGGCAGAGTCCGGCATCAAGATGCTAATCAAGAGGTGGAAAATGTTAGACAAAATTTGCCAGCTGGCCAGGGAAGCAGGCGATGCAATCATGAAGGTGTATGACGGACAGGCACCGATGGATGTGGCTCACAAGTCCGATGATTCGCCGGTGACGGCGGCGGATATTGCAGCTCATAACGTGATTGTTCAGGGGCTGACCGACCTCTCCCCGGAAATCCCGATACTGTCGGAAGAAGATCCGGCGGGTTGGGAGGAGCGTCAGCACTGGCAGCGTTACTGGCTGGTGGATCCGCTGGACGGCACCAAGGAATTCATTAAGCGCAACGGCGAGTTTACCGTCAACATCGCGTTAATCGAAAACGGCAAGCCGGTGCTGGGTGTGGTGTACGCGCCGGTGCTGCAGGTAATGTATTCCGCAGCTGACGGTAAGGCATGGAAAGACGAGGGCGGTCATCACGAGCAGATTCAGGTGCGTGAAGCGCATCCGCCTCTGGTGGTCGTCAGCCGCTCCCATTCAGACACCGAGCTGGAAGACTATTTAAGCCAGCTGGGTGAGCACCAGACCACGGCCATCGGCTCCTCGCTGAAGTTCTGCCTGGTGGCAGAAGGCAAAGCGCAGCTTTATCCACGCTTCGGACCAACCAATATCTGGGACACCGGCGCAGGTCACGCGGTCGCCATCGCTGCCGGTGCTTACGTGCATGACTGGAAGGGCAAAACACTCGACTACACGCCGCGTGAATCCTTCCTCAACCCAGGCTTCCGCGTTTCGCTGTTCTGATTCGTGTTTGGATAGGCATGTCGTCTGGATGTTCTGGCGGTAGGTTCAGCTGAGTTTGTCGCAGGGAGATAGCAAGTCGTCTGTGGAAACTTGTGGCAAGCTCAGGGAGAGAAGGTTGAACGCAAAGACGCCGTAAACCCATCCCTGGGGGCTCAGCGGCGACATCCCTGTCGCCGAAGACTCGCTATCAACCTTCTCTCCCTTCCCCAAAGCTTCAGCGTTGCCTGTTCTTATCGGGCAACAGACTTCAAAACCCACCCAACAACCTGCTTTTGACGTGTGCGTCCACCAAGCCACTCAACGACACCAATGCTATTGGGTGGCAGCATAGAGCGCGTTAGCCGAGTGTCTGCGGCAGGGATGCCGCAGCCAAGCCTCCAGGGATGGATTCACGGCGTCCCGGATAACGCGCTCTATGCTGACGCCTTACCACCAGAGCGGCCTTTGACCTGTGTGACCACCAAACCCACCCAACGACGCCGTACCACCCGAGCAGCCTTTGACCCAACTCCAACCTGGATACCGCGCCTCACTCCAGTAACTTATGTACCAGTGCCACCACGTTCTTCACTTCATCCTGCGTCAGCGCACCGTCTTTGGCGAAGCGTACCTTGCCGTCTTTATCCAACACCACAATCGCCGATCCGGCATCATCCAACTGCCAGGCCTTTTTGGCCACGCCGTTGCTGTCGACGATGAACTGCGACCACGGAAACTGCTTCTTGTTGTTCTCGATGCTGCTGCGAACGAACATCCCGGTGCCGGGGATCGCATCGTCGGTGTTGACGATGGTGGTGGTCTGATAACGATCATGCGGAAACTTCGCCGACTTAATGGCTTCAATCAACGCCGCATTCTTCTCCTTGGAAGAAGAGCGCCCGGCAATATGCTGGATCACCCGCACCTTGCCCGGCAGTTTCGCACTGTTCCAGTTCTGATAACTGAAATCATCCTGCTTCAACACCAGCTCACCTTTATCCGTGATGCCCACGGCAGGCACGCGTTGCCCTTCTGCAAAACCATGTGCGCCGGCAAATGAGGAGAAACACAGCGCGATAAGAACAAAAAATAAGCGAACGGTATTCATGGACTCGACCTTTTGATGTGATCCGACCAGTTAGTCATGTTCCTGCAATAATAAGCGCAGAAGATGCTGCTGTCGCATCGGAATAACATCTTTGCAACACACAGCACAAATCCCTTTCAATTGAAGGTTTATACTGTTTCGACATAACCAGCAGGCAGTCTGTACTGTCATGATGTGTAAAAACAGGAAAAAAAGTCGGTTTTCGGACTTCAGGAAGGCGATGTTGGTCTATAGTGAATCCACTTTGCGCTGCAAGGATTCGTACCGAAATTGGACACGACGCAGCGCACATATCTTTTTCAGGAGTATTACCAGCATGAAGATCTTTCAGCGATATAATCCGCTGCAGGTGGCCAAATACGTAAAAACACTGTTTCGCGGCAGGATATACATCAAAGACGTAGGCGCATTTGAGTTCGATAAAGGCAAAATCTTGATCCCACGCGTTAAAGATAAACAGCATTACAGCGTGATGTCAGAAGTGAACCGCCAGGTATTGCGATTACAAACCGAATTTAACTAAAAAATAAGGCGCGAATTCTCGCGCCTTTCTGTTTCCTGCTTCCCGCTACGACTCTTCCGGCACCGGCGTTAACACCGACGCCGCCGTGGTTGGACGGGCATCAATCCGCGTCACCAACAGCTGATCGATACGGTAGCTGTCGATATCCACCACTTCGAACTTATAACCGTGGAACTTCACAAAGTCGGTGCGTTTCGGGATCTTGCGCAGCATAAACATCATAAAGCCGCCAATGGTCTCGTAGTTACCGGACTGCGGGAACTCATCAATATGCAGCACGCGCATCACGTCATCAATCGGCGTGCCGCCTTCAACCAGCCACGAATTCTCGTCACGGGCCACAATCTGCTCTTCCATGCCCTGACCGACCAAATCGCCCATCAGAGTGGTCATCACGTCGTTCAGCGTGATAATGCCGACCACCAGTGCGTACTCATTCATGATCACCGCGAAGTCTTCGCCGGCGGTTTTGAAACTTTCCAGCGCTTCTGACAGCGTTAAGGTATCCGGCACGATCAGCGCGGAACGGATCTGCACGCCGCTGTTCAACGCCATACTCTGATGGCCCAGCACCCTTAACAGCAGCTCCTTCGAATCGACATAGCCGACGATATGGTCAATATCTTCATTACACACCAGGAACTTGGAGTGCGGATGATTAGCGATTTTTTCCTTCAGGCTGTCTTCGTCTTCGTGCAAATTGAACCAAACGATGTTCTCACGGGAAGTCATCGAAGAAGGCACGGTGCGGGACTCCAGCTCAAACACGTTTTCAATCAGCTCATGCTCCTGCTTACGCAGCACGCCAGCCAGCGCACCCGCTTCCACAATGGCGTAGATATCATCGGAAGTGATGTCGTCTTTACGCACCAGCGGGATTTTAAACAGGCGGAAAATGATGTTAGCGCCGCCGTTAAAGAACCACACCAGCGGACGGAAGATAAACAGACAAAAACGCATCGGGTTGATGATCTTCAGCGCGACTTGCTCTGGCGCGATCATCCCCAGACGTTTTGGGAACAGGTCAGCAAACAGGATAAACAGGCTGGTCACCACGGTGAATGAACAGATAAAACTCAGCTGCTCGGCCAGTTCCGGGGAGGTGAAGCGTAGAAAAAGAGAACGAAATGCCGGAGAGAAGGCGGCGTCGCCCACAATACCGCCTAAAATAGCCACGGCGTTCAGGCCGATTTGCACCACGGTGAAAAACATCCCGGGTGTTTCCTGCATCTTCAACACGCGCTGCGCGTTGATATTGCCGGTATCCGCCAGCAGCTTCAGCTTGATTTTACGGGCTGCAGCCAACGAGATTTCTGACAATGAGAAAAATGAGCTGATCGCAATCAGCAGTACGATGACAAGCAAACTGTCTAACATAAAACATCCATAAAATGGCTCGATTCAGTAACGATCAGGTGAAAGTGCCCGGAACCGGCCTTGAGTTTAATTACTTGTCATTTTTGGCCTGGGCAGCGTTTGAGGATCTGCGGACATCATGTCCCGTGATAAGAGCTCGGCTATCCGTGCCAAAAATGTCTGCGCCTGTTCGGCAAGATTGCCGGGGCAGAAGTCAGTCAATAAGCCGTCAGACGACTTGTGCAAAGGATTATAGCCGTGCCGCCGCATGCTTACAATTGCGGCGATGGGCTGGGTGAGATTAATCCGAGTCTGGTTGAGGAGAGTGCCGAAGTAACATTCGATCACGATCCTGTGTTGTAACGTGTCGATACTTTGCACACAATAAGTTAATAAATTTGGCTTTACGGGCAAATAGAGGGCCATAAGCGGCAAAAAGTTGCCATGCTTACAGGATCCCGCGCCTGGAAAGAACGTAAAGAAAGCGTTGTGCCCAACTGGAATAAGGGCCGGCATCATAATCAGGAGTCAGCGTGCCACGAATTCATGTTTATTGCATGTTAGGTCTTTTAGCTGCTGCACCGTTCGCTGAAGCAGCGACCGTGCGTTTGCAGGTGACGGGGTTATCGGGGGAGTTACAAAAGAACGTCCGTGCGCGGTTGTCCACCATTTCGAGCGATGAAGTCTCGGCGGATGGCCGTTTCCGTGCCCGTGTCAGTGATGCGGTAAAAGAAGGCCTGAAGGCGCTGGGCTATTACGAACCGACCATCGAGTTCGATCTGCAACCGCCGCCGGCGGGCGGTAAAAGGCCGGTGCTGGTGGCGAAAGTCACCGCCGGCGAACCGGTGAAGCTGGCCGGCGAAACGGTGGTCCTGCGAGGCGAAGCCCGCACCGATAAAGATTACCTGGCGCTGGTCAAAAATGGCCGTGGCAAAATCGGCGGCGTACTGAACCACAGTGATTATGACGGCTTTAAAAGCTCTCTCAGCAACATGGCGCTGCGCAAAGGCTACTTCGATGGTGACTACACAAAAAGTCAGCTGGGTGTCTCTGTAGAGCGCCGTGAGGCCTTCTGGGATATCGATTACGACAGCGGCCAGCGTTACCGCTTTGGCGACGTCAGCTTTGAAGGCTCGCAAATTCGTGAAGAGTATCTGCAAAACCTGGTGCCGTTTAAAAAGGGCGACTATTACAGCTCTCGTGACCTGGCGGAACTGAACCGCCGTTTATCCGCCACAGGCTGGTTTAACTCGGTAGTGGTAGCACCAGAATTCAGTAAATCACGAAAAACCAAAATTCTTCCGCTGCATGGCGTCGTCAGCCCACGCACCGAGAACACCATTGAAACCGGTGTCGGCTACTCCACCGATGTCGGGCCTCGGGTAAAAGCCACCTGGAAAAAGCCGTGGGTCAACAGCTACGGCCACAGCCTGACCACCAGTGCCAATATCTCCGCCCCTGAACAGCAGCTGGATTTCAGCTATAAAATCCCGCTGCTGAAAAATCCCATTGAGCAGTACTACCTGCTGCAGGGCGGCCTGAAAAAAACCGACCTCAACGACACCAAATCCGACTCCTCCACGCTGGCGGCCTCCCGTTACTGGGACTCGTCTTCCGGCTGGCAGCGCGCGATTAACCTGCGCTGGAGCCTCGATCACTTTACTCAGGGTAACGTCACCAACACCACCATGCTGATCTACCCTGGCGTCAGCGTTAACCGCACCCGCTCCCGTGGCGGACTGATGCCGACCTGGGGCGATTCGCAGCGTTACTCGTTAGATGTCTCTGACACCACATGGGGATCGGATATCGACTTCGCGGTGGTGCAGGCGCAGAACGTCTGGATCCGTACGCTGGCAGATAAACACCGCTTTGTGGCCCGTGGCAACCTCGGCTGGATTGAAACCAATGACTTCGACAAAGTGCCGCCGGACCTGCGTTTCTTCGCCGGTGGCGATCGCAGCATTCGTGGTTATAAATACAAAGGCATCTCGCCGCGCGATGACGATGGCAAGCTGACCGGTGCGTCCAAGCTGGCGACCGGCTCGCTGGAATATCAATACAACGTGACCGGCAAATGGTGGGGCGCAGTGTTCGTCGACTCCGGCGAAGCGGTGAATGACATCAAACAGACCGATCTGAAAACCGGCGCCGGTTTTGGCGTGCGCTGGCAGTCGCCGGTCGGCCCGGTCAAGCTGGATATCGCCCGTCCTATCGGCGATGACGAACATCGTGACGTACAGTTTTATATCGGATTGGGGCCTGAACTATGAGTCGTTGGAAAAAGGTCCTTATTGGAATCCTGATCTTCCTGCTGGTGCTGCTGGGCGGCATCGCCTTTTTAATTGGCACCACGCCCGGCCTGCATCTGCTGCTTAACGGCGCCGCGCGCTGGGTTCCGGGGCTGCAAATCAAACAGGTCGAGGGCGGCTGGCGAAACCTGACGCTGACCGGCGTGCAGTATGAAATGCCGGGCGTCACGGTTAACGCCGGCGAGTTCCACCTCGCGGTAAAGTTGGGCTGCCTGAAACACAGTGCGTTCTGCGTCAACGACCTGTCGCTGAAAGATGTGAATGTGGTGGTCGACAGCAAGAAAATGGCGCCGGCGGCACCTGCACCGGCGGAAGAAGAGCCGTCCTCGGGCGATCTCAGCACGCCGTATCCGATCACCTTGCGTCAGCTTGCGCTGCACAATATCAATGTGAAGGTGGATGACACGGCGATTTCCCTCGCCGACTTCACCTCCGGCATCAGTTGGCAGGGCCGCGCGCTGACGCTGAATCCTACCCATATTCAGGGGCTGCTGATCGCACTGCCAAAGGCGGCGAAAGTGGCCGATGAACAGATTGTGCAGCCAAAAGTGCAGCAGCCGAAGGCCGACGAACCGCCGCTGGGCGAAACGCTGAAAGCGATGTTTGCCAAACCGTTGCTGCCGGATCTGCCTGATTTCAACATGCCGCTGGATGTCGATGTTCAAGAGATCCTTGGCGAGCAGTTGCGCATCACCGGCGATACCGATATCACCGTTAACCGCCTGTTAGTGAAAGCGAAAACTCAGGACAAACTGCTGCATCTGGAAACGCTGAATGTCGACTCGCCGCAGGGACAGCTAAACGCCCAGGGACAAGCGACGCTGTCTGACAACTGGCCGGTGAACTTCACGCTCAACAGCACCGTCAACGTCGATCCGATCAAAGGTGAGAAGATCAAAATGACGCTGGACGGGGGCCTGCGCGAGCAGCTCAATATGGCGTTGAATCTTTCTGGTCCGGTTCAGGTGCAGATGGACGGCAATACCCGCCTGGCCGACGTTGGCCTGCCGCTGTCTGTGAACGTGAAGAGCCCGCAGCTGCGCTGGCCGCTGACCGGTGAAATTCAGTACGAAGTAGATAATTTCAACTTCAGCTTTAAAGGCAAAGCGACGGATTACGCGATGTCGCTGAAGGCCGCGCTGAAAGGGCAGGGCATTCCGCCTGCCACGGTAGCGCTGGACGGCAAAGGCAATATCGAGCAGTTCTCGCTGGATAAACTGCGTCTCGCGGCGCTGGAAGGCAATATTGACCTGACGGCGCTGGTGGACTGGAGCAAGGCAATCAGCTGGCGCAGCGATCTGACGCTGTCTGGCATCAATACCGCGAAGCAATATCCTGACTGGCCGGCGAAGCTGGAAGGTCACATCTCCACGCGCGGCAGCCTGTATGGCGGCAGTTGGCAGATGCGCGTGCCGGAACTGAAACTGCGCGGCAACGTCAAGCAGAACGCGGTCACCGCAGACGGTTCCCTATACGGCAACAGCTATAACCAGTGGGATATTCCGGGCCTGAAGCTGGTGCTGGGCCGCAACAATATCAACCTGAAGGGATCGCTGGGCGACAAGCTCAACCTGGATGCCGATATTGATGCGCAGCATCTGGACAACGCGTTGCCAGGCCTTGGCGGCGTGGCGAAAGGCACCATCAAAGCCCGTGGCGATCTGAAAAAGCCGCAGCTGCTGGCGGATCTGACCGCGACGGGACTGCGCTGGCAGGCGCTGACCATTGCCCGCGTTGCGCTGAACGGCGACGTCAGTTCCGGCGAGCAGGTTCAGGGTAAGCTGACGCTGAAGGTCGATCGACTGAAGCAGGATGCGCTGGATATCTCGCAAATCACTCTGGATGCCAGCGGCAGCGAAAAACAGCATCAGCTGAAGCTGAATATCGACGGCAAGCCGGTCTCGGGCCAGCTGGCGCTGAACGGCAGTTTTGACCGGGCTGAGCAGCGCTGGAAAGGCACGCTCAACAACACCCGCTTCGATACCCCGGTCGGTGAATGGCGCCTGACGCGCCCAATCACGCTGGATTATCTCAACAGCAAGCAGACCGTCAGCATCGGGCCGCACTGCTGGCTCAATCCGAATGCCGAGCTCTGCGTGCCGCAAACCATTGAAGCCGGGCCTTCCGGCCACGCCAAAGTGCAGCTCAATCGCTTCGACCTGGCGATGGCCAAGCCGTTCCTCACGGAAGACACCCAGCTTCGCGGCGTGTTCAGCGGTGATGCGGACGTCAGTTGGACCGCCGGCGGTGGTTTACCGCAGGGCCGCGTCTCGCTGAAAGGCAACGGCGTGAAGGTCGAGCAGAACGTGCAGGGCAACACGCTGCCGATTGCGTTCGACACGCTGAACCTGAATGCCGCGATGCGCAATGGCCGCGCTCAGTTGGACTGGCTGATCCGCATTGCCAATAACGGTCAGCTGGATGGCAACGTACAAATTGCCGATCCCGAGGGCAAGCGCACGCTGTCAGGCAATGTGAATATCGCCAACCTGTCGCTGGCGCTGCTGAACCCGGCGCTGATGAGAGGCGAAAAGGTCGCGGGGATCGTCAGTTCCAACCTTCGTCTGGGCGGCAGCCTGCAGAAACCGCAGGTGTTCGGTCAGCTTGGGCTGAAGAACGTGGATGTCGACGGCAGCTTTATGCCGGTCGACCTGACCAGCGCCAACCTTAATATGGTGTTCAACGGCATGAGCTCGACGCTGGAAGGGCTGATTCAGACCTCGAAAGGGCAGCTGACCTTAAGCGGTGGCGCGGACTGGAGTGTGCTGGATGCCTGGCGGGCGCGGATCGCCGCCAAGGGCGATAAAATCCGCGTGACGGTGCCGCCGATGGTGCGGATGGACGTCTCGCCGGACCTGGTATTTGAAGCGACGCCGCAAATGTTCAACCTCGATGGTCGCGTTGATATTCCGTGGGCGCGCATCAACGTGCAGGAAGTGCCGGAGAGCGCGGTGGGCGTGTCGTCGGATGAAGTGCTGCTGGATAAAAACCTGCAGCCTATCGCACCGAAATCGACCGCTATTCCGATTAACAGCAACCTGGTGATCCACGTCGGTGACGATGTGCGCATCAGCGCCTTTGGTCTGAAAGCCAAACTGAATGGCGATCTGAAAATGGTGCAGGACCGTCGTGGCCTGGGCCTGAACGGCCAGATCAACATTCCTTCCGGCCGCTTCCATGCTTACGGACAGGATCTGATTGTGCGCAAAGGTGAGCTGCAATTCTCCGGTCCGGCGGATCAGCCGTACCTGAATATTGAAGCGATCCGTAACCCGGAAGCGACGGAAAATGATGTTACCGCCGGCGTGCGCGTCACCGGGCTGGCCGATGAGCCGAAGGTGGAAGTGTTCTCCGATCCGGCAATGTCACAGCAGGAAGCCTTGTCCTACCTGCTTCGCGGACAGGGTCTGGACTCGAATGGCAGCGACAGCAGTGCAGTAACCTCAGCATTAGTGGGATTGGGACTTGCACAAAGTGGTCAGGTTGTGGGTAAAATCGGGGAGACCTTTGGCGTAAGCAATCTCGCCCTGGATACGGCCGGCGTCGGTGTCAGCCAGCAGGTCCAGGTCAGCGGCTACGTTCTGCCGGGTCTACAGGTAAAATACGGTGTTGGCATATTTGATTCACTGGCGACCTTAACCCTGCGTTATCGCCTGATGCCCAAGCTCTATTTGGAAGCAGTGTCTGGTCTCGACCAGGCCCTGGATTTGCTTTATCAGTTTGAGTTCTAGCAATGCGAATAATTGTCTACGGCACCTTAAGACGGAAGCAAGGCAACAGTCATTGGATGACCAACGGGCAGTGGCTGGGCGATCATAAGATCGACGGCTACGCGCTTTATAGTTTAGGTCTTTACCCCGGCGTTGTTGCGGGTAGCGGGCAGGTTGCCTGTGAAGTTTACCGTATCGATGCGTCCACACTGGGCGAGCTCGATGCACTCAGAACCAAGGGCGGGGAGTACAAGCGTGAGCTGGTGCAAACGCCTTACGGCAGCGCCTGGCTCTATGTGTATCAGCGTTCGATTGTCGGGAGAGAGCATATTGTCAGCGGCGACTGGCTGCAACAAAATGCACCCAAACCCACCTGAGGTTGCTGCAAATAAAAACACCGCTCAGTGAGCGGTGTTTTTTTTCGTCTTCGTCGCGAGAATTACTTCTTCGCAGCGCGCTCGAAAGAGGTCACGATTTCAGCTTTCGCTGCGGCCGCGTCGTCCCAGCCTTCAACTTTCACCCATTTGCCTTTTTCCAGCGCTTTGTATTGCTCGAAGAAGTGAGTGATCTGCGCACGCAGCAGTTCTGGCAGGTCGTTCACATCTTTGATGTGATCGTATTCTTTGGTCAGCTTGCTGTGCGGAACGGCAACAACCTTGGCATCTTCGCCAGATTCGTCGGTCATTTTCAGCACGCCAACAGGACGGCAACGGATAACCGAGCCCGGCTGCAGCGGATAGGCGGTAGGGACCAGTACATCTACCGGGTCACCGTCTAAAGACAGGGTGTGGTTGATGTAACCGTAGTTGCACGGATAGAACATCGCGGTAGACATAAAGCGGTCAACGAACAGGGCACCGGTATCTTTGTCGACTTCATATTTGATCGGATCGGCATTGGCCGGGATCTCAATAACAACATAGATATCTTCTGGCAGGTCTTTGCCCGCTGGAACCTGGGTCAAACTCATGGTCAATTCCTTCATTCAGCCTTAAACAAGTGACGCTCATTATAGCCAACTGAGTTGGAAAGTATCCCCCCTTTTTGCCCTTTAGGAATGCTCCAGTACTGGCCTTACGGCCTGTAGGGAGAATCTTCACCTTCGATGCGCGGATGGCCCCTTGTTAAGGGTTGCCGCTGTTGCCATCCGCCAACGATTTCAGCGCTAAGGCCTGGTTTTTTACCAGGCTTACGCTTTGCGCGCCCACCTGTAATGACGCCATGGTGCCGCCATCGCTCAGCCGCGCTTTGGTGGCATCCAGCCAGCTGTCGCGGTATTTCAGCCAGGCACGCTGCGCGGTGCGTAATTTGGCTTTCTGCTCACTGTTTAGCGTGGCTGTCAGTTTGCCGTATTGCTGATTCATTTCACTGTCCCAGGCCTGATTCGCTGCGCTAAAACACTGCTGCATGGCCACGGTGGTAGAGGCTTTATCCAGGCATTGTTGCTGGGCGGTATCAATCGGGCTCACGTCTGCGTGGCCGTAAAACGCCATTAACAGGCCTGTAATCGCAATGGTTTTTTTCATCGGACAATTCCTTCTGTAGGGTCATGGGCAAAAATTGATCCTTATCAAGTCAGCCGCAGTCGTCAATCCTTTTCACTTCATCAGTGCTAAAGATTGCCCGCGACCCTGCCGATACCTTCTTCGCTTTTTGGGTTCCTGGACTATTTGCTTTTTCGAGGGTCACACAAAATCATGCTTAGAAAAATTTCGATTCGAACGGGGTTATTAGTGTTGTTAGCGCTGATGACGCTGATGCTACTGGGCGTTAGCCTGATGGGCATCGTTGCCATTAACAAAGGGAATCGATCGCTGGAGGTGGTCAACCGCATTCAGGGTATCGAGTTAAACAGCTTATCGCTTACCAATAACAGCCTGCTTCGTGCACGCACCACGGCAGCGTTATCGGTAAGGAAGATGGAAATAGGGATGATTGATGAGGCCACCCTGGCCACTCAGCGGGTCAGTACCTATATCGATCTCTCAAAAAAAGGCTTAAAAACCTTTGTTGATGCCGGCACGGTGACCGCGCATGGCAAAAAGCTCTCCGATGACATTGTCGCCAGTTATGACCTCTATCTGCAGCAGGGCATCATGCCGATGCTGGATGCGCTGCAAAAGCAGAACACCGACGGTTATTACACCGTTCTGGAAGAAAAGCTCACCGCGTTAAATAACACCTTTACCAAAGCGGCCGATGCTTTCAACGTCTATGCCAATCAGGTCACGGATGCGCAGCTGGCGGAAGCCGCTCACAACCAGAAAATGCTGACCCTTTTGATCCTGTGCTGCGGCGTTCTGACGGTGATCCTGCTTTCCGTCGCCTGGCTGCTGTTGCGGGCGATCCTGCTGAAACCGCTCGAGTCCGCCATCGGGCATCTGGAATTCGTCGCCGCAGGCGATTTAACCCAGGCACTGCCGGAAAGTGGCAACAATGAGCTGGGACGACTGAATGCGGCGCTGGCGGCGATGCAGAGCTCTCTGCAGCTCTCGGTCAGCCGGGTGCGCGATGCCAGCCTGCAAATTGATATCGGCAGCCGTGAGCTCTCTTCGGGCAACATCAACCTCTCTCAGCGCACCGAGGAGTCAGCGGCGTCGCTGGAGCAAACTGCCGCCAGCATGGAGCAACTGACGGCGACGGTGAAGCTGAATGCCGATAACGCCAGCCAGGCGCATCAGCTGGCAAGGTCGGTTTCTGACAGCGCCGATCGTGGTAGCGAAGTGGTGAGCTACGTGATGGATAAGATGCAGGAGATCTCCAACAGCTCTAAGCGCATTGGCGACATCCTCGGCGTGATTGACGGCATCGCCTTCCAGACCAACATCCTCGCGCTGAACGCCTCTGTAGAGGCCGCACGCGCCGGAGAACAGGGCAGAGGCTTTGCCGTGGTCGCCAGCGAGGTGCGCAACCTGGCGCAGCGCAGTGCCACGGCGGCGAAAGAGATCCGCACGCTGATCGCTGAATCGCAAAGCCGGGTCAGCGAAGGCTCGGAGATGGCGACCAAAGCCGGAGAGACCATGGACGAAATCGCCAGCGAAGTGATGCGGGTGACCACGCTGATGAAGGAGATTTCCAGCGCGTCTCAGGAGCAGAGTCATGGCATCGAGCAGGTGAACCAGGCGGTGACGCAGATGGATGAGGTGGCACAGCAGAATGCCGCGCTGGTCGAGCAGGCGATGGCCGCCACCCAGTCGCTGGAGGAGCAGTCGCAGCAGCTGGTGCAATCAATGGCGGTGTTTAAGGTCAGCCCAGCCTGACAGGCTGCTTAAAGACGGGAAATAAAAAGGGCGATCGTCAGATCGCCCTTTTTTTATCTGGCTCGCAGGAGGCGTTACGCGTCCGGGAATTCGCGCAGGAAACGTTCCTGATCTTCTACCATCGCGGTATTACCGACGAAGAACGGTGAACGCTCGTGCAGGGTTTCCGGGGTCAGATCCAGAATACGGTTTTTACCGTCGCTGGCTTTACCGCCGGCCTGCTCGGCCAGGAAGGCCATCGGGTTGCACTCATACAACAGGCGCAGCTTGCCTTTCGGGTGGCTGGCGGTGCTTGGGTAGAGGTAGATGCCGCCTTTCAGCAGGTTGCGGTGGAAATCTGCAACCAGAGAACCGATGTAACGTGAGGTATACGGACGATGCGTGGCAACGTCTTCTTCCTGACAGAACTTCAGGTATTTCTTCACGCCCTGAGGGAAACGGATGTAGTTTCCTTCGTTAATGGAGTAGGTGTAGCCCGCTTCCGGGAACTCCATTTTTTCCGCGCTAAGGCAGAATACGCCCAGTGACGGGTCGTAGGTGAAGGCGTGAACGCCACAGCCGGTGGTGTAAACCAGCATGGTGGACGAACCGTAAACCACATAACCCGCAGCAACCTGCTGGTTGCCCGGCTGCAGGAAGTCTTCTTCCGTGACTGGCGTGCCGGCTGGGGTGATACGACGGTAGATGGAGAAGATGGTGCCCACAGAGACGTTAACGTCGATGTTTGACGAGCCATCCAGCGGATCCATCAGCACCACGTACTTGCCGTTCTCGACACCTTCGAAGATCACGATCTCATCTTCTTCTTCGGAGGCGATACCGGCAACGATCCCGCGCGCTTTCAATGCTGCTTTGAGTTTTTCATTGGCAAACAGATCGAGCTTCATCTGCTGCTCGCCCTGAATGTTCTCTACGCCGGAGGCGCCGAGAATATCCACCAGACCGGCTTTGTTGATATCACGGTGGATAATCTTCGCGCCCAGTTTGATGGCTGAAATCAGCGCCGTCAGTTCACCTGTGGCGTGAGGAAAGTCGTGTTGCTTCTCGACGATGAATTCGCCTAACGTTTTCATAACACTATCCCTGAATCTGCGGTTGAACAGCAGCCTGATTTACAAACTGCCAACGTATGCGTAAGCAGTCTAGCCGATTGGACACTAAAGAACATAGGGCAAATCCGTTTCTTCCTCGCGATGAGGACGCTACACTGTGCGCCGGACTTTCCTGTTAACGGATCATTTTATGCGTATTCATATCCTCGGTATCTGTGGCACCTTCATGGGTGGCCTGGCCGTACTGGCCCGGGCACTGGGCCATGAAGTGACGGGTTCAGATGCGAACGTTTATCCGCCGATGAGCACGCTGCTTGAAAAACAAGGTATTGATTTAATTCAGGGTTATGATGCTTCCCAGCTCGATCCTGCACCGGATTTAGTGATCATCGGTAATGCGATGACGCGCGGAAATGCCTGTGTTGAAGCGGTACTCGAGCGCAACATTCCTTACCTCTCAGGCCCGCAATGGCTGCATGATTTCGTGCTGCGTGACCGTTGGGTCATCGCGGTGGCCGGAACCCATGGAAAAACCACCACGGCGGGGATGGCGGCATGGATTTTACAGGCGTGCGGCCTCGAACCGGGCTTCGTAATCGGGGGCGTGCCGGGAAACTTCGATGTCTCGGCAACTTTAGGAAAAAGCCCATTCTTCGTGATTGAAGCCGACGAGTATGACTGCGCCTTCTTCGACAAGCGTTCCAAATTCGTGCATTACTGCCCGCGCACGCTGATCCTCAACAACCTTGAGTTTGATCACGCGGATATTTTTGACGATCTGAAAGCGATCCAGCGCCAGTTCCACCATCTGGTGCGGATCGTCCCAGGCCAGGGCAAAATCCTGATGCCGGATCACGACGTCAACATCAAGCAGGTGATGGCGATGGGCTGCTGGAGCGAACAGGAAACCGTTGGCGACTCCGGTCACTGGCAGGCGAAAAAGCTGACGCCGGACGCCTCACGTTGGGAAGTCTGGCTGGACGGTGAGCGCGTGGCGGAAGTGAACTGGGCGCTGGTGGGCGAACACAACATGCATAACGGCATGATGGCGATCGCCGCCGCACGTCACGTCGGCATTAAACCGGAGGATGCCGGTCTGGCGCTGAACGACTTTATCAACGCCCGTCGCCGCCTGGAACTGCGCGGTGAAGCCAACGGCGTCAAAGTCTATGACGACTTTGCCCATCACCCAACGGCGATCCTCGCTACCATGACCGCCTTACGCAGCAAGGTTGGCGGCACCGCCCGTATTCTGGCCGTACTGGAACCGCGTTCTAATACCATGAAAATGGGCATCAGTAAGGACGACCTGGCGCCGGCGCTGGCGCGTGCGGATGAAGTGTTCCTACTGCAGCCGCACCATATTCCGTGGCAGGTTTCAGAAGTGGCGGAAGCCTGCTCGCAGCCGGCGCACTGGAGCCCGGATGTGGATGTGCTGGTTGAGATGATTGTGAAAGTGGCGCAGCCGGGCGACACCATTCTGGTGATGAGCAACGGTGGCTTTGGTGGCATTCATCAGAAGCTGCTGGACAGACTGGCGAAGTAATCAGGCGAAAACCCTGGCAGGAAAGTCTCTTGCCAGAGTTCAGAAGCGCAACAAAAGGGCGGAACGGTTTCCGCCCTGTTTATTTGGCTTCGGCAAGCTCACGCAGATACTGGAAGATCTGGCGGAAGGCTTTTGGCGGTTTATTAGCGGCTTTCTCTTTCTGCGCATTGCGGATCATCGCGCGCAGCTGCTGACGGTCGGCCTCGGGATAGAGCGCCAGCACGTCCGGCACCACCTCATCACCTTCGGCAACCAGACGATCGCGCAGCACTTCCAGCTTGTGGAACAGCGCAACCTGCTGGTTGTGACGGTTCTTCAGCTTATCCAGCGCCAGGCGGATCGGCTCTTCATCGCGGGAGCGCAGCATTTTACCGATCAGCTGAAGCTGACGGCGACGCGCTTCTTTCTTGATCTTCTGAGCCAGCTCAATGGCGGTGCGCAGGTCTTCATCCAGCGGGATTTTATCCAGCGAGTTTTTGCTCAGTTCCATCAATTCTAAACCCAGGCGCTTAAGCTCCTCGGCGTCACGTTTGATTTCACTTTTACTGACCCAGATAATCTCTTCGTCTTCTTCTTCTTTGTCATCTGGTACATCATCAAGCCAGTCGTCAGGCTGTTTGGTCATTGGGGGCTCCCTAAAAAAGAGGCTCATGCTATCAGGTTACGTGGCTACTGCGAAATTGTTCTCTGAGTCTGTTAGACTCAAATGAACCTTAATCACTAAAGAGTCAGGCAATCTGGCGTTTTACCCGCTCCAGAAAAGCCCTCTGTTAATTATATGGTAGGTCGATGAAATTACTCTCCCAAGTTGCAGAACAGCGTAAAACCCTCGAACAGGCGGTAGCAACAGCACTCGAACTGGCAAAAGTCAGCACCGATGGAGCGGAAGTCGCCGTGACCAAAACCACCGGCATCAGCGTCAGCACGCGCTTTGGCGAAGTGGAAAACGTAGAATTCAACAGCGATGGTGCCCTTGGCATCACCGTCTATCATCAGAACCGCAAGGGCAGCGCGTCCTCTACCGATCTTAGCCCGGATGCGATCAAACGCACCGTGCAGGCCGCCATCGATATCGCCAAATTCACCACTGCGGATCCGTTTGCCGGTCCGGCGGATCGTGAGCTGCTGGCCTTTGACGCGCCGGATCTCGATCTGTTCCATCCAACCGATCTCGATCCGGATCGGGCGATCGAACTGGCGGCCCGCGCAGAGCAGGCCGCGCTGAAGGCCGACAAGCGCATCACCAACACCGAAGGCGGCAGCTTTAACAGCCATATCGGCATGAAGGTGTTCGGTAACAGCCACGGCATGATCCAGGGATACTCCTCCAGCCGCCACTCGATCTCCAGCAGCGTGATTGCTGAAGCCAATGGCGATATGGAACGCGATTATGCCTATACCATTGGCCGCGCGATTGAAGATTTGAAATCCCCGGAGTGGGTCGGTGAAGAGTGCGCCCGTCGCACCCTGTCCCGTCTTTCTCCGCGCAAGCTGTCCACCATGAAAGCACCGGTGCTGTTTGCTGCGGAAGTGGCCACCGGCCTGTTTGGTCACCTTGTGGGGGCCATCAGCGGCGGCAGCGTCTACCGCAAATCCACCTTCCTGCTCGATTCGATGGGCCAGCAGATCCTGCCGGAGTGGCTGACCATTCAGGAACAGCCGCATCTGCTGAAAGGGCTGGCCTCGACGCCGTTCGACAGCGAAGGCGTGCGCACCCAGCAGCGTGACATCGTCAAAGATGGCGTGCTGCAAACCTGGCTGTTAACCAGCTACTCGGCGCGCAAACTGGGGCTGCAAAGCACCGGTCACGCCGGCGGCATCCATAACTGGCGCATCGCCGGTCAGGGCGACAGCTTCGATCAGCTGCTGAAGAAAATGGGCACCGGCCTGGTGGTCACCGAGCTGATGGGGCAGGGCGTGAGCGGCATGACCGGCGATTATTCTCGCGGGGCGGCTGGCTTCTGGGTTGAAAACGGCGAGATTCAGTATCCGGTCAGCGAAGTGACCATAGCGGGCAACCTCAAAGACATGTGGATGAACATGGTCACCGTCGGCAGCGATATTGAACTGCGCAGTAACATCCAGTGTGGATCGGTGCTGCTGCCAGAAATGAAAATCGCCGGGCAGTAATTTCGTCATTTTTGCGTATTATTATGGGGTGGCCTTTGGGTCACCCTTTTTTGTCGTGCTTTTCAAATAAAAATTGTCTTACTTCTCATATAACAAGAAGGAAATGAGCAATGCGTAGAGCCTTATTAGCCGTGATGACCGCCTCCCTGTTATTCTCCAGCGTGTCGGCGATGGCCAGCCTGGAAGACGATATGGATACCCTGAATGCAGGTTTACATACCGTCAGTAAAACCGACGATGTCGGTGAGTTTAAAAAAGCCCTGACCAGCATGCGCGGTGCGGCGGAAGATGCCAAAACGCAAACCCCGGATAAGCTGAAAGGCAAACCTGCGGACAGTGCCGAAATCAAAGATTACCACGCGGGCCTCGACACGCTGATTGGTCAGATTGACAGCAGCATGAAGCTGGCCGACGCCGGCGATCTGGCCGGTGCGAAAGCGGAAGCGAAGAAATTTACCGCCACCCGCAATGAGAACCACAAAAAGTTTCGTTAATTTCCCGGGCTCTCAGGAGCCCATTTATTTACGCCGTGACTGCACGCCTGTAAATAACGCCTTTTATCCTGCCGATATTCTCCCGCATCGCGCCATTGTCCTGCTGAACGATGGCTGAAATATCCCTGAGATAAGTTTTTCCTATATCACTGACCTCTTCAGACGCATTTTTCGCTGCAAAAAATTCCCATCAATGCATTGGCTTAGCGAATATCAGCCCTGTTCTGTGACTTTCCTCTCATTTCCTCCTCTTTTATGCATGAATTAACGATTCTGTGGCACAAGCCACACCGCTCGGTGCTATTTCCACTTCGAAGTGGAAAAAGTCGGTCTACACAGTTGCCTGCCGGAGGACTAATTTGTTTGTAACGCGAATAAACCCCGTTTCAGGCCAGAGTCCGAGCGGAACATGAGGAGCAGAGAGTGAATAATGGAGCGGTATCCGTGAGCACGACCGACGACGATCAGGCTATTCAGGCGCTGGCAGGCAAAGTGATGGCGCAGATTGCCGACCTCTTTGCGGCAAAAGCTATCGTCCCTAACGCTGTGCAGCAGCAGATGCTGGCGTCGCATGTTAAGGCCATGGCGCTGCGCTCACTGTCCGGCGAGCCGCTGCCTGAAGTGGAAGAGGAGCTGTTTGACGATATCTCCCCGGAATCCATGGCTCTGGCGCAACAGGTGGTCGATCTGTTTGGCAATTTGCCAAAAGAAGAGGCCTGGCTGCTCTCCGTCCACTTTGAAGTGGCGAAAGAAAACGACTAACTCCGCAGGGCCTGCCAGCCAGGTCCGCTAAAAATTCAACATTGAGGAATTCACCATGTCACAAGTCATCGTAGTAATCGGCGATCGTTTAGGTAAAGGCCAGAAAGTGGCGGCAGGCGTTGAGAAAGCGGGCGGGAAAGCCGTGGTTGTGCCTGGCGTGGCGGCAGATATGAAGCTGGGCGACGTGATGAAAGCGGAAGGCGCCTCTTTCGGCATCTCCTTCTGCGGCAGCGGCGGCGCGGGTGCAATCACCGCACAGAACAAATATGGCTACAAGGCGAAGCACGGTATGCGTTCCGTCGACGAAGGCGTTACCGCCATCAACGAAGGTGCCACCGTACTGGGCTTCGGCTTTATGGACAAAGAAGAGTTGGGCGAGCGTCTGGTTCAGGCGTGGAACAAGAAGCACGGTAGCTGATCGATGAAGGAACAATTCACTACCACGGTGAACGTCAGCGGCAAAGGCGACAGCAAAGAGCGCGCCTTTGCCGATGCGCTAAGCCGGGTTCAGAACACCGTGCTGAAATCGACCAACAAGGTTCTGCTGCGGATTGAACCAGAGGATGTGAAGGTGGTTCAGGCCCGGGAGAGTGTCAGGCAGGAGAAGTTTTTGTTCTTCTTTCTGGCAAGACAACGGCGGAGTTACAGCGTCGAGCTGGATATTACCGTCAACGTAACGGTGATCGACACTGACAAAGTCAGTTTCGTTTCGCAATAAAGCACTGCCTGTAAGGGCAGCAATAACCTGATTTAAAAACGTTGGCGAAAGCCTGAAAGGAAGACTGATGTTTTTAATTATTCTCTTTAAGTCACTTATTATCGGCGGTCTTGTCGGTGTGGGCGTTGGCGCCGGAGCGGCGCGCATGTTCCATGCGCCAATAACGCAGGGGATGGGGGCATTTCGTACACTGGGTGAACTGAATTCCTGTGAAGGCGATCCTGCTTCTCACTTCTCCTTTGGCCTGGGCTTCTTCTTCAACGCCTGGGCATCGTCCGTTGCAGCCGGTTCTTTCACCCAGGACGTTGACCACCGCATCATCCCACACTGGGGCGCGGCGGCACTGATGGTGAAAAACCGCAACGTGGCAGAAACCCTGCACGACCCGAAAAAAATGGCGATTGCCTGCGGCATCATCGGCATGATCGTGGTGGCCTTCCTCAACTCTACCGCCTCAGCGGTGCCGGCCGCGCTGCAGGTGACCGCAGTGAAAGTGCTGGTGCCTGCGGCTAACCTGCTGGTGAACACCGTGATGCCGGTGATCTTCTGGCTGGCGGCGATCGATGCCGGCAAAAAATCGGGCTTCTGGGCCACCATCTTCGGCGGCCTGGCGCAGCTGATCATGGGTAACGCCGTCCCTGGCCTGGTGCTGGGTATCCTGATCGGTAAAGGCGTCGAAGAAGCCGGCTGGAACAAAGTCACCAAGGTGATGATGGCGGCGATTGTGCTGCTGTTCGTGCTGAGCGGCTTCTTCCGCGGCTTCGATATGAAAGTGCTGCAGTCCTTCCAACTGGGCGTCCCAGGCTGGCTGGATATGATCCACAACTCCCTGAGCGGCAAATAAGAGGAACGGTCAATGGAAGAGTCAAAAAGCGGTTTCTGGTATGCCGACTGGTCTTTCCCGATTTTCGTCGGGTTGCTGTCAGCCGGGGTGTTTGCGGGAACGCACATGTACTACACCTATGGCCTGGGCGCGTTTAACGAAGTGGCCTTCGTTTCAATGCTGCGTTCCGGCATGGAAACCGGCGTGTATGGCGCGGTAGCGGCCTTCGGTGCCAGCTTCCTGTTTGCCCGCATCATTGAAGGTTCGCTGGTCGGGATCCTCGATATCGGCGGTGCCATTCAGACCGGCGTCGGCCTCGGCGTGCCGGCGCTGCTGCTGGGTGCCGGGATCGTCTATCCGGTCGCCAACTTTGCCGCCTCGCTGGTGACAGGCCTGGTGATTGGCGTGGCGATTGGCTACCTGATTATCCTCGCGCGTAAGTTCACCATCAACAACAGCGACTCCACTTACGGTGCCGACGTGATGATGGGCGCGGGTAACTCCTCAGGTCGTTTCCTTGGGCCGCTGATCATCCTGTCGGCAATGACCGCATCGATTCCAATCGGTCTGGGTTCGCTGGTCGGCGCACTGTTGTTCTATCTCTGGAACAAACCGATTACCGGTGGCGCGATCCTCGGCGCCATGCTGCTGGGTGCGATTTTCCCGGTCGCGCTCTGATGTAACGGCGGTTTACCCATCTCGGGTAAACCGCTTAATCGGATGTCATCCCATCCGGTGCAAGAAGGAGTTTGTTATGTATGACCTGATTATTCGCCGTGCACGCCTTGCCGATGGCAGCGTGACGGATATCGCCCTGCAGGACGGCAAAATCGCCGCGCTGGGGGAGGTGACGGGCACGGCCACTGCCGAGCGCGATCTGGCCGGACGTTACTGGCTGAGCGCAGGCTGGATTGATTCCCACGTTCACTGCTACCCGAAATCCCCGATTTATCATGACGAAGCGGATCGCATTGGCGTTGATACCGGCGTCACCACCGTCGTCGATGCCGGCAGCACCGGCGCTGACGATGTTGACGAGTTTTACCGCCTGACCCGCAGCGCCAATACCCAGGTGTATGCCTTGCTGAACATTGCCCGCACCGGGATTGTGACGCAAAACGAACTGGCCGATATGACCCAGATTGATAAGGTTGGCGTGCGCGATGCGGTGCAGCGTTTACCGGCCTTCATCATCGGTATTAAGGCGCGTATGAGCAGCAGCGTGGTCGGTGCCAACGGCATCAAACCCTTGCTCCGCGCCAAAGAGATCCAGCATGAGATTGGCGATCTGCCGCTGATGGTGCATATCGGCAACAATCCGCCCGATCTGGATGAAATTGCCGATCTGCTGACCCGTGGCGACATCATCACCCACTGCTACAACGGCAAGCCAAACCGCATCCTCACCCCCGCCGGCGAGCTGCGTGCGTCGGTCAGCCGCGCCATCCAACGCGGCGTGCGTCTGGATGTCGGCCACGGCAGCGCCAGCTTCAGCTTTGACGTGGCCCGCGTGGCGATTGCACGGGGCATTTTGCCGCACAGCATCAGCTCCGATATCTATTGCCGCAACCGCCTGAACGGCCCGGTGTATAGCCTGGCCCACGTGATGTCCAAATTCTTTAATGTCGGCATGACCCTGCCGCAGATTATCGACTGTGTGACCGTTAACGCGGCGGAAGGCCTGCGTCTGCACAGCAAAGGGCGGCTGGAAGTGGGAAGGGATGCCGACCTGACTATTTTTGACGTCAAAGAGGAAACTTGCCTGTTTACCGACTCCGAAGGGCTGTCAGTTTCGGGTGAGAAGCAGCTGGTACCACTGGCCGCCGTGGTTGGCGGTCAGTGGTTCATTACCGACGAAGGGAAAAAGAATCATGTCTTCGATTTATGAAAAATACGGCTTAAAGCAGGTCATTAACGCCTCTGGCCGCATGACTATCCTCGGGGTGTCTACGCCCAGTGCCGACGTGGTTGAGACGGTCAACTATGGCCTGAATCACTATTTCGAAATGAAAGACCTGGTGAACAAAACCGGGGCTTACATTGCCAACCTGCTCGGCTGTGAAGATGCCGTGGTGGTCTCCTGCGCCTCTGCCGGGATCGCGCAGTCCGTGGCGGCAGTGATCGTGAAAGACGACGACTGGCTGCTGGAAAACCTGCACGCCACGCCGCTGATTGTGCCGCACGACATAGTGGTGCCGAAGGGCCATAACGTCAATTTCGGTGCGCCGGTAGGCACCATGGTGGCGATGGGCGGTGGACGCCTGGTGGAGGCTGGCTGGGCGAACGAATGCTCCGCCGATCAGCTTTCTGCGGCGATCACGCCACAGACCGCGGCCATTATGTATATCAAGTCTCACCACTGCGTGCAGAAGAGCCATCTCAGCGTTGAGCAGGCAGCCGTCGTCGCCCGTAAACACGGGGTTCCACTGATTGTGGATGCCGCCGCCGAAGAAGATTTGCAGTGCTACTACCAGTACGGTGCCGATCTGGTGATTTACAGCGGTGCGAAAGCGATTGAAGGGCCAACCAGCGGGCTGGTGATGGGCCGTAAGCAGTACGTTGAGTGGGTTAAACGCCAGTCGATGGGGATCGGCCGCGCGATGAAGGTCGGCAAAGAGGGCATTCTTGGCCTGACCCAGGCGATTGAAAACTATCTGGTCAACGAGAAAGTCTCGGGTGCGCAGATGGTGGAAAAAATGACGCCGTTTATCAACAGCCTGAACTCGCTGAATGGCATCACTTCGCGCGTGGTCTGGGATGCGGCGGGCCGTGATATCGCCCGTACCGAAATTCATTTCGATGAGGCGGTGATTGGCCACACCACCGGCGAGCTGGTGCAGGCGCTGAAAACCGGCGTCATCGCCATCTACTTCCGCGGCTATAAGGCCAACGAAGGCATCGTCGAAGTGGATGTGCGCAGCGTCTCGCCAGAGCAGCTCAACACCATCTATCTGTGCATTAAAGCCCTATTAGCAGGAGAGAAATAAGCATGACGCTGACCCCGAAATTTTATAAAGACCGCGTATGTCTGAACGTGCTGGCCGGTTCGAAAGAGAATGCCCGTGAGATCTGGCAGGCGGCGGAAGGCCATGTGCTGGTGGGCGTACTGTCCAAAAACTACGACAGCGTGGCCAGCGCGGTGAGCGATATGCGTGAGTACGCGGCGCTGATCGATAACGCGCTGTCGGTGGGGCTGGGTGCCGGCGATCCGAACCAGTCGGCGATGGTCAGCGCCATCTCCGCTGAGATCCAGCCGCAGCACGTGAATCAGGTATTCACCGGGGCCGCCACCAGCCGCGCCTTGCTGGGACAGGATCAGACCGTGGTCAACGCGCTGATCTCGCCCACCGGCAAGGTCGGCTTGGTTAAAATCTCCACCGGCCCGCTGAGTTCCAAAGCCGCCGATGCGATTGTCCCGGTAGAAACCGCCATCGCCCTGCTGAAAGATATGGGTGCCAGCTCGGTGAAATACTTCCCGATGGGCGGCCTGAAATCGATCGACGAATTCAAGGCGGTTGCTAAAGCCTGTGCAGAACAGGACTTCTGGCTGGAGCCGACCGGCGGCATCGATCTGGAGAACTACGAAGCGATCCTGCAGATCGCGCTGGATGCCGGCGTACCGAAGATCATTCCGCATATTTACAGCTCAATCATCGATAAAGAGAGCGGTAATACCCGTCCGGCCGATGTCAGCACGCTGCTGGCGATGACCAAAAAGTTGGTCGGTTAAGTGCTCACGGCGGGCGTTCTGCCCGCCGCTTCTGTAGTCCCCTGACATTTCTTTGCGAGGAACACCATGCGTAACTGGTCTTTGATCTCTGCCGTGTCTGTCGCGTTGATGGCGACGGTTCCCCTGGTGGCACAGGCGCAGTTTGCCTGGGTCGGCACCTATAATCCCAATGGTGAAGGCCTTTACCGCTTCCAGGTTAACCCGGCCGACGGCGCGCTGAGTGGCAAAACGCTGGTCAGCCAGCTGGCCAATCCGGCGCAGCTGACGGCGGATGCCAAAGGCAAGACGCTGTATGTTGCCAGCGAGAGCGAGAAGGGCGTGGTGGTGGCGTATGCCATTGCCGCAGATGGCAGTCTGAGCAAGCTGAATGAAGTCAGTACCCACGGTGCAGGACCGGTTTACCTGTCGCTGACGCCAGACGGTAAATTCCTGCTGGTCGCCAACTATGTCAGCGGCAGCAAAGCGGTGCTGCCGGTGCTGGCCGATGGTCGCCTGGCGGAGGCCAGCGACACGCAGCAGGATCAGGGACCGGCAGGCGCCGCCAAACCGGCAGCCGCCGTTGAGGGCAGCTTTGCGGTCAGCGATCATAACGGCCCGCATGCCCATATGATCGCCACCGATCTGAGCGGTAAGTTTGTCTTCTCCACCGATCTGGGGCTGGATCGTATCTATCAGTACCGACTCAGTGCCGATGGCAAGCTGCAGCCGAATACGCCGGCCTGGATCCCGGCTTCGTCAGCCGGTGCCGGACCCCGCCACTTTGTCTTCCATCCCGACGGTCATTCGGTTTATTTGATCAACGAAGAAGCCTCGACGCTGACTCACTATCTGCTGAACCGCAAAACGGGTACGCTTAGCGAAGCGGCGACCGTCCCGGCGCTGCCTGCGGGCTACAAGGGCACCAGCTTTGCCGCTGGCCTTGTGATCGATAAGGCCGGGAAAAACCTCTATGTCGCCAATCGCCTGCATAACAGCATTGCGCATTTCGCCATCGAGGCCAACGGCACGCTGACGCAGAAAGACGATGTCTGGACGCGCGGCGATTACACGCGCACCTTGACGCTGTCTCCAGATGGTAAGACTCTGTATGCCATGAATCAGCGCAGCGATAACATCACCCGTTTCAAGGTGGATCCCGCGAATGGCGCCCTGTCGTTTACCAACGACTACACCGCGGTTGGGGCTCCGTCTCAACTGGTGTTAACGCCGTAATTATTCAGGGGCCGACGCTGTTCGGCCCTCTGCTTCCGCCCCGCAATCACAGGATAAAGAGTGAGATTCCCAAACCAACGCCTTGCCCAACTGTTCGATCTGCTTCAAAACGAGACGTTGCCTCAGGATGAACTGGCGCGACGTTTTGACGTTTCCACCCGCACCGTCCGCACCGATATCACCACCCTGAATGAGCTGCTGGCCGATCACGGCGTCCGTCTGGTGTTAAACCGGGGCGAGGGCTATCAGCTGAAAGTGGATGATGAGGCGCTTTACCGCCAGCTGCAGGATCAGTCACCGTCACATCTCCGCGTGCCGCGCACCTCCGCCGCCCGCGTACACTATCTGTTAACCCGTTTTCTCACTTCAGCTTTTTCCCTGAAGCTGGAAGATCTGGCTGATGAGTGGTTTGTCAGCCGCGCCACGCTACAAAGTGATATGGCTGAAGTGAGAGAGTGGCTGGGGCGTTACCAGCTGGCGATTGAAACCAAGCCGCGTTACGGCATGAAGCTGTTTGGCAGCGAAGTGGCGATGCGTACCTGCCTGACCGATCTGCTGTATAAAATCGCCCAGGAAGACAGCGAAGATCCGTTGTTGAATCTGGAAGCGCTGAACAGCGGCATGTTAGGCACGCTGCAGCCGTTGCTGCATCAGTGCTTCAGCCGCTTCCATATCCGCATGACCGATGACAGCGAGTTCTATCTGCGGCTGTATTGCGCGGTCGCGGTCAGGCGCATCAGCGAAGGCTATCCGCTGTCTGATTTCAGCGCGGAAGACGTCGATGAAGACGTGCGCGATGCGGCGCGGCATATCATCAACCTGATGCGGCCAATCACCGGCAAGGCGATCTCGCCGTCGGAAGAGGCCTATCTGCGGGTGAATATCGCGGCACGGCGCGTCGAGGAGATTGCGCCCAGCGCCATCAGCCCGGACGACGGTGAGGCGCTGGTGGATTACATCCTCAGCTATATCAACAGCCACTACAATTTCAACCTGCAGAACGATCCCCAACTCCGCGCTGACCTGCTGACGCACATCAAAACCATGATCACCCGCGTTCGCTATCAGATAAATATTCCCAATCCGCTGCTGGCCAATATCAAACAGCACTACCCGATGGCGTATGACGTCACGCTGGCTGCGGTCTCCAGCTGGGGCAAGTACACGCCTTATGTGATCAGCGAAAACGAGATTGGCTTCCTGGTGCTGCATATCGGCGTCGGTCTGGAACGCCATTACAACGTCGGCTATCAGCGGCATCCGCAGATCCTGCTGGTTTGCGACACCGGCAATTCGACGGTGCGGATGATCCAGGCGATGCTGACGCGGAAATATCCGCAAATCGTCCTCAGTCATATCGTCTCGCTGCGGGAGTACGAACAGAAGCAGAGCATCGAGGAAGATTTTGTCATTTCTACCGCGCGGCTGAGCGAGAAGGATAAGCCGGTGGTGGTGATGTCGCCGTTCCCGACGGAATACCAGCTGGAGCAGATTGGTAAGCTGGTGCTGGTGGATCGCACCCGGCCTTATATGCTGGAAAAATACTTCGATGCCAGCCACTTCCGCATCATCGACCAGCCGATGACCCAGGCCGAACTGTTCCAGACCCTGTGCCAGCAGCTGGAGCAGGAAGGGGTGGTCGACAGCGATTTCTGGCCGTCGGTGGAAGAGCGTGAAGCGATCGTCAGCACCATGCTGGGCGAGGGCATCGCACTGCCGCACTCCCTTGGCCTGCTGGCGAAGAAAACCGTGGTGTACACCGTGCTGGCCCCACAGGGCATTGCCTGGGGAGAAGAGACCGCCCACGTCATTTTTCTGCTGGCGATCAGCAAAACGGAATACGAAGAGGCGATGGCGATCTACGATCTGTTCGTTACTTTTATGCGCGAAAGGGCGATGACCCGGCTGCGGGACAGTGGCGATTTTGCCAGTTTTAAAGCGGTGGCGATGGACTGTTTAAGTCGGTTGTAGCGGCAAGGAAGGCAGGAATAAAGTCCGCCCGTGCAGAGGGTTGCACGGGCGGTTAGCGTTTACTTAAGAATAGTAAAGGCGGTGGTGACGTGCTTCACGCCGCTCACCCGGCTGGCAATATCAGCCGCGCTTTTCGCTTCAGTATCGGTCACCAGTCCCAGCAGGAACACTTCGCCGTTCTCGGTTGTCACCTTCACATTGGACGATTTCACCTGGTCGCTGGACAGCAACTGCGAGCGTACCTTGGTGGTGATCCAGGTATCCGAAGAGGCGGTGCCGAAGCTGGCTTTGTCGCCGGTACGAATTTCGTTATACACCTCATTCGCGCCGTCGACACCCATGGTGATCTGCTTCGCACGGCTGGCGATATCCGCCGTTGGCGACTGGCCGGTCAGCAGGACTTTGCCCTGATAGGCCGTGGCGACGATATGGGCGTCATTTTTAATCTGCTGGTCTTTGCCAAGCGCATTGCTGACGCGCAGCTCGAGCGTGCTGTCGTCTACCTGAGTCCCAACGGTACGTGGGTCAGTGGCGGATTTGGTCGCTACCGCTGCACTGCCAATCACCGCAGCCACACAGCCCTGTAACATCAGCGCGGTCAGTACCACGGCCAGAGTTGGTAATACCTTCATTTAAGCTCCTTTAAACGTCCTGGTGGGGAAACAAGGTGTTATCGATTAAATCGCACAGGCAATTCACGGTTAACATGTGCATTTCCTGAATCCTCGCGCTTCGGTGCGAGGGGATGCGAATTTCCACATCCTGTGGTCCCAGTAAACCGGCGAGCTCGCCGCCGTCATAACCGGTAAGCGCGATGATGGTCATGTCGCGCGTTACCGCTGCTTCTACGGCCTTCACAATATCACGGCTGTTGCCGCGGGTTGAGATGGCCAGCAGAATGTCGCCCGCCTGGCCCAACGCCCGGACCTGTTTGGCGTAAATCTCTTCATGCAGACGATCGTTACCGATGGCCGTCAGCAGCACGTTATCCGCACTCAGCGCGATCGCCGGCAGGCTTGGCCGCTCCGTTTCATAACGGTTGATCATGCTGGCGGCAAAATGCTGGGCATTGGCGCTTGAGGTTCCATTGCCACAGCTCAGAATTTTGTTGCCGTTCAACAGCGACTGAACCATGGTCATCGCTGCATTGGAGATGGCATCCGGAAGCGCTTCTGCCGCGGCAATCTGCGTCTGAATACTTTCGGTAAAACATACTTTTATTCTTTCCAGCACTTCATTCACCTGGTCAGTCGTTGGTGGAGTGTCTACTCCGCCGAAAAGGCATTGGGTAACCAGTCAACCTGGGTGCCGGTTATCGCAATCACATCAAAACGGCAGTCTGCGCTATCCAGGCTGCTGTTGCGTCCCCGAAGCCACATCGCTGCGGCGCGCAGCAGCTTACGCTGCTTGATGCGGGTCACGCTGGCGGCGGCGCCACCAAACGCATCGCTACGACGATACCGCACCTCGACAAACACCCACGTCAGCCGGTCGCGCATAATCAGGTCAATTTCCCCGACGCGATAGCGGACGTTGGCCGCCACAAAGGTTAACCCTGCGTGCTCCAGCAGGCGGCGGGCCTGAAGCTCATAGCCCGCCCCCGTTTGCTGGCGACTCAGTTTGCCGGAACGATTTGCCCCTGGCGATACTGGTTCCATGTCAACTTCCTGTTGATAACACAGTCCTGAGTTGCGCTCAGGTTGCCGGTTTCCCCTTTCACCTGGAAGCCTGGCAGCTGGCGCATTTCGTTAAAGTGGTTTGCCAGTGTCCAGGCATCCACGCCCATGGCATACAAACGAACCAACGAGTAATCGTTGTTGAAGTTTTTAGCGGCCTGCTGCAGCAGGGCCGGGTTTGAACCGGACAGCAGCGGCGCATCGCTGAACTGCAGACCTTCCATCTCCAGACGGTAGTCCGGGCCGGAACCGGCCTGGAAGCTGCGGGAGCTGGCATACATCTGCACCATGCTGCGGCTGCTGACGCGCATAGAGATCATCGGTTTGATCAGCGCCATTTCACCTTCGGTGGCCACAATGTAGACCGCGTCGACGCTGCCGCCATTGCCCGACGTTGCCGCCACTGGCTCGGGCTGCGTCGGTGCCGGAATGGTCAGCCCGGCAATGGTCACACCCTGCGGCTGAGCCGGTTCGGTGGTAATTGGCGTGCCGGTCAGTTGCAGGCCTGCACCGCTGTTGATGCCCTGCTTCAGTTCACCGGTCGAGCCAAACTGCTGTTGCAGTACGGTGCTGCCGCCCAGCTTCTGCCATTCGGTGGCGAACGCCTTGCTGACGCGGTCACCCAGCGAGCTGCGTGGCACCATCAGCAGTGGCGAGCGCTTGCCCTGATCCCACATATGATGAGCGGCATCACGGGCTTCGTCTTCAGGAGAAAGCGCAAAGTAGCAAAGATTCGGATGGTTCTGTACCGACTCCGGCTCGTTCAGCGCAAGGATATTCAGCGGGGTTTGCAGTGAAGAGAGCTTCTCGACGTTGCTTTTGATCAACGGGCCGACCACCAGCGTGGCGCCATCTTTCTGTGCCTGC
Organism: Erwinia billingiae Eb661; assembly: GCF_000196615.1. NCBI lineage: Bacteria > Pseudomonadati > Pseudomonadota > Gammaproteobacteria > Enterobacterales > Erwiniaceae > Erwinia > Erwinia billingiae. The sequence continues at coordinate 591,020 of NC_014306.1, forward strand.
GCCAGCACCTGGTCAATCGGCTGGGTGCTGGTGTCATACACCTGGACCTGAGTTGCGCTCGACGGTGGCGCGGTTTGCGCGACGTTGCCGGACTGAGCAGCAGGCTGCGCCTGAGCGGCATTGGCGTCTGGCGTCGCACTGGCGTTCTGATTAGCTTCCACTGGCGCTGCGGATGGGCTGACCGCCGCGGCCGGATCGGCTGGATTGGTCGCCGCCGCCGGCTGTGCGCTGCCATCGGCGGCGGGTGTGCTGGCCGCGGCAGGTGCCGGGGCGGCCGCCTGGGTCAGCACGCCGTTTTTCGCGTCGTTAAAGCCTTTCTGAATGGCGTTGGCAAAGATCTGCGCCTGACCGCTTAATGGCAGCAGCAGGGCAATTTTACCGGTGGTCGACTGCTGGAAGTTCTGCACCTGGCTCAACGCCGTTGGCAGCATTTTCGCCGCCGGGTTAACCGGGTAGCGGGTCTGCCAGTCCTTCAGACCGGCTTTCAGCATGTCGGGATCGTTGCTGTTGGCCTTATACACGCTCAGCAAATCCAGCCAGCCTTGCAGCGTATTCTCGTCAGCGTTGATCACCATGTTGCTGACCTGAGCAGGCGACATCTGCACCAGCGTCTGCCAGGTGGCATCAATGTTCTTCTGTTTGTCGGCCGGATTGGTCAACAACGGCTCTTGCGCGATGTATGCACGCAGCACGTCCAGCGAAGGACGACCCTGGTTCGCGGCAATCTGCAGCTGGTAGTAACGGGCCTGCTGCTCTTTCGATAACGCGCTAACATCAACCTGTTTTAACAGGCCCGCCGCGCCATTCACGTCCTGCTGAGTCAGCTTAACCTGCGCCTGTAACAGCAGCGCTTCCTGACGTTGGGTATCGTTTAACGTCTGCGGCAGACTGGAAAGCTGGTCGTTGGCCTGAGGGAACTTCCCTTCGTTGAGCAGCGCTTTGATTGCGAGTAATTGCCAGTCAACCTTGTTATCATCTGAACTTTGCTGCATTTGCTGCAGATAATAGTCAGAGGTGCCTGTAGCTGCGCCTTGCACATTCGCCTCTGGCGTTTGCGGACCCTGGCTTGAACACCCCGCAAAGAACAGGGCGGCCAGTAGAACAGGCATGCAGCGTCCTGCTTTGTTATGAATGACTTTCGAAGGAAGCATACTGTATCCAGTGATGTTTTTTTCTAAGATGCTCAATATTAAATCGGCAATTCGGATCACACAATGAAACAACGCGATGATATTTCTGCCAGCACGCTCTATATCGTTCCAACCCCGATCGGTAATCTGGGCGATATCACCCAGCGTGCGCTGACGGTGCTTGCGGGCGTCGATCTGATCGCAGCGGAAGATACACGTCATACCGGACTGTTGCTACAACATTTCGCCATCAATGCGCGCCTGTTCGCATTGCACGATCATAACGAACAGTACAAAGCCGAAACGTTGATTGCCAGGCTGCAGGAAGGCCAAAGCATCGCCTTAGTTTCTGATGCCGGCACGCCGTTAATCAACGATCCTGGCTACCATCTGGTGCGTCGTTGCCGTGAAGCCGGTATCCGCGTCGTTCCACTGCCTGGCGCCTGCGCCGCGATCACAGCATTAAGCGCAGCGGGGTTACCGTCCGATCGATTCTGTTACGAAGGATTTCTACCGGCCAAAAGCAAAGGACGTTGCGATACGCTTCGCGAGCTGGAACAGGAACCGCGCACGCTAATCTTTTACGAATCCACCCACCGTCTGCTGGAGAGTCTACAGGATATGGTGACGGTTTGGGGACCGGATCGCTATGTTGTGCTGGCCCGCGAGATCACTAAAACCTGGGAAAGCATTCAAGGCGCGCCGGTGGGCGAGCTGCTGGCCTGGGTTCTGGAAGATGAAAACCGCCGTAAAGGCGAGATGGTATTGATTGTCGAAGGTTTCCACGCCGAGGAAGACGCGCTGCCGCCGGAAGCACTGCGCACCCTGGCGCTGTTGCAGAAGGAGCTTCCGCTGAAAAAAGCCGCGCAATTAACCGCCGAAATCCACGCTGTGAAAAAAAATGCGCTGTATAAATACGCTCTGGAGCAGCAAGAGGGGTGACAAATCGCGCGGGATCCCCTATTATCCGCGCCGAAGCTGACCAGGCAGTCGCCGCTTTGTTGCCGTCCTCCTTCGGGGGAGACAGACAGAGGGGAGGAAAGTCCGGGCTCCATAGGGCAGGGTGCCAGGTAACGCCTGGGGGGCGCAAGCCCACGACCAGTGCAACAGAGAGCAAACCGCCGATGGCCCCCCCAATAGATTTCAGGTTGCAGCAAGGCAGCAATCGCTTGAGTCCTCAGGAGCTTAGGTAACTAAGTGACTGGGGTGAAAGCGAGAAGCTAACGCAGCAGCGGCCTGAAAGATGCAGGGGATGTGGGATCAGGTAAGGGTGAAAGGGTGCGGTAAGAGCGCACCGCGCGGCTGGTAACAGTTCGTGGCACGGTAAACTCCACCCGGAGCAAGGCCAAATAGGGGTTCACCAGGTACGGCCCGTACTGAACCCGGGTAGGCTGCTTGAGCCAGTGAGCGATTGCTGGCCTAGATGAATGACTGTCCACGACAGAACCCGGCTTAACGGTCAGCTTCAACTCATTCAAATAAAAACCCCGCTTCGGCGGGGTTTTTTGCTTTGTGGCCGATGAATGACTGTCCACGACGCTTTTTATGAAAAGAAAGCGGCTTAACGGTCAGCTTCAACTCATTCAAATAAAAACCCCGCTTCGGCGGGGTTTTTGCTTTGTGGCCGATGAATGACTGTCCACGACGCTTTTTATGAAAAGAAAGCGGCTTAAGGAGGAAGTCAGTTTTGAGTAAACACTAAACCCCAGGTTTAGTGTTTACTCAACCTCAGGTTGAATGCGCTTAGGCAACCCTATAGAATAAGCGTACTGCAAGAGCATTCGCAGGGGGCGTCAACCAGTAATTGGCCTTCTGTGCCGGGCAGTCAGATGACTGGTCATCTGCCGGGTAGTTACGACGTCAGTCGGTTTCTGAACCCTATGTGCTAAGGAAATGCTGCGGCTACCAACACATTCCTCTAAAGGCGCTTTTAGCGCCTTTTTTATTTAAGTGTGCCAATCAATACCCCGTGTGCTCTCCGGCTTGTGTACGCCGTCACCACAACATAAATCCACCCTGAATCAGTCTCAGGTGCCTCTCTGGGTTCAAGTATCACAATACCTAATGATGACTTCAAAACTGTCGGCCTGTGTTTCCCACCAGGATGATTAAACTCACAATAAATTGCTGAACCGGGCCGGATGATATCCCGTACAAAACGCACCACATCGTCAACCGTGGTATAGCCTAATCAGGTCAGTTCAGTTTGATGCTCAGCCCATATGTGACGAACGCCAAACCCTCTGTTGGGGCCGGTATGCCTGCCAGCACACAGGAAAATCTCACCGGCAGGAATAACATCACCCTGCGTATTAATTTCGGGAATCCTACCATAACATTCAAGCCCGTCAGGATGGGCTATCGCGCTGTTGGGAGACCCGACAACGCCAAATTCATTAAGAGGCATTTGATGATCCCTATCAAAACCAAGGCAAGCATATTATCAGCAGATGATCCCGGAGTGAAATGGCAGGCAGGTTCCTGATTTAACCCCCAGCTTCAACTATCATGGTGGGTACACTGGCAGCAGATTTTAATAAGGACATGGTTATGCTCAACAAAGACACCCAACTCTGTATTTCCCTTTCCGCCCGGCCCAGCAACATCGGTACCTGCTTTCATAACTACCTGTATCAAAAGCTCGATCTGGATTTTATCTACAAAGCGTTCTCCACCCAGGATATTGAACATGCGGTGAAAGGCGTTCAGGCGTTGGGGATCCGTGGCTGTTCAGTCTCCATGCCGTTTAAAGAGAGCTGTATTCCCTTCCTCGACACGCTGTCCGACTCGGTCAAAGCCATTGATTCGGTCAACACCATCGTCAATGACAATGGGCATCTGACGGCGTACAACACCGACTATATTGCGGTGAAAACGCTGATTGAGAAGAACTTCCCGGACAGCAACCAGACGGTGATTATTCAGGGCAGCGGCGGCATGGCGAAAGCGGTGGTGGCAGCGTTCCGCGACAGTGGCTTTAGCCAGGTGACGGTGCTGGCGCGCAATGAAGAGAAAGGCGCCGCGCTGGCCAACAAATATGGCTTCCGCTGGAGCAAAACGCCTACCGGCGAGCAAGCCGATATCCTGGTCAACGTCACGCCGGTTGGCATGAGCGGTGGCGCAGAACAGGATCAGCTGGCATTCAGCAAAGAGGACGTGCAGGCCGCTACTTTTGTCTTTGACGTGGTGGCCTTCCCGGCAGAAACGCCGCTGATCGTGCTGGCCCGGGAATATGGCAAAACCGTGGTGACGGGTGCGGAAGTGATCGCCCTGCAGGCGCTGGAACAATTCGCCCTGTATACCGGCGTGCGTCCCGATGAAGCCTTGATGCTGGAAGCGTCGGCCTTCTCACGTTCCTGAGCCCAGCGCTCAGCACCGCTGCCTGAACCTTTCCGTCAGCAAAGGGTCTTTTCTGGTAAGCTTGAGCGATTATGGCCGCAAAAATTGAAGGATCTGAGGAGAACAGCATGAACAGTGGACCGCTAAACGAAGAAGAGCTGGAGTGGCTGGATGAGGCGCTGATGAATCACGGCAGTGAGAATTCCGTGCTGGATATCTCCGAACTGGACGGCATGTTTACCGCCATCCTGTCAGGCCCGACTAAACTGCCTTCTTCAGTCTGGTTAACCGCGCTGTGGGGCGGCGAACAGCAGATCCCTCTGTGGCCGAGCGATGTGGATGAAAACCGCTTCAACGACCTGATCTTCCAGCATCTCAATGACACGGCTGAACGTCTTGCGACCGCGCCAGACCAGTTTGAACCGCTGTTTGGCTTCAGCACCATCGATGATGAAGATTACGAAGTTGTCGAAGACTGGTGCTTTGGCTATCTGCGCGGCGTGGCGCTGGATGACTGGTCCGGCTTACCGGACAGCCTGCAACCGTCGCTGGATGCGATTGCGGTCCACGGCGATGAAGAGCAGTTTGCGAAGCTTGAAAAGATGACGCCTGATGAATATGTGCTGGCGCAGCAGGCGATCCGCCCGGCGGCGCTCAAGCTGTATGAATACTGGACCGCGAAGCGCGCGCCTGAGTAACGCTTCACGATGATGCCAGAAACAGAAAACCCCGCTTCGGCGGGGTTTTGCGGTTAAGGACTTTCCCTGATGCCGGCTTAAATTAAACAGGCAAATCAATTACCAGCGCGCGCAGCGGCGTCTCGGCCATCAGCGTTACGCTCACTTCTTCACGAATAAATGCGCCATCTCCGCAGACCAACGCTTCTTTTGCCTGCGTTCCGGTCACCGCATTCAGGCCACCGTGAATCGACTGCAAATAGGCGCGCGGCCCATGAAGTTTAATGGTCTGCGTCTCGCCAGGTTCAAGCACCACATGATGCACCCAAACCTGCTGACGCAGTTGCAGGCTGTTTTCCGCGCCATCCGGCGAGGCCAGCAGCGTATAACGGGCGTTTTCTGGCATCTTCACTCGCTGTACCGCGGCGTTCTCACGCTCGGGACAGGCATCCAGCCAGAGCTGCATACGCGTCAGTTCCTGCTCTTTACTGACGTTAAATTCGCTGTAACTGATGCCGGGTTGCGTCGAAAGCAGCAGCGCTTCGCCCTGTTGTGCGAATGCGTGGTTGCCCTCGCTGTCGCGATACTCTGCCTCGCCCTGCAAAATCAGATTCAGTACGTCGACCTTTGGATAGGTTCTCGGTTGGAAGGAAGCCCCTGGTGCCAGCACTTCCTGATTGAGCACGCGTAACGACGCGTAGCCCAGTAATTTGGGGTCAAAATAGTGGCCAAAGGAAAAGGTATAGCGGGCTTGTAACCAGCCATAATCAGCCTTGCCACACTCTTGCGCGGTGCGACTGGTAATCATAAATCCTCCCCGGTCGATGTGTTTTACCCGACCGTTTATTCTGCATCTATAGTAAGTTTCTGGACGCCGGATTGTTAGCCAGTTAATCTGCTCGGTATATTCAAAATTCCTGACAGAGAACCGCAATGGCTAAAGACCGCGCCCTGACGCTGGAAGCGCTGAGAGTGATGGATGCTATCGATCGCCGCGGCAGTTTTGCTGCCGCAGCGGACGAACTGGGTCGGGTGCCTTCCGCGCTCAGCTACACCATGCAGAAGCTGGAAGAGGAGCTGGACGTGGTGCTGTTTGACCGTTCCGGCCACCGCACCAAGTTTACTAACGTCGGCCGGATGCTGTTAGAGCGTGGCCGGGTGCTGTTGGAAGCGGCAGACAAGCTGACAACCGATGCCGAAGCGCTGGCGCGCGGCTGGGAAACGCACCTGACCATTGTCACCGAAGCGCTGATCCCCAGCGAATACCTGTTCCCACTGATCGGCAAGCTGGCCGATAAAGCCAATACCCAGATTTCGCTGGTGACGGAAGTGCTGGCCGGTGCCTGGGAACGTCTGGAGCAGGGCAGAGCGGATATCGTGATTGCGCCGGACCTGCATTTTCGCGCCTCGTCGGAGATCAACACCCGCAAGCTGTACAGCATGATGAGCGTGATTGTCGCCAGCCCGGATCATCCCATTCATGACGAGCCGGAACCGCTGTCTGAAGTGACCCGCGTGAAATACCGTGGCATCGCGGTGGCGGATACCGCGCGCGAGCGTCCGGTGCTCACCGTGCAGCTGCTGGATAAACAACAACGGCTTACGGTCAGCACCATCGAAGACAAACACCGTGCCCTGCTGGCCGGACTGGGCGTGGCGTCGATGCCGTATCCGATGGTGGAAAAGGATATCGCCGAAGGACGCCTGCGGGTGGTCAGCCCGGAATACACCCGCGAAATTGACATTATCATGGCGTGGCGGCGTGACAGCATGGGCGAAGCGAAGGCCTGGTGCCTGCGCGAAATCCCGAAACTGATGGCTAAACGCCAGAGTTAACCGGCGGCATCATTTCACTGCGTTCCGCGCAAAAAAAACGGCCCCTCACTGAGGTGGCCGTTTTTATTTCAGCAGGCGACGACTAGCGGAAGCGCAGGTCACGGCCGTGCGGCTCGTCCCAGTTAAAGGCGGGTCCGATCGAGATTACCCCGGACGGGTTAATCGTTTTGTGGCTGCAATAGTAGTGATGGCGGATATGCGCCAGATCGACGGTTTCGGCCAGGCCCGGCATCTGATAAATCTCCCGCAGGAAACCGTTCAGATTCAGGTAGTCACTGATGCGGTGCTTATCGCATTTAAAATGGGTGACATACACCGGATCGAAACGCACCAGCGTGGTCCACAGACGCAGATCGGCCTCGGTCAGGCGATCGCCAGTCAGATAACGATGTTGCCCCAGCATTTGCTCCAGACGATCCAGCGAGCTGAACAGGGCGGTGACCGCCTCATCGTAGGCCGGTTGCGAGGTGGCAAAGCCCGACTTGTAGACGCCGTTGTTCACCGTGTCGTACACCCAGCTGTTCACTTCATCAATTTTTTCGCGCAGATCGGCAGGATAATAATCCCCGGCCCGCGCGCCAACCGCATCAAAGGCACTGTTTAACATGCGCAGGATATCGGCGGATTCATTGCTGACGATGGTGTTTTGCTGCTTGTCCCACAGCACCGGCACGGTGACGCGGCCGGTGTATTCATTATCGGCATGCAGATAGAGCTGATACAGGTACTCGTTCTGATACAGGCTGTCGCCGGTGGCCGCCGGGAAATCATCGTCGAAGGTCCAGCCGTTTTCCAGCATCAGCGGATGCACCACGGAGACGGAAATCATCGATTCCAGCCCTTTCAACGCGCGCATAATCAGCGTGCGGTGCGCCCAGGGGCAGGCAAGAGAAACGTACAGATGATAACGGTCTGCCTCAGCACGGAAGCCGCCTTGGCCGGTCGGGCCTGCTTCGCCATCGGCGGTGACCCAGTTACGGAAGGCCGATTCAGAGCGTTTAAAACGGCCGCCGGTGGATTTGGTGTCATACCAGTTATCGTGCCAGACACCGTCAATCAGTTGTCCCATATTTCCTCCAGTCCCTAAGTGAGAAAGCAACAAAGCCCTTAGTTCTCGCGTTGCCGGGGCGTTAGCTGCCTTCCTGCAAATCGAAATCTAAGGGCTATCAGCATCGTCGTCGCTTTGATGCTACTGAGTATAGCGGGTGTTTCTTACCACTTTTTATTCAGCAGGCGATCCAGGCTGATTGCGCCAGGGCCAGTGATGAACAACAGCAGGTAGCCACCGGCGATGCTCAGGTTTTTCATAAAGTTGATCGAGTTACCTTCTACCGAGAAATCGATGTGGAACACCATCGCGGTGATCAGGGTGAAAATAACGGTCACGATAGCGGTAAAGCGCGTCAGGAAACCGAACAGGATGGCCAGGCCGCCGCCAAACTCAAGCAGGATGGTCAGTGGCAGCAAAAAGCCAGGGACGCCCATGTGCTCCATATACTGCTGGGTGCCGGCATAACCGGTGATTTTGCCCCAGCCCGCCACGATGAACAGCACAGGCATCAAAATACGCGCAACCAAAAAGCCGATATCTTCTAATTTTTTCATGATTCACCCTAACAAGTTTTATCTGGCAGGAAACATTCCCAACCGCATTAAGTTCAGGCCTGAAGCGTCTTAAGCGCTTAGTACCGTTCGTTGCAGAAGATAATATTCGCGAATCGGAATCATTGTAAGCGAGATAAACTGTCGATGTTTATCAGGAAAATTGAACAGGAAGGGTAGGACCAGAAATAACTGAGGGTGGTGAGACGGCGGGCAAAAGAAAAGCCCCAGTCAGCGAGGGCTGAAGGGGCTAGCGACGAGGGAGATAGTTGCGGACCATCCGCCAGGTGCTCCACACGCCGATGCCGCGTTTGGCCCAGCGTGAGAGGCGACGCGGATTACGCACCGACCAGATTGCCATCAGGCCGCTGCCGACGGCGACATAGCGACGCAGACCAATCAGCGTCAGCCAGCCG